>NZ_JBWKSN010000008.1:676-98536 GCF_059419825.1 Pseudomonas sp. GW821-FHT05D12 | reverse complement strand
TCTCTTCGCCTGAGACAGCGCTTTCGCAGCCTCGCTGAAGCTCGACAACTCCCACAGGGGATTGCGGTGTCGCCGTTATTTCAATCCCCTGCGGGATCGCAATATACGAAGCGACGCGGCCCAAGTGTGGGAGCTGGCTTGCCTGCGATGCAGACACCTCGGTGTATCGGTGATACCGAGCCGATGCTATCGCAGGCAAGCCAGCTCCCACATTTGTCGGTCATACCGCTCAAGACCTCGCCGGCCCTCAGTCAGCCCCCGCAACAGCCTTTTTCCAACCGGAACAAGCTGTTACTGTACCGATCATAAAGCCCAAGCTGCCTGGATCGGATTCCTGACTTGAAGCGTCCCCTCCTTTTACTAATAAGTCTGGCCTTGAGCTTTGGTGCGAACGCGACGATTACCGAGAGCCACGGTTACACGCAGTTCGGCACGCTCAAGTACCCGGCCAAATTCACCCACTTCGATTGGGTAAACCCTGCAGCGCCGAAAGGCCGGACCTTGCGGGTCATGGCATTTGGCACGTTCGATACGCTCAACCCCTACACCTTCAAGGGCTCCAGCCCGGTTTCCACGCCCAATTTCCTCCAGTACGGCGTCAATGAGCTGAACGAGCCGTTGATGGTCGGCACTGGCCAGTACGCGCCGTCCGGCGATGAACCCACTTCCAGCTATGGGCTGATTGCCCAGTCGGTGGAGTACAGCGAGGACCGCAGCTGGGTGGTGTTCAACCTGCGCCCGGAAGCACGCTTTCACGATGGCAAGCCGATCACCGCGTATGACGTGGCGTTTTCCTATCGCACCCTGCTGACCGAAGGCCACCCGCAGTACCGCACCAACCTGCAGGAAGTGGCGCGGGTCGATATCCTCAACCGGCATCGCATCCGATTTGTGTTCAAGCGCGCCGGCAATCCGCTGCTGATCCTGCGCCTGGGCGAGTTGCCGGTGCTGCCCCAGCACTACTGGAAGAATCGCGACTTCAAGGCCACCACCTTCGAACCCCCTTTGGGCAGCGGGCCGTACCGCATCAGCAAGGTCACTCCAGGGCGGCAGTTGGTGTTCGAGCGGGTCAAGGACTACTGGGGCAAGGACCTGCCGGTCAACCAGGGTTTTTATAACTACGACAAGGTCGAAGTGGAGTTCTACCGCGACAGCGATGTGGCCTTCGAAGCATTCAAGGCCGGTGAGTTCGATATCTATATCGAGCACCAGGCCAAGAACTGGGCGAATGGCTACAACTTCCCGGCGGTGAACCGGGGCGACGTGATCAAGGCACAGATCGCCCACCAGATCCCGACCCAGAGCCAGGGCCTGTTCATGAACACGCGCCGGCCGACCTTCAGCCAGACCAAGGTGCGCGAAGCCCTGGGCATGATGTTCGACTTCGAGTGGACCAACCGCACGCTGTTCAGCGGCGCCTATAAACGTACCCTCAGCTATTACCCCAACAGTGAATTCGCCGCCACCGGGGTGCCCACCGGCCATGAATGGCTGATGCTCTCGCCCTACCGCGACCAGTTGCCGCCCAACCTGTTCACGCAGGCCTTCAGCCTGCCCCAGACCGACGGACGCGGCATCCCCCGCGAAACCATGCGCCGCGCCCTCGCCCTGCTCGGCGACGCCGGCTGGAAGCTGTCGGGGCAACGCCTGCTCGACAAGGACGGGCAACCGCTGCGCTTCGAGATCCTGCTGGTCAACCCGAACCTGGAGCGCATCCTGCAGCCCTACGTCGAGAACCTGATCAGCATCGGCATCGACGCGCGCCTGCGCACGGTTGACCGCGCGCAGTACAAGCAGCGCCTGGACCAGTTCGACTTCGACATGATCCTCATCACCCTCAACCAGACCTTGAGCCCCGGCCTCGAACAATGGCAGTACTTCCACTCCAGCCAGGCCGCCATCAAGGGCAGCAAGAACTACGCAGGCATCAACAACCCCATCGTCGATCACCTGCTGGAACAACTGCTGGCGGCCAAGACCCGCGAAGAACAACTGGCGGCCGGTCGCGCCCTGGACCGGGTGCTGCTGTGGCAGCACTACAGTATTCCCAACTGGTACCTCAACTATCATCGCTTGGCGTACCGCAACCGGTTCGCCTTTGTCACCACGCCGCCCTATAGCCTGGGCCTAAGCGCGTGGTGGCTGAAAGCTTCGGAGAAAGCCCAATGATGTATTTGCGTACTGCCCTGCTTGGCGGCCTGTTGCTGTGCACCGCGGCCCAGGCCGCCCCGCAACATGCGTTGACGCTCTACAACGAACCGCCGAAATACCCCGCCGACTTCAAGCACTTCGACTACGTCAACCCGGACGCGCCCAAGGGCGGCACCTTCCGCGAGTCGAGCATGGGCGGCTTCGACAGCCTCAACCCGTACATCAGCAAGGGCGTGCCCGCCGACAACCTGGGGCTGATCTACGACACCCTGGCCATGCAGAGCCTGGACGAACCGATCACGGAGTACGGGCTGGTCGCCGGCAAGATCGAAAAGGCCCCGGACAACAGTTGGGTGCGCTTCTACCTGCGCCCCGAAGCGCGCTTCCACGACGGCCACCCGATCCGTGCCGAAGACGTGGTGTTCACCTTCCAGACCCTGCTCAAGGAAGGCTCGCCGATCTACCGCACCTACTATGCCGACGTCGACGAAGTGGTCGCCGAGGACCCACTGCGCGTGCTGTTCAAGTTCAAGCGCACCAACAATCGTGAATTGCCACTGATCCTCGGGCAACTGCCGGTATTGCCCAAGCACTGGTGGGCCACGCGTGATTTTGCCAAGGGCAACCTGGAGGTGCCGCTGGGCAGCGGGCCGTACCAGGTCGCCGAGGTCAAGGCCGGGCGCATGATCCGCTACGAGCGGGTCAAGGACTACTGGGCCAAGGACCTGCCGATCACTAAAGGTTTCTACAATTTCGATAACCGCATCACCGACTACTACCGCGACAGCACCGTCTCCCTGGAAGCGTTGAAGGCCGGGCAGTTCGATTACTGGCTGGAGTTCAGTGCCAAGAACTGGGCCAACGCCTACAACATTCCGGCAGTGGCCCAGGGCCGGCTGATCAAGGAAGAAATCCCCAACGGCAACCCCACCGGCATGCAGGGCTTTGTGTTCAATACGCGCAAGCCGATGTTCCAGGATGTGCGCGTGCGCAAGGCGATCAGCCTGTTGCTGGACTTCGAATGGAGCAACAAACAGCTGTTCAACGGCGCCTACACCCGTACCCGCAGTTATTTCGAAAACTCCGAAATGGCCGCCACCGGCCTGCCCGGACCGGATGAGCTGAAGATCCTCGAGCCGCTGCGCGACAAGATCCCCGCCGAGGTCTTCACCCAGGCCTTCGAACCGGCCAAAACCGACGGCAGCGGCATGATCCGCACTCAGCAGCGCGAGGCCTATCAACTGCTGCAGGAAGCCGGCTGGCGCATCGTCGACGACAAGATGGTCGACACCACCGGCAAACCGGTGACCATCGAGTTCCTGCTCGCCCAGACCGAGTTCGAACGCATCCTGCTGCCCTTCAAGCGCAACCTCGCCGACCTGGGCATCGACCTGGTGATCCGCCGGGTCGACGTCTCGCAGTTCGTCAACCGTATTCGCTCGCGGGACTTCGACATGCTGGTCGGCAGTTTCCCGCAGTCCACCTCACCGGGTAACGAGCAGCGCGAATTCTGGTCGTCGTCCAGCGCCGACAAGCCCGGCAGCCGCAACTACATGGGGCTCAAGGACCCGGCCGTCGACCAACTGGTGGAAGAGCTGATCGACGCCGACTCGCGCCAAAGCCTGGTGGCCCACGCCAAGGCCCTGGACCGTGTGCTGCAGTTCGGTTACTACGTGATCCCCAACTGGCACATCAAGACCTACCGCGTGGCGTACTGGGACCACCTCGGCCACCCGAAGGTCTCACCGCGCTATGACGTCGGCACTGCCACCTGGTGGGCCAAGCCCGATGCCAAGCCGGCGGTAACCGTGGACACCACCCAGACCGCCGATCCGGCGAGCGGAGGCGATTGAATGCTGGCCTATATTATTCGCCGCCTGTTACTGATCATCCCCACGCTGTTCGGCATCCTGCTGATCAACTTTGTGATCATCCAGGCCGCGCCCGGTGGGCCGGTCGAGCAGATGATCGCCAAGCTCGAAGGCTTTGAAGGCGCCACCAGCCGCATCGCCGGCGGCGGTGCCGAAGTCGCGGTGGCCGGCTCCAGCTACCGTGGCGCCCAGGGCCTGGACCCGGCGCTGATCAAGGAAATCGAGAAGATGTACGGCTTCGACAAGTCGGCGCCGGAACGCCTGTGGATCATGGTCAAGAACTACGCCACGCTGGATTTCGGCGACAGCTTCTTCCGCGACGCCAAGGTCATCGACCTGATCAAGGAAAAGATGCCGGTGTCCATTTCCCTCGGGCTGTGGAGCACGCTGATCATGTACCTGGTGTCGATCCCGCTGGGGATCGCCAAGGCCACGCGACACGGCAGCCACTTTGATGTGTGGACCAGCTCGGCGATCATCGTCGGCTACGCGATCCCGGCGTTCCTGTTTGCGATCCTGTTGATCGTGGTGTTTGCCGGCGGCAGTTATTTCGACTGGTTCCCGTTGCGCGGGCTGACGTCCAACAACTTCGACGAGCTGAGTTGGGGCGGCAAGATTCTCGACTACTTCTGGCACTTGGCGCTGCCGATCACCGCGCTGGTGATCGGTAACTTCGCCACCATGACCCTGCTGACCAAGAACAGCTTTCTTGACGAGATCAACAAGCAGTACGTGGTCACCGCCAAGGCCAAGGGATTGACCAACCGCCGCGTGCTCTACGGCCACGTGTTCCGCAATGCAATGTTGCTGGTGATCGCGGGCTTCCCCTCGGCGTTCATCGGCATCTTCTTCACCGGCTCCTTGCTGGTCGAAGTGATCTTCTCCCTCGACGGCCTCGGCCTGATGAGCTTTGAAGCGGCCATCAACCGCGACTACCCGGTGGTGTTCGGCACGCTGTTTATCTTCACCCTGCTGGGGCTGATCGTGAAACTGATCGGCGACCTCACCTACACCCTGGTCGATCCACGCATCGACTTCGCCAGCCGGGAGCATTGAGATGAATCTATCCCCCCTCAATCGCCGCCGGTTCGAGCGGTTCAAGGCCAACAAGCGCGGCTGGTGGTCGCTGTGGCTGTTCCTGATCCTGTTTGTGCTGAGCCTGGGCGCGGAGTTGATCGCCAACGACAAGCCGCTGGCCGTGCACTTCGATGGCGACTGGTATTTCCCGGCGCTCAAGCGCTACCCGGAGACCACCTTCGGCGGCGAATTCCCGCTGGAAGCCAACTACAAGAGCCCGTATATCCAGGAATTGCTCAAGGCCAAGGATGCCTGGACTTTGTGGGCGCCTATCCCGTTCAGCTACCAGAGCATCAACTACGACCTCAAAGTACCGGCCCCGGCGCCACCGTCCGCGGTGAACCTGCTGGGTACCGATGACCAGGGCCGTGACGTGCTCGCGCGTGTGATCTATGGCTTTCGTGTGTCGGTACTGTTCGCCCTGACGCTGACCGTGCTCAGCTCGATCATCGGTGTGATCGCCGGCGCCCTGCAGGGCTTCTATGGCGGCTGGGTCGACCTGGCCGGGCAGCGCTTCCTGGAAATCTGGTCCGGGTTGCCGGTGCTGTATCTGCTGATCATCCTCGCCAGCTTCGTGCAGCCCAACTTCTGGTGGCTGCTGGGGATCATGCTGCTGTTTTCCTGGATGAGCCTGGTGGACGTGGTGCGCGCCGAGTTCCTGCGGGGGCGCAACCTGGAATACGTACGCGCGGCCCGGGCACTGGGCATGCAGAACGGCGCGATCATGTTCCGCCACATCCTGCCCAATGCCATGGTCTCGACCATGACCTTCATGCCGTTCATTCTCACCGGCGCCATCGGCACCCTCACCGCCCTGGACTTCCTCGGCTTCGGCTTGCCGGCGGGCTCACCGTCGCTGGGTGAACTGGTGGCCCAGGGCAAATCCAACCTGCAGGCGCCGTGGCTGGGCATGAGCGCGTTTGCCGTGCTGGCGATCATGTTGAGTCTGCTGGTGTTTATCGGCGAGTCCGCTCGCGATGCCTTCGACCCGAGGAAATGAGATGAATCAGGACAATCTGATCGAAATCCGCGACCTCTCTGTCGAGTTCGTCACCGGCGAGCATCACCACCGAGTGGTGAACAACGTCAGCTTCGACATCAAGCGCGGCGAAACCCTGGCGCTGGTCGGCGAAAGCGGCTCCGGCAAATCGGTGACCGCCCACTCGATCCTGCGCCTGCTGCCCTACCCGTTGGCTCGGCATCCGTCGGGCACCATCGAGTACGCCGGGCAAGACCTGTTGACGCTCAAGGAAAAAACCCTGCGGCACATTCGCGGCAACCGCATCGCGATGATCTTCCAGGAGCCGATGACCTCGCTGAACCCGCTGCACAACATCGAGAAGCAGATCAACGAGGTACTCGGCCTGCACAAAGGCCTCACCGGCAAGGTCGCGACCCAGCGCACCCTGGAACTGCTGGAACTGGTGGGCATCCCCGAGCCGCACAAGCGCCTCAAGGCCCTGCCCCATGAGTTGTCTGGCGGCCAGCGCCAGCGGGTGATGATCGCCATGGCACTGGCCAACGAGCCGGAGTTGTTGATCGCCGACGAGCCGACCACCGCCCTCGACGTCACCGTGCAGTTGAAGATCCTGGAGTTGCTCAAGGAGCTGCAGGCACGCCTGGGCATGGCCTTGCTGCTGATCAGCCACGACCTCAACCTGGTGCGGCGCATCGCCCATCGGGTGTGCGTGATGCAACAGGGCTGCATCGTTGAACAGGCCGATTGCGAGACGCTGTTCCAGGCGCCGCAGCACCCCTACACCCAGGAGCTGCTGGCAGCCGAGCCCAGCGGCGGGCCGGCCAGCAACGCTATCGGTCCGCCGTTGCTGGAGGTCGATGACCTCAAGGTGTGGTTCCCGATCAAGAAAGGCTTTTTGCGCACCACCGTCGATTACGTCAAGGCGGTGGACGGCATCAACTTCAGCCTGCCGCAGGGGCAGACGCTGGGCATCGTCGGTGAAAGCGGCTCGGGTAAATCCACCCTGGGCCTGGCCATCTTGCGCTTGATCGCCAGCAAGGGCGGAATCCGCTTTGAAGGCCAGCAATTGGACACGCTCAGCCAGCAACAGGTACGCCCGTTGCGCCGCGAAATGCAGGTGGTGTTCCAGGACCCGTTCGGCAGCCTCAGCCCACGCATGTGCGTGAGCGAGATCGTCGGCGAAGGCCTGCGCATCCACAAGATGGGCACACCGGCCGAGCAGGAAGCGGCGATCATCGCCGCGCTCAAAGAGGTCGGCCTCGACCCGGCGTCGCGCAATCGCTACCCCCACGAGTTCTCCGGGGGCCAGCGTCAACGCATCGCCATCGCCCGCGCGCTGGTGCTCAAGCCACGCCTGATCCTGCTCGACGAACCCACCTCGGCGCTGGACCGCACCGTACAGCGCCAAGTGGTGGAATTGCTGCGCAGCCTGCAGGCCAAGTACAACCTGACTTACCTGTTCATCAGCCATGACCTGTCGGTGGTGAAGGCGCTGAGCCACCAGTTGATGGTGGTCAACCAGGGGCAGGTGGTGGAACAAGGCGACGCCCAGGCGATTTTCGCCGACCCGCAGCACGCCTACACCCGGCAGTTGCTGGAGGCTGCCTTCCTGGTACCGGCCTGACGCACTGCACTCCCAGGTGGGAGCCCGCTCCCACCTGGAAGCAAACCAATATCATTTGCGCACCTTCCCGCCCTTTGCTTTAATCGCGACCAATTCTTATTTACGCCAATTCTTTTGCGCTGGATGGATATTGTGTCGACCTCTTTCACCCACCTCTACGGTTCCCACCACAGCTGGTTGCTTGGCCTGTTGCGCCGACGCCTGAACGATCGCTGGGATGCCGCTGACCTGGCTCACGACACCTTTATCCGCATCCTCAGCCGGCCCCCCGCCGAGACCGATCACGTGCGCCAGCGCTCTTACCTGGCCACCATTGCCCGCGGGTTGTGCATCGACCATTGGCGTCGTCGCCAGCTGGAGAAAGCCTGGCTCGACAGCCTGGCGCTGGGCCCGGAGGCGACGCAGCCATCGCCGGAACAGCGCGCCATCATCGTCGAGACCCTCTACGAAGTGGATGCCATGCTCGCCCGCCTGCCGAAAAAGGTCAGCCAAGCCTTCCTGCTCGCGCAACTGCATGGCCTGACCTACAAACAGATCGCGCAACAGTTGGGCGTGTGCGAGCGCATGGTCAAGAAGTACATGGCCCAGGCCTTGCTGCATTGCGCGATCCTCGAAGCCGAGCTCGACGGGATGCTGGTGCAATGAGCCGCACCGGCAAACTCAGCCACGCGAGCCTGGAACAGGCCGCGCAGTGGTACGTGCGCCTGCAGGACCCGAGCGGCGCCCAGGAGCAGCAACGCTGGCAATCCTGGTTGATGCAGAACCCCGAGCACCTGGCGGCCTGGCACTATGTGGAGCGCGTCAGCCAGCGCTTCGCACCGTTGATGGAGCATTCCCAGGGCGCCGGCCGTGCACTGCGCAGTTCACGGCGCCAGACCCTCAAGACCTTGCTGGTGCTGTGCGCCGGTTCGACGCTGGCCTGGGGCACCTGGCGCAACACCGCCCTGCCCCGGCTGGTGGGCGGCTGGAGCGCCGACTACGCCACTGCCAGCGGCGAAACCCGCGACGCCTTGCTGGCCGATGGCAGCCATGTATGGCTTAACGCCCTGAGCGCGCTGGATGTGCGCTTCGATACGACGCAACGCTTGCTGCGCCTGCGCTTTGGCGAAGTGCTGATCGACACGGCCAAGGACGCCAGCCGCCCATTCCTGGTGGACACCGAATACGGCCGGCTGCAGGCGCTGGGCACCCGCTTCAGCGTGCTGCAGGGCGACGAGCATACCCAACTCAACGTGTTCGAAGGCCGGGTGCAGGTCAGCACCCTCAACCAGCAGGTGCGCATCATCGAGGCAGGCCAGCAGGTCAGGTTCACCCGCAACGGTTTCGACCCGACCGCCCCGGCCTCTCCCGCCCGTGAGGCCTGGAGCCGTGGCGTGCTGTTGGCCGACAACCTGGCGCTGGGCGAGCTGGTCGCCGAGCTCAACCGTTATCGTCCCGGCCACCTGGGTTGCGACCCGGCCGTGGCGCAGTTGCCGGTAATGGGTTCATTCCCGCTCAAGGACAGCGACCACGCCCTGCGCCTGCTGCAAGCCGCGTTGCCGATTCGCGTCGACCGGTTGCTGCCGTGGTGGGTCACCGTCAGCCCCCAGTGAAAAAATCTTCAACCGCCAGTGCCCTTTTTCAAAACTCGTTCGGTTAACCCTGCAGACGCTTTCAATTCGCCGATCGATTTGATCCAAAGGGAAACATTCATGCCGCAACCTGCTCGCTTCGCGCTGCGCCCACTGGCGTTGGCCACCTCGCTGTTTTGCCTCGGCGCACCGACGCTGCACGCCGCCGAAACACCATCGACCCAGGAAGCCGCGCGCAGCTACCGTATTGCCGCCGGCTCCCTGGTCAATGTGCTGAACAGCTTTGCCGAGCAGTCGGGTATTTTCATCGCCGGGCACAACAGCCTCGCCGCAGGTAAAACCAGCCCAGGCCTGAATGGCAACTACACCGCGGCCAGCGGCTTGCAGCGCCTGTTGCAGGGCAGCGGCCTGCAAGCCCTGCCCCAAGGCAACAACGGCTACGTACTCGAACCGGTCCCGGCCAACACCGGCGCCCTGGAGCTTGGTGCTACCACCATTTCCGGCCAGGACCTGGGCGCCACCACCGAAGACACCCACGCCTACACCACAGGCTCCATGGCGTCGGCCACCGGCCTGCCGCTGTCGATGCGCGAAACCCCGCAGTCGGTCACCGTGATCACCCGCCAGCAGATGGACGACCAGGGTTCCAACAACATCGCCGACACCCTGCGCCGCGCCCCGGGCGTCAGTGTGCAGAACTACGACAGCGAGCGCTGGGAGTTCTCCAGCCGGGGCTTGCCGATCACCAATTTCCAGTACGACGGCGTCAACTCCACCTATGACGGCGTGTACGACTACGGCACCACCAGTACCGACATGGCGGTGTACGACCACCTGGAAATCATCAAGGGGTCGGCGGGCCTGTTGAGCGGCTCCGGCGACCCCTCGGCCACCGTCAACCTGATCCGCAAAAAACCTACCCGCGACTTCAAGGCGTCGGTCACCCAGACCTTCGGTTCCTGGGACAATTACCGCACCGAAGGCGATATCTCCGGCCCCCTGACCGAGTCTGGCAATGTGCGCGGGCGCTTTGTCGGCGTGTACCAGGATCGCCAGTCGTACCTGGACCACTACCAGAACACCAAGGACATCGCCTACGGCATCCTCGAAGCGGATCTCACCCCCGACACCCTGCTGACCTTCGGCATCGACCAGCAGGACACCCGCTCGCGCGGCGCCAGCTGGACCGGTTTCCCGATGTACTTCAGCGACGGCTCGCGCACGAACTTCTCGCGATCGTTCAACCCGGCCGCCGACTGGAGCCGTCGCGACTTCCAGAACCAGACGATCTTCGCCTCGGTGCAGCAGAAGCTCGCCTATGACTGGTCGCTCAAAGTCAGCCTCGACCGCAAGCGCAGCCAGCACGACACCCTGCTCGCCTCCGCGAGTGGCGGCAACCCCGATCCGGTCAGCGGCGAGGGCATGTACATGTTCATGGGCAAGTACAAGGGCGACCAGGTGCAGAACACCCTGGACGTCAACCTCAGCGGGCCGTTCAGCCTGTTCGGCCGCGAGCACGAATTGATCATGGGCTTCATGGCCACCCGCTCGAAACAGGACGTGCCGGTATACGGTTCGATCTACCCACCGGTGGGCGGCAGCATCTTTGACTGGCACGGCGAATACCCCAAGCCCGACATCCCACGCAGCGGCCAGAACGATATCGTGCAACGCCAGACCGGCGCCTACCTCGCCACTCGCCTGAAACCGACCGATGACCTGGCGGTGATCCTCGGCGCGCGCGTGAGCAATTTCAGCGGCACCGACACCACCGATTTCTTTGACCCCGCCCAGGCCGACAACCGCGCCACCTACCACCAGAGTGGCGTGGTCACGCCCTATGCCGGGGTCGTCTATGACCTGAACGACACCTGGTCGGTCTACACCAGCTATACCCAGATCTATCGCCCGCAAACCAGCAAGGATGCCGACCGCAAGCTGCTCGACCCGGTCGAAGGCCAGACCTATGAAGCGGGGCTCAAGGCAGCGTTCTACGGCGGCCGCCTGAATGCCAGCTTTGCCGCATTCCGCATCGAACAGGACAACGTGGCCGAGTACGTCTCGGGCTTCGAGAGCGACTCGATCTACCGCCCCATCGCCGGCGCCACCACCAAAGGCTTCGAAGCCGAGCTGTCGGGCGAAGTGCTCGACGGCTGGAATATCTCCGCCGGCTACACCTACCAGCACACCCGCGATGCCAATGACGGCTACGTCTACAGCTCGGTGCTGCAGACCACCACGCCGCAACAAGTCGTACGGCTGTTCAGCGCCTATCGCCTGCCGGGCGCCCTGGACAACATCACCGTGGGCGGCGGTGTGAACTGGCAGAGTGAGTTCTTCGGCAAGGTGTTCCAGCCGGACCCGAATGACACGGTCAACTTCGGCCACGATTCGCGCATCACGCAGGACAGCTACTACCTGGTCGACCTGATGGCACGCTATCGCTTCAACGACCACCTGAGCACCACGCTGAACGTGAAGAACCTCTTCGACAAGAAGTACTACACGGGCCTGGGCAACTTCGGCACCGGTTTCTATGGCGAACCGCGCAGCCTGCAGCTGGCGACCAAGTGGGATTTCTAGGCTGACGCCCCGGGCGGTCTGTGCAATCATCCCCTTCACTCGCTCAAGGGATGGAACTGCCGCCATGTCGCTGGACAGCCTTGCTCACCCTTCGCACTCGCCGCGCTTCTGGCGCGACGAGCGCTTGCCGTTCATCGAAGCGCGCACCATCGCCGATGGGCGCAAGGTCACCTACACGCGCCATGCCCACGAGCACTTCTCCATCGGGGTGGTCACCACGGGGCGCAGTTATTACCACTACGGTGCAGAGACGTTCGAGATCAGCGCCGGCACGGTGGTGTTGATGAACCCCGGCGATGTGCACGCCTGCAATCCCATCGACAACGAGCGATGGTCCTACAAGATGCTGTACATCGACACGCCCTGGCTGACCGACCTGCAGTACCAACTGGGGTTCAGCACCGACCAGGGTTACCGGCCATTCAATACGCCCTACACGCGCGACCCGGTGCTGTACGAGGGCTTGCTGGAGCTGTACCGGATGCTGGTGGATGAGCAGGCCGAACACCTGCAAAAGCAAAGCGCGCTGGTGAGTTATTTCAGCGAAGTGCAGCAACGCCTGAACCCTTCACCCGCCCCGATGCGCGAGGTCAACCACAAGCTGGAACGGGCCGCCGACTACATCCGCGAACACTGCACCCAGGCCCTGAAGCTGGAAGATATCTGCCTGGCCGCCGAGCTGTCGCCGTCGTACCTGATCCGCGCCTTCAAACAGTATTACGGGCTGACCCCGCATGCCTTCCTGGTCAACCGGCGCATCCAGTTTGCACGCACCCAACTGCGCAACGGCAAGCTGATCGCCGATGTCGCCCTGGCCGCAGGCTTTGCCGACCAGGCGCATTTCCAGCGCGCCTTCAAGCAGCATTTCGCGGCCACGCCGGGGCAGTACCGCGACGTCCTCAAGCCATCAGCAAATAACCCACACTGGCCACCAGCAACGCGGCCATCGAGCGGTTGAATACACGCACACCCTGGGGGTTGCCCAGGTAGCGGCGCAGGAACGTGCCGGCATAGGCCCAGCACGCCACCGACAGGTAGCAGATCACCAGGTAAAGGCCGGCAAACAGCCAGACCTGCCGAGCATCGCCGTCCGCCACAAACAGGCCCATGCCCGCCACGCAGGCCAGCCAGGCCTTGGGGTTGAGCCATTGCATGATCGCGCCGTAGAGCATCGACGGCGCCGTCGCGCTGCCGTCCGCGTCCAGGCGGCCATCGTCCACCGCGAGTTTCCAGGCCATGTAGAGCAAGAAGGCCACCCCGCCCCACTGGATCAACTGCGTCAGGAGCGGCCAGCGCACCAGCACTTCATGCAGCCCCAGGCCAATCAACACCAGCAACAAGGTGAAGCCGACGGCGGCGCCAAACACGTGTTTCTGGCTGGCGACAAAACCGAAGCGCGCGCCTGAACTCAGGGCCACCACATTGACCGGTCCGGGTGTGATCGAGGTGGCCAGTGCGAAGGCGGCCATGGAAATGATCAAGCTCATTGCAGTTCCTTTTTATTCGGGCAGATGACGATGGAGCCACGTTAAAGGGCAAGGCACGCGGGGTATTGAACAAAATGACCCTTGTCGAAGTATTTTGTGTGCGCCCCTGGAGTCGGCCTCGCACCGCTCACGGCATGGGACAGACAACGGCGGTGAAACCGTTCTGGCCCGGGCGCTTTAGACGCTTTTATTCCATTGATATAACTGCATTTTTTTCTTTCAGAATGCCGATCTCAATAGGCAAAAATGCGTATTTCCCACGCCTGGGCCGGTGCTAGAGTTCAGCGCCTACTCACTGCAATCAAAGGAATCGCCATGTCACGTCGCCTGCTGGCAACTGCCTGCCTGTTGCTGTCTTTCTCTGCGGTCCAGGCCGCTGAACGCTGGGAAACCCTGCCGCCGACGCCTGCCCCGGTGGCCGGCGCCAAAACCGGCTACGCCGCCGTCAACGGCATCAAGGTCTACTACACCCGCACCGGGCATGGATCGCCGGTGGTGCTGCTGCACGGTGGGCTGTCCAACTCCGATTACTGGGGCAACCAGGTCAAGGCGCTGGCGGCCAAGCACACGGTGATCAGCCTCGACAGCCGTGGCCACGGGCGCAGCTCGCGGGACGATAAACCCTACGGCTACGACCTGATGGCCGATGACGTGGTGGCCGTGCTCGACAGCCTGAAGATCCCGCGTGCCGATATTGTCGGCTGGAGCGACGGCGCCATCATCGGCATCGACCTGGCCCTGCGTCACCCGGACCGGATCGGCAAGGTGTTCGCGTTCGCCGCCAACACCCAGACCGCCGGGGTCAAGGACGGCGTAGAGAAAAACCCGACCTTCGCCGCCTTCATCGAACGCGCCGGCAAGGAGTACGCCAAGCTGTCGCCGACGCCTAAAGAGTACGATGCATTCGTCGAGCAGATCAGCCATATGTGGGCCAGCCAACCGAACTGGACCGACGCCCAGCTGGCGAGCATCAAGACGCCAATCCTGATTGCCGACGGCGACCATGACGAAGCGATCAAGCGCGAGCACACCGAGTACATGGCGGCCACCATCCCAGGGGCCGGCCTGCTGATCCTGCCGAACACCAGCCACTTTGCCTTCCTGCAGGACCCGGCGTTGTTCAATGCAGCGCTGCTGGGCTTCCTCGATAGCAAATAGACCCTGCCCCCTGTCGGCGCGCACTCACTGCGCGCCCACAGATCACATAGACCGCAATCGCGCCTAGCTGACCTGCGTGACGATATCGTCGAGGCCCAGCACCCGGCCATCCTCGGCCAGGATCTCGACCTTGCGCAGCGGCTTGAGCGAGCGCGCATCCAGCACGCGCGCGCCGGCCTGTTCGGGTTGCGTGTGCGCCTCCCCCCACTGCGCCAGCGTCACCAGCACCGGCATCAGCGCGCGGCCCTTGTCGGTCAGCTGATATTCACTGCGCGCACCGACTTCGCTGGTTTGCAGCAGGCCCTGCTCGACCATGTCCTTGAGGCGCGTGGCAAGGATGTTTTTAGCCACGCCCAGGTGCTTCTGGAAATCACCGAAGCGCGTCACGCCGGCGAATGCATCGCGGATGATCAACAGCGTCCACCAGTCGCCCACCACGTCCAGGGCACGGGCAACGGGGCAGCCATCGCCTTCCAGGCATTTGCGTTTCATCGTCGGGCCTCCCGGCATTGAAAAATCTGGTTGCATTATAGGACCTACAGCCTCAGGATAAAAACGGTTTCATCATTAAACCTAATTCGCAGCCTGGAGTTCATCATGGATATTCGTGGAAAAGTGGTATTGGTCAGCGGCGCCAATCGCGGCCTGGGTAAAGCCTTCGTCACCGCCCTGCTGGCAGCCGGCGCCGCCAAGGTCTACGCCGGTGCGCGGGATCCGCGCAGTGTGGACATTCCCGGCAGCACCCCGATTGCCCTCGACATCACCGACGCGGCCAGCGTGCAGCACGCCGCCGAGCAGTGCGCGGACGTCAGTGTGGTGATCAACAATGCGGGCTTCCTGAAGTACGGTTCGTTGCTGGCCGAAGACAGTGTCGAAAACCTGCAACAGCACTTTGACGTGAACACCTTCGGCACCCTGCGCCTGAGCCGTGCCTTTGCGCCGATCCTGGCCAAACAGGGCGGCGGCGCGCTGATCAATATCCTCTCGGTGCTGAGCTGGCTGAGCCCGCCGGGCGCCGGTGGCTACAGCACTTCGAAATCCGCCCAGTGGGGGCTGACCAACGGCCTGCGCGGCGAGTTGCGCGAGCAGAACACCCTGGTGATCGGCGTGCACCCGGCCTACATCGACACCGACATGGTCGCTGATGTGCAGGCGCCTAAAAGCACGCCCCAGGAAGTGGTCGCCCTCACCCTGCAAGCCCTGGGCGAGGACCGCGAAGAAGTGTTGATCACCGACATGACCCACGCGGTGAAGGCGTCGCTGTCCACCGACAGCCCGGTCTACCTCAACCGCTGACCAGCGAAAAATGCGCGCCGACCCCGGCGCGCACACCCTCGGCCACGGCCAGCACCACGGAGCCGGCGGCGAGGGACGCGTCACGTTGCGCAGGCTGCATGTGCTGATCCATATGGGCCGCCATGAAGAACGCGGCGCTCACCGACGCCTTCGAACAAGCCCAGGCGCTGTTGTTGAAGCGCCTCGGCAAGGTCACCCTGGCGCAGTTGGCCGAGGATTTTGATGAGCATCATCGCGTGGCGATGCGGCCCTAGCGCTGGGCCGGAATGCGGATTTCACCCTCGCGGCACTGGCTTTTGACACTGCGCGGACAGCCGGCGAAGGCCAGGTCCTTGGTCAGGCACACCCGCACCTCCGACAGCACCTTGCCTTTGCAGATGACCGCCACACCGTGATTGCCCATGCGCGGGTTGCTCTGGCGAAACAGCGCCTCGATCTCGCGAGCCGGCAACGACGGCGGTGTGTTGAACGGCTGCAATTGGTGTGGAATGGCAACCACGCCCAACGCCGCGTCGGTTTTTTCCAGGTACGCCAGCGGTTCAAGCCCGCTGCAGGTGCCATGCTTGGCCCATTCGTGCTTGAGCAGCGCACGCGTCGGGAACAACGTCGCGCCCTTGTCCATTGCTTCCCGGCTCAGGTACGACTGCGGCGCACAGCTCGCCGGCCACCCTCCTCGCGCGTATTGCGGCCACAGGCCGTGCAGCACAAACCCATAGCCCTTGCCCGAGCACTGTTCGTTGTCCGGGTGCGTCAGGCAAAACGTCGGCGACCACGACAACGACAGCACATAGAAATCAAACTCCCCCGGCGTGCCCTGTTCACGCGGGGCTGCCACTGCGCCGGTCGCCAGCACCAGCCACACCACCATCCAGTATTTCATCGGCCTGTTCCTTGAAAAAACCTTTTTTTATCGCGACTACCCAGGATGGTGGGGGTTGCGTAATAGCACCTTGTCGAGAATCCGATCCGTCTTCAACGCCTCGATGGCCAGCGAAGGATGCTCGGCCTCGCCGCGAATGTGTGCATTCATCGCCAGCACGTGGTGCCACTGGATATGCGCGTGGCACGGTACTTCGAGCACTTCCTGGGTCTCGGCTTCCAGGCGCAGCGGCTGGTCTTCGAACACCGAGAACTGAATGCGACCACGGCTGCCGATCAGCTCGACGCGGTCTTCCTTGCGGTCCGCGACGAAGTTCCAGCAGCCCATGCCCAGGGCGCCCGAGCCAAAGGTCCAGCAGGCCGTCACTGCATCTTCCGCCGCATAGCGCCCGGCCTGGCGCGCGGTAAAGCCCGAGACCTCGACGATATCCCCGGCCAGGTACTGGAACAGGTCAAAGCCGTGACTGGCCAGGTCGGCAAAGTAACCGCCACCGGCAATCAGTGGGTCGGTGCGCCAGTTGGCGGCGCTGGCGTCGTCGGCCCCCGGAGGCTTGCACAAGGTCCAGGTCAGGTGGCGCAGTTGGCCGATGCGTCCCGCCTGCAGCCACTCGCGTACCTGCTGGAAGCGCGGCAGCGAGCGACGATAGTAGGAGACAAACAGGTGCAGCCCGGCCCGTTCGAACGTGCGCTGCATCAACGCGCTCTGCTCGGCATTCAGCGACATGGGCTTCTCGACACAGCAATGCTTGCCGGCCGCCGCCACCATCAGGCTGTACTCGAGGTGGCTGTCGGGCGGTGTGGCGATATACACCGCGTCCACTTCAGGGTCGTCGATCAGTGCCTGGGCGTCGGTATAGAAACGGGCAATGCCATGGCGCGCCGCATAATCGCGCACGGCTGCCTCGCGGCGCCCCATCACGGCGACCAGCGCCGAACCTGGCGCTTTATAGAAGGCGGGTCCACTCTTCAGTTCAGTGACACTGCCACAGCCGATCATGCCCCAACGTACGGTGTTCATCTGTTGTCCTCGTCCGTTTTCATCAATCAGGCAGTATCCACATCCCCAACCCGGTACGCCATAACCACTTAGCATGACATTTGCATTACACTTTTATGACACTCATCCCGCTGCGGGGGCACAGACGATGAAAATACGCGCAACGGTCATTTGCGAACACGAGGGACATATCCTCTTCGTGCGCAAGGCCAGGTCAAAATGGGCATTGCCGGGCGGCAAGGTCGAACGGAACGAGCGCCCGGTCGGCGCGGCCGAACGCGAGCTGGAAGAAGAAACCGGGTTGAATGTGGACGGCTTGCTGTACCTGCAGGAGCTCAAGGCCCGCGACACCGTACACCATGTGTTCGAGGCCTCGGTGGTGAACATCGCCGACGCGCGGCCGTGCAACGAAATCATCGATTGCCAGTGGTACGCCTATGGCGCCGTGGATGAACTGGACACCACCGACGCCACCCGGCACATCGTCAAATCCTTTCTACGTCGCCTGTAATTCAGCGCTCTGTCCGCAGGCCTCGAGACCTCGCTTTACCACACCCTTCTCTTTCTGCCGTTCGACAAAGGACCTGACGAACGCGGCAGCGGCTGCATGCGCCACCGGTACCGCCATGGCTTGGCGGATGGTCATGAAGTCATCCTCGACCAGGCGCCATTGCGCGCTCACGCGGGTGCGCAGAAAGTCCCGCACCCCCGCCGCCGCATCCAGACCTTGCGCGATAAACCAGTCCACCGCTGCTGCCGACGTAGGCGCCCGTACCAGCTCGGCATGCGCCACCGTACGGCTCAGGTACAGGTCGTAGGCTGCGCCTTGGCCGACGGCGATGCGTCGACCCGCTGCATCCAATTGGGCGACGTGGGTAAAGGGCGAATCCGTCGCCACGAGGTAGGTGCCCTTGATCGCCACGTAGGGTGCACTGAACGCGATCTCCTGCTCACGCACCGGCTCGATGGCCAGGAACGCCACGCGCCAGGCATCCTCGGCCAGCGCAGCAAAGACCTTGCCCGCCGCCTCGAAAGTGATCAGCGCCAACTCGACACCCAGCTCTTCAGCCAAGGCCTTGGCCAACGTCACGGACACCCCTTGTGGCTCACCGCCTGCGCCGCGTTGCGCCAGCACCGGGTTGCCGAAGTTGATGGCGGCACGCAGCACGCCATCGGGGGCCAGTTGTTGCAGTACAGCGGGATCAATCATCGAGCGCTCCTGGGCGGGTTCGTTGCACGGTCTTGCGGATCACAAACGGCAGCACGCCGCCGTGCTCAAGGTACCCAAGCTCTTGCAACGAGTCGAGGCGCAAAACCAGCCGGTGCGTGACAACACGGCCATCGGCGCGATCGATCTGCAGGATGATCAGGTTCTCGCCAACCTGCAGGTGTTCCAGCCCCAGGAACGTCAAGCGCTCGCTGCCATCCAGCGCCAGGTCCTGCACCGTCGTCCCGGCGCTGAACACCAACGGCAACACGCCCATGCCGATCAGGTTACTGCGATGAATGCGCTCGATACTGCGCGCCACCACCGCCTTGATCCCCAACAGGCTCAGCACTTTCGCCGCCCAATCCCGGCTGGAACCGGCGCCGTAGTTGCTCCCGGCAAACAGCACGGTGGGCGTGCCGGCGTAGCTCTGCGCGGCCAGGTACAACGGCTGGTAGTCCGTGTGGTCGGCATTCCACGCCCACACACCTCGGCGTGGTGTTTGTGTCGGGTCCAGCAGGTTGTTCAGGCGCGGGTTGGTAAAGGCCCCACGCACCATCACTTCGTGGTTGCTGCGCCGTGTCGAGTACTGGTTTAAATCCGCCTCGGCCTCACCCCTTTCGCGCAGCCAGGCACCGGCCAGGCTCTCGGAAGGGATGGTGCCCGCCGGTGAAATATGGTCCGTGGTGACGTTATCACCAAGCACCACCAACGCCCTCGCGTTGCGCACCGACAGGCGCGCCGCCGGCACGGGCGGCACCTGCGCCAGGTACTGCGGGCGGCGCAAATAGGTGGAATCCGGGTTCCAGGCAAATCTCACGCTGGCGTCGGCCTCCAGCGCCTGCCAGTGCGGCGTGCCCTGCCAGAGCAGTTCACTGCGTTGCTGGAACAACACCGGGCGCACCACCTGCGCCACGTGCGCCGCCACCTCGGCATCACTGGGCATCAGCTCCTCCAGGTACACCGGCGTGCCTTGGGCATCCAACGCCAGCGGACTGCTGGACAGGTCGATATCAATGCTCCCGGCAATCGCATAGGCCACGCACAGCGCCGGCGAGGCCAGATACCCGGCGGGGACTTTGGGGTTGACCCGTCCTTCGAAATTGCGATTGCCCGACAGCACCACCACACCCTTGAGGCCTTGCTCGGCAAAGGCCTCCACATGGGCCTCCAGGCTTCCGGAATTGCCAATACAGGTCATGCAGCCAAAGCCCGCCAGGTCGAAGCCCAGCGCCGCAAAATCCGCCAACAAACCCGCCGCATCCAGATAGTCCGCCACCACCCGCGAACCCGGCGACAGCGAAGTCTTCACCCAGGGTTTGCGCCCCACGCCGCGTGCCCGTGCACGACGTGCCAGCAATCCGGCCTGGATCATCTGCGCCGGGTTGGCCGTGTTGGTGCAACTGGTGATCGCCGCCATTACCACCGCGCCGTGGGTCAACGGCGCTTCAAAGGACGGCTCGAAGAATTGCTGCCCGGCCTCAGCGTGCACATGCTGATGAAACGAGGCGCCCGCCTGCGCCAGCGACTGGCGCTGATGGGGTTGGTGTGGTCCGGCCACACTGGGTTCAATCCGGGCCAAGTCCAGCTCGATCAGTTCATCGAACTGCGGCTCGGGCTCGCCGGCCTGGCGCCACAGCGACTGTGCCGCCATATAGGTCGACACCTTGGCCAACAATGGCGCCGGCCGCGCAGTCAATTCCAGGTAGGCAAGGGTCTCGTCATCAAACGGAAAAAACACCACCGTCGCGCCATACTCCGGCGCCATGTTCGCCACGGTGCCCCGCGCCGCCCAACTCAACGACGCCAGCCCCGGCCCGGTGAACTCGACAAACTTGCCGACCATGCTGCGCTGGCGCAGCAACTCGGTCACGCTCAATGCCAGGTCCGTCGCCGTCACACCGGCCCGCAAGGCATTGCTGACGCGAATCCCCACGACCTGGGGAAAGGCAATCGGCACCGGCTCACCGAGCATCGCCGCCTGCCCTTCGAGCCCGCCCACGCCCCAGCCCAGCACGCCGATGGCATTGATCATCGGCGTATGGCTGTCGGTGGCAACCATGCAGTCCGGGTGCAGCAGCACGCCCCCCTCGGCGGCCGGGCTTTCCCATACCACCTGGGCGATGGATTCCATGTTCATCTGGTGGATGATCCCCGTCCCCGGCGGGATCACCTTGAAGTTGTCCAGGCTGGCCTCGGCCCATTTGATAAACCGGTAGCGCTCGCTGTTGCGGCGAAAGTCGATGTCGAGGTTGGCGTCCACCGCGCCGGCTTCGGCGTAGTGCTCGACAATCACCGAGTGGTCGATGGTCAACACGGCCGGGATCGCCGGGTTCACCGCCGTCGGGTCGCCGCCCAGCTCCGCGACCACATCACGCATGCCGGCAAAGTCCGCCAGGGCCGGCAGGCAGGTGGTGTCGTGAAACATCAGGCGGTTGGGCTGGAATGGCACCTCGCAGTCCGGCCCGCTGCCGGTGGCTCGCGCCAGCACGGACGGCAATGAGGCCGGGGCACAACGGGCGATGTTTTCCACCAGGATGCGCAGGCAATAAGGCAGCCGATGCAGCTGCACCGGGGTCAGCAGTTTATGCAGATCGATATAGGCGTAACGCTGCCCGCCGATGTCCAGATGGTTGAGAACGTCGCTCATAGTTGGCCGAACACCCGCTCGATACGCGCCAGGCCCCAATCCAGTTCCTCGCGGGTGATGGACAACGGCGGCGCGATACGCAGCACGTTTTCATGGGTCTCCTTGGTCAACAGGCCTTCGGCAAGCAACGCTTCGCAAATCGGCCGTGCATCACGGTCCAGCTCCACCCCCACCCACAAACCGCGACCACGCACCTCACGGACCGCCGGGGAATTCATCGCCCGCAGGCGCTCCACCAGGTAGTGGCCCAATTGCGCGCTGTTATCGATCAAGCCTTCATCTTCCAGCACGTTAAGGGCTTCCAGGCCAACGGCCGCCGCCAAGGGGTTACCGCCAAACGTCGAACCATGGCTGCCGGCATCGAACAGGTCCATGATCGAATGGTCCGCGACAAACGCCGACACCGGCATGATCCCGCCGCCCAGCGCCTTGCCAAGGATCAGCGCATCCGGGCGAATGCCTTCGTGCTGGAAGGCAAACCACTTGCCGGTGCGGCCCAGGCCCGACTGGATTTCATCGAGGATCAGCAAGGTATTGGTGGCGTCGCACAGTGCACGCAGCTCACGCAGGAACCCGGCCGGCGGCACGCGAATACCGGCTTCGCCCTGGATCGGTTCGATCAGCACCGCGCAGGTATCAGCCGTGATGGCCTGGCGAAAACTCTCGATATCGCCAAACCGCGCTTCGGTGAAGCCGTCGCAGAACGGACCGAAGTCCGCCTTGTAGTCCGGCTCGGACGAGAAGCCGACGATGGTCGAGGTGCGCCCGTGGAAGTTGTTGTCGGCCACCACGATCTTCGCCTGGTTCGCGGCGATGCCCTTGACCCGATAGCCCCAGCGACGGGCGGCCTTGATCGCGGTCTCCACGGCTTCGGCGCCGCTGTTCATCGGCAATGCCGAATCGAAGCCGCTGATGCGGCACAGCGTCTTGAGGAAGTTACCCAGTGGCTCACTGTAGAACGCGCGCGACACCACGCTGATCTTGTCGATCTGCGCCACGGCGGCGGCGCGGATACGCGGGTGCACATGGCCATGACTGACGGCTGAATAGGCCGACATCATGTCCAGGTAGCGCTTGCCATCATCGCCAATGGCCCACACGCCCTCGCCCTTGACGATGACCACCGGCAGCGGCGAATAGTTGTGGGCGCAGAATTGGTTTTCGAGGGTGATTGCCGGGTTGGGGTGCATGGGGTGTCCTGCCTGATAAAAATCTAAAAATAGTGAGGATCTACTGCAGGCGCTGGCTTGCCAGCTCCTACAGTGATCGCCTTTCAATTCACGCACTCAGCAGCTTGCCGCTGCGGATCGGCGTGGCGCCGGAAACACGGCCCAAGGGGTCGCCCGGTTTCACAAAGCGCACATCGCGGCGCATGTACAACACGCCGGTGGTATGGCTGTTGATCGTCACGGTCTTGCCACTGTGGGGATCGACGATATCGAACAACGCCTGCCCCGCTTCAATACGACTGCCCACCGCCGCGCGATGCACCAGCACCCCGGCGCTCGACGCATAGAACTGCTCGCTGCCCGCCAGCGGCGTGGCCGGGTTGCGCAAGGCGGGCAACGGTCGTGGGGTGCCTTCGATGGCGCCCAGGTGGGTCAGGTAATCAATGATCGCCGTGGCGTCATGGTCTGCCAGTTCATACGACACATCACGCTGGCCACGGTGCTCCACGGTCACGGCGATGCTGCTGTCGGGGATCGGGAATCGCTCGCCAAACCGCTCGCGCAGATTCACCCACAGCAGGTAGAGCGCTTCATCAAAGGAATTGGCCTGGGAATCGGTAGCCAGAAGGGTCGCTTCGGCGCCGATGTAGCGCGCCAACGGCTCGATGGTCGGCCACACCGATTCGCCGGTGTAGAGGTGCATGGCCGCTTCGCGTGAGCAGTGCAGGTCCAGCACGATGTCGGCATCGTGGGCCAGCAGCATCAGGGTCTGCTGCAGCGACTGGTATTCGTCCATCGGCTGGGCGGCGCGCAGGCATTCGCCCCAGGCTTGGCGGATCAGTTCACGGTTGGCGTCGATGTCCTGGCTGAGCAGGTGTTCGATCCGGCTGGCGATTTCCGGGTATGGCACTGGGAAACCACGGTTGTAATTGCGCCCACTGCCCAGCTCGAAACGCCCGCTAGGTGCGCCCATGATGTATTGGCCCAGACCGGCCGGGTTGGCCACGGCCACCAGCACGATCTGCGCATTCAGGCGGCCGGCATTTTCCAGCGCAGCCAGTTGCCGGCGCAGGTGCGCAGCCACCAGCATCGCTGGGGTTTCATCGGCATGCAGCGCCGCCTGGATATAGATTTTTCGACCCGCACCCACTGCACCGTAATGCTCGCTTTCCACGTGCCTGTGGGTACCTTGTGTCGCTTGCAGCAAGGGGTGTTGATTAAGTTTCATAACGCAGGAGTCTCGATATTCGAGTGATGGTTCTGGAGAAAAGATGCTGTTGAAAAGAGTATCGAGACCGGGTGATCGCCTGTAAGGGCGGCCGGGGCTATCTTGATCTGCCAAACCGATCAGTTGTGATGCCGATCGGGGACAGTGTGATGAGCGGGCTTGCCCCGCTCATCACAACTAAGCCTCAGACACACGCTTACCAGAGCGCCAGGGTGTAGCCCAGCAGCACGCGGTTCTCGTTGACGTCGTTGTAGAAGTTGCCCTTGGCCAGGGCGTTGCGCCAACGCATCGACACCCCCTTGAACGGACCGGTCTGCACCACGTAGCTGATGTCCAGATCGCGTTCCCATTCACGGCCTTCGCCGTTGAAGCCGATCACCTCGGCCGAATCACCCTTGGCATACTTGATCCCGAACAGCAGGCCCGGCAGGCCCAGGTCGGCGAAGTTGTAGTCGTAGCGAGCGTGCCAGGCGCGCTCCTTGGTCTGGGTGAAGTTGGTGAACTGGTACTCGGTGAACAGGTAGCTGATCGAACCATCCAGGTAGGTGAACGGCGTGGTGCCGAACTGCCGCTGGAAGCCGCCGCCGATGCTGTGGCCGCCATACTGGTAGGTCAGGCGTGTACTCAAGGCGCGGTTATCGACATCACCCGCGAGGCCAGCGCCGTCCTTGTCGGCCTTGAAGTAGCGCACGTCGGTCTTCAGGCTGCCCGGGCCCAGGCCAAAGCTGTTCTTGAAGCCGCCGTATTGCTGGTGGTAGATGCTGTCGAGCGCGGCGTAGTGGTAGCTGAGCAACGTGTTGGGGGTCAGCGAATAATCGCCGCCGGCGAAGCGGAACTGATCGCTCAGGGCCGTGCTTTTGTAGACCTTGCTGACCGTGGTCAGCTTCATGTCTTCGTAGTTGGTGGAATCGCGGTCCTTGGCCTGGTCCAACTGACCGAGGCTGAGCTTGAGGTTGCTGATGTCGTTGGACACCAGCTGCGTGCCACTGAACGACTGCGGGAACAGGCGGCTGGTATTGGGTTGCAGGGTCGGAAGATCCGGCACCAGGTAGCCCACGCGCAGTTCGCTCTTGGCGAAGCGTGCCTTGGCGGTCACGCCGAGCTTGGAGTAGCTGTCGGAAGCGCGCTTGTCGCTGTCACGCTGCAGCAAGCCGGTGCCGGATTTGTCCGGGCTGGAGTCGAGCTTCAGGCCGAGCATGCCCATGGCGTCCAGGCCAAAACCTACCGTGCCTTCGGTAAAGCCGGACTTGATCCCCAGCAGAAAGCCCTGGGCCCATTCGGCGCGCACCGACTGGCTGGCTTCTTCGCGGTAGTCACGGTTGAAGTAGTAGTTCTTCAATTCCAGCGTACCGCTGCTGTCCTTGATGAAATCTGCATGGGCGGCGAACGGGATCAACCCGCTGCTCACGACGCCCACGCCGGTGATGAGTTGAGTCAGGGATTTTTTCATTTTTTTAAGCTCCTGGCAGTGTCATGGTTGGGGGTTTTTATTGTTCTTCGGGCATGGCTTCGCCGGTCGCGCAAATCGGTGATTTGCGCGGCGGGTGACGTCAGTCCTGGGTTACAGCGCTAGCGGTACAGGGCCCTGGCGAATGCGGTAGCCACCGTTTTCAAGTTTCTCCAAGGGGCTGGCAGCGGCCAGCAGCTTGCGGGTATAGGGGTGCTGCGGGCGGTCGAAGATCTCATCGCGCGTGCCCATTTCCACCACCCTGCCCTCGCTCATTACCGCCACCCGGTGGGCGATGCGCTCCACCGCCGCCAGGTCGTGGGAGATGAACAGGCAGGCGAAGCCGTACTGCGCCTGCAGGCGTTCGAACAGCTCCAGGATCTGTTTCTGGATAGTCATGTCCAGGGCCGAGATCGGCTCGTCTGCAATCACCAACCGTGGGTGGCGCACCAGCGCGCGGCCAATGGCGACACGCTGGCGCTGGCCACCGGACAACTGATGCGGGAAGCGGTCGACAAACTGCTCGGCCAGGCCGATATCCAGCAGCGTCCTGGTGACGCGCTCACGCTTGTGCTCGGCGCTCATGCCCGGTACATGGCGCAGCGGTTCGGCGAGGATGTCGCCGATCTTCATGCGCGGGTCGAGAGACGAATACGGGTCCTGGAAAATCATCTGGCATTGCAAACGGTGTTCGCGGTTGCCGGACTTGAGGATGTCCACGCCCTCAAACTCGATGGCGCCGGCACAGGCTTTGTTCAGGCCGACAATCGCGCGGCCCAGGGTGGTCTTGCCAGAGCCGCTGCCGCCCACCAGCGCCAGGGTTTCGCCCGGTGCGATGCTGAGGTTGGCCGAATGCACCACGCGCTTGAACGGCGTGCGGCCCCACAGGCTGCGCGGGCCAGGGTGTTCGATGCACACGTCGCGGACCGTCAGCAGCGGGCCATCGGCCTGGGGCAAGTCCGCCAACACGCCACGGCGCGGCAAGGCTTCCAGCAGCTGGCGGGTGTATTCGGCCTTGGGCGCCAGCAGGATCTGCTCAATGGTGCCCTGCTCCACCGCGCGGCCTTCGCGCATCACCACCACCTTGTCGGCGTAGCGCGCCACCAGGGACAGGTCATGGCTGATAAACAGAATCGCCGTGCCCTGCTCGCGGGTCAGGTCGAGCATCAGCTTCAACACGTCCAGTTGCGCCAAGCAGTCCAGGGCCGTGGTGGGTTCGTCGGCAATCAGCAGCGCCGGGCGCAGCAGCATCACCGAAGCGAGCATGATGCGTTGGCGCATGCCCCCGGAGAACTCGTGAGGGAACGCCGCCAGGCAACGTTCGGCGTCCTTGATGCCGATATGGCCGAGCATCTCCAGGCTGCGTTCGAGGATCTGCGCATCCGTGAGCTTGGTGTGCAGGCGCAGGCCCTCGGCCATTTGCTCGCCGATGCTCATGGACGGGTTCAACGACACCATGGGTTCCTGGAACACCATGCCGATCTTGGCCCCGCGCAGTTGGCGCAGTTGCTCGGGCTTGAGGCTATTGAGGTCATGGCCCTGGAATCGCACCTGGCCGCCGCAGTGTTGCAGCGGTGGCGGCAGCAGGCCGATGGCGGCGCGGGCGGCCATGGTCTTGCCGCTGCCGGACTCGCCCACCAACGCGACGATTTCCCCCGGCGCGATGGTGAAGCTCAGGTCGTTGACCGCCAGCGGGCCGTGGGTGCCGACGCGGATTTTCAGGTGATCGACTGCCAGTAATACATCAGTCATGGTCATTTACTCATCCGTGGATCAAGGCGGTCACGCAAGGCATCGCCACACAGGTTGAACGCCAGCAACGCCATGGCGATGCAGACACCGGGAAACAGCCCTAGCCAACTGGCCGTGGCGATATACGGCCGGCTGGCCGCGAGCATGTTGCCCCAGGTCGCTGCCGGTGGCGGCACGCCCAGGCCGAGGAAGCTCAGGGAGCTTTCCGCGAGGATCGCCCAGCCGAACATGCTGGTGGCCAGCACGCACACCGGCGCCACGCAGTTCGGCGCAATATGGCGCAGCATGGTGTACAGCTCGGAATTGCCGATCACCCGCGAGGCCTCGACAAACTCCTTCTCGCGCAGCGACAACACCGTGCCGCGCACCACCCGCACCACCGACGGCGTATAGGCCAGGCTCAGGGCGAAGACGATGCCGTACAGGCTCGGACCGATGATCGCCATCAAGCCCAGGGCCAGCAAGATGCCGGGGAACGCCAGCAGCGCGTCGTTGATCATCATCAGGCCACGGTCGACCCAGCCGCGCAGGAAGCCGGCCAGCAAGCCGAGGAAGGTGCCGGCGATAATCGCCATGCTCACCGTCAGCACACTCACCCACAGGCTGGTGTGCGCGCCGATCATCAAGCGGCTCAAGACATCGCGACCGTATTCATCGGTGCCCAGCCAGTGCGCGGCGGTCGGCGCCTGCAACCGCGCCAGCAGGTTCAGCGCCAGCGGATCATGGGGCGTCCATACCAGGCCGAGCGCGGCCATGATCAATAGCAAGCCCAACAGGAACGCACCGATCAGCGCATTCAACGGCGGCACGCGCCAGGCCCTGGGGGCACGCACCGGTGCAGGCAGTAGCACCTCGGGTGCAACAGGCAGTGGCTTATTCATAACTTAACCCTGGGGTCGAAGAGCGGGTACAGCAGGTCCACCAACAGGTTGACCAGCACATAGACAAAGGTCACCAGCAGCAGGCAGCCCTGCAGCACCGGGTAGTCACGGGCGTAGATGGCGTCGACCATCAGGCGGCCGATGCCCGGCAGGGTGAACACGGTTTCCAGCACGGCAATGCCGCTGAGCAGGTTGCCGAGGATCAGGCCGATAAGGGTCAGGGTCGGTGCAAACGAGTTGCGCAACGCATGGCGCCACAGCACCGCACGTTCCGACAGGCCCTTGGCGCGGGCATGGGTGATGTACTCCAGGCGCAACACCTCGATGGCACTGGCCCGCGCCATGCGGGTGATTGCACCCAGCTCGACCAGGGTCAGGGTGACGATCGGCAACACGATGAAACTCAAGGCCTGCCACGGTGACTGGCCGAACGACACGTAGCCCACCACCGGCAACCAGCCCAGCTTGATGCCAAACGCATACAGCAACAGCAGGCCGAGCCAGAAACTGGGGATCGACAGCAGCAGCGTGGCGGTCGACACCACGCCAAAGTCCAGTGCACTGTCCTGCTTCCACGCCGACAGCAAGCCGGCCGGCACCGCAATCAAGGCAGCCAGCAACACCGACACCAACACAATCCCGGCACTCACCTGGAAGCGATCGAGGATCAGCGGTAACACTGCCTCATTGGTGGTAATCGAATGCCCAAGGTCGCCGCTGAGCACCGCCTTCAACCAGATTACAAACTGCACTGGCAGCGGCTGGTCCAGGCCCAGGGACGCGCGCGCGACCTCCAGGCTATGGGCGTCGGCCATGTCGCCCAGCATCAGCAGGGCCGGGTCACCCGGCACCAGGCGGATGATCGCGAACACCATCAGCGAGATCAGCAGCAAGGTCGGGACTGACATCGCCAGGCGTTGGGAGATAAAACGAAACATCCTCAATTGCTCCCGGAAGCAGGGACGCTGACGGTCCACAGGCGCGGCTTGGACACCGGCCAAGTGCGCAGGCCCTTGACGTAGTCACGGCTGGCGGCAATCGCGTTGCCGTTGTACATCGGGATCATCGGCACATCCTTGATCATCTGTTGGTGCAGTTGATCGAACAATGCCTGGCGCTTGGTAATGTCGCCTTCGCGCTGGGCTTCACGCAGCCATTCACGGGCCTGGGGGTTGTCCCAGACCTTGCGGGCTTCCTTGTCTTTGTCGCCGGTCATCGAATCGAAACTCAGGGCCGGGTCGAGGCGCTCGGAGTACGGGAACGCCATCATCTGGTAGTTGCCGCTCTGGTAGCGCTCCAGTTGCGTGCCCCACTCCAGGGTCTCCAGCTCCAGGTTGATGCCGCTGGCCTTGGCCATGGCCTGCACGAATACGCCCATGTCGAAAATCGCGGCGTAGCGTTTGTTGACGATCAGTTTGATCGGCTCGCCCTTGTAGCCAGCCTCACGCAACAATTGCGCGGTCTTGGCCGGGTCGAAGGTGTAGCCCTGGTCTTCGATGGCCGTGTGGTAATGGCTGCCGCTGGCGACCATCGAGTTGTTGGCCTTGGAACGCCCGCCGGTGAGGGCTTCGACGATTTGCGCCGAATCCAGGGCATGGGCGATGGCCTGGCGCAGGCGCACATCCTTGAGCAGCGGGTCGCGGGTCTGGAACAGCAAGGCGTTGACCGACATGGTGCCGCTGGAGGTCACGCGCACGCCGGGGTTGGCCGCCAGTTCGGTGGCGTCCAGCGGGGTGACGTCGATCAGCAAGTCGACGTTTTTCGACAGCAAGGCGGCTTTGGCGGCGGCCGGGTCCGGGATCACCAGCAGGCGCACGCGGTCGAGGGTGGTGGATTTGTTGCCGGTGTAGCCATCGGGCTGTTGCTCATCGCGGGCGCTGTAGTTGGGGTTACGCAGCAGTTCGACGTATTGACCGGGCTTCCACTCGCCCAGCTTGAACGGGCCGGTGCCGACCGGGGCTTTCCAGCTGCCATCGGCGTTGAGCGAGTCCGAGGAGAGGATGCCGCTGCCGCCACACTCCGGCAGTGCGGTACTGGTGAGGAACAGGCCATTGGGCTTGTCGAGGGTGAACACCACGGTGAGTGGGTCCGGGGCGCTCATGTCGACGATCTTGGCGCCACCATGGCCATCGAATTCAGGCGCGCAGCGCCATTGGGTCTTGGGGTCGAGGAAGCGCTTCCAGGTCCACAGCACGTCAGCGGAGGTCAGCGCCTTGCCATTCTGGAACTTCACCCCGTCGCGCAGGTGGAAGGTGTAGCGCAGGCCGTCGTCGGACACCTGCACGTCCTTGGCCAGCAGCGGGCCGACGGTGGCGTCTTCACGAAAGGCCACCAGCCCTTCGGTGAGGTGCATGATCACCGCGTCGGAGTTGGTGTCACGGTTGACACCGGGGTCGGTGCTGCGGATATCGGCGTTGAGCGCCACCTTCAACACACTTTCGGCGTGGGCAGTACCCGCCAGCGCCGCAGACAAAGCGCCTGCCAGGATTAAAGTCTTGTTCATGATAAATGCACCTTAAATGATCCTTACGCTTGGGGTTCGGACGCTGGCAGGACCCAAAAAGAGGCACGGCCGAACACCTGGATAGTTGTTGTTGTTTTAGTCGCCGTCACGGTCGGCGAATGTTCCTGGACCGATCTTATTCTTCACGCGGCAAGCTTGAGAAGAACGCTCCAGGTGATCAGGCTCGGCTTTTCCGATCACCTACCGAGCCGTTCACAACCTGCCCCCAGCCTACCGAAAAATCAGGGCCCGGAGCCGTTTGCGCGCGTTCAGAAATAATGAACCTGATCGTCCAAACCGATCTGTGCGCACCTGGAGGCATCAGATAAGCTGGCGGGTATTCAATGGTTCAAATGCTCAAACCCGAGGCCGTCCTTCATGACACTCACCCATCTTCGTGCGTTCTGTGCCGTGGTCGAAAAAGGCAGTTTCCGCTCTGCCGCGCGCCAGTTGGATGTGGCGCAAAGCACCCTGACCCAATCGATCCAGACCCTCGAAAAAGAACTCGGCGTGGTTTTGCTGCAACGCTCGAACCAAGGCATCAACCTGACGTCGGCTGGCGAAGTGTTCCTGGTGCGCGCCCGTTCCATCACCCTCGATTGCGAACGCGCGCTGCTCGACCTGCAACCCTGGAAAGGCGAGCCCGAAGGCCATATCGACCTGGGCGTGACCTCCGAGCCCCTGGCCGAGCTGCTGGTGCCGGTGCTGAGCAACTTCACCCAACGCTTCCCGCGCATCCAGGTGCACGTGGCCAGCGGCACCACCAAGGGCCTGGTCGAAAAGGTCCGCGATGGTCGCCTGGATTTCGTGCTGTGCCCGCTGGCACCGAATGTCACCGATATCGACCTGTCCATCGACCGTCTCTACAGCTCGAGCGCCGGCATTATCGCGCGCAAGGGCCATCCGTTGGGCCAGGCCAGATCGGTGCGGGAACTGGTGGACTGCCAATGGATCAGCGTGCGCTCCACCGGTGTCATCGGTGGCGCGGAAAACCGCCTGGTCCAGCTGTTCCGCACCCAGGGCCTGGCGCCGCCGAAGATCGCGATTACCACCGACTCGCTGCTGGAAACCCTGCACATCGTCTCGGAAACCGACTACCTGACCATCGAACCGCGCATGCTGCCGGGGATGAAGCTGTTTTCCAGCGCACTCACCACCATCGCCATCGAAGAACCCCTGGCGCCCCGGGATGTGTGCCTGATCAGCCGCCGTTCAGCGCCCCTCACCGGGGTCAGCCAGGAACTCACCAGCATGCTGATTTCCTATTCCCGGCTGGTACACCGCAGCCGTTGATCGCCACCCTTGCCGAGCCTTTTCATGCCCCTGACTTCCTACGATGGTCTGCCCCGCGCCAGCGCCAGCAGCCTTGGTATCGACCCCGACCGTTTGATCGCGTTTCTCGATGCGGTCAAGGCCGCCGGCCTCGACCTGCACGGCTTCATGCTGCACCGCCACGGCCACGTGGTTGCCGAAGGCTGGACCTGGCCGGTAGATCCCAATGAGCCACGCGTGCTGCACTCCATGGCCAAGAGTTTTACCGGCTGCGCCATCGGCCTGGCCATCCAAGAAGGCTTGCTCAATCTCGATGATCGGCTGGTGCGTTTCTTCCCCGATGACGTCCCCGCGAACGCCGACCCGCGCCTGGCCGACATGACCGTCGAACACCTGCTGACCATGCGCACCGGGCACGCCAGCAACACCTCCGGCTCGGTATGGCGCGGCATCAGCACCAGCTGGATCGCCGAATTCTTCAAGATCCCCCTGGCCTACGCGCCGGGCACCGAATACGTGTACACCAGCGCGGCCAGCTACATGCTCTCGGCGCTGATCAACCGCGTCACCGGCCAAACCCTGCACGACTACCTCAAGCCACGCCTGTTCATCCCCTTGGATATTCACAATGAAACCTGGGACATCGGCCCAGACGGCGTGAACCCCGGCGGCAACGGCCTTACCGCCCCCGTGTCGGCGGCGCTGAAACTGGCGGTATTGCACGCCCAGAACGGTGTCTGGGACGGCCGGCAGGTATTGCCGGCGGCGTGGGTCCAGGCCGCTACCCAACCCCAGGGCGGCCCCGACAGCCGCTACGGCTACCATTGGATGATGAAACCGCGCCCAGCCTTCAGTGCGCTGGGGGTGTTCGTGCAGATGGCCGCGGTGTACCGCGAACACAACGCAACCTTGGTGCTGGTAGGTGGGATGAAAAACTCGGCAGAGATCGTGCCGTTTATCGAGCGTTATTTTCCCGCAGCCTTCAGCGAGGATTGCAGCGTGAAACTCGAAGCCGATGCACGGCTGGAGCAACGGCTGGCGAGCATGGCTGAGCAGCCTCTACTGGTTTCAGACTGCCCAGCGCCCGAGGATTCGATGCGCGTATTTGCCGTGGCCGAAAACGGGCTTGGCGTGCGCCAACTGTCGTTCGCGTTTACAGGCCATGTACTCACCTTCGAACTGACCGACAGCCAGGCCACCCATCGCTTGCAGATCGGCATCGACCACTGGCTCACAGGCCTCACCAGCATGCCGGGCCGTGCGTTGCACCACGGTTATGAATTCAACCACGCACAGATTGTGGCCGGTGCCCGCTGGCTGGATCAAAAGACGCTGGAGATGACCTGGATCTATCCGCAGACCGCATTCAGGGATCGGGTGAAATGTGTGTTTGAAGGCAACAGCGTGAGCCTCGCCCGCACGGTGAACGTCAACAGCGCAGAGCGAGAGCAGGAAGTGCTGGTGGGCAAACGCCTGTAAGTCAACCCGCTCACCACATAGAACCTTTAGAACCTGGCTGGGCGTAACACCCAGGTGCCGGCATCGCCGGCAAGCCAGCTTCTACAGGTTGACCGTGGTCGCCATGCGAGCCCTTGGGTTACTTTGGGCTGGGCCGGCATTCCGGCTCTTTTCCAAAGTGACCCGCTGTAAAAGCGCAACCCATGGCAACCGCGACCGCAGCAACGGATATGGACTCAAGACCGAGGCTTCTTCCCCCGCTCCTGCCCGCGCAGGTACAACGCCTCCACCAGTTTCTGCCGTTCATCCTGCGGCAAGGTCCCGGCAAACTGCGCCAGGGTGCCATCCACCAACGCCCTTAGCGCTGCATCCGCCTCACGCGCCTTGGCCAACTCGGCCACCAACACTTCATGGTCCAGCGTGGGTGCCTCCAGCTGCTTGATCACCCCCATGCGCGCCTCACGTCCGGCCATGATCAACGGCTGGCTGTCGGCACTGTTGCGTCGCAGCAACTGGCGCAGTTCCCTGCGCCGTTCCGGTGGCAGGTTGATCATGGCCTGGCGCAGGCCGTGCTGGTTGACCAGCACTTGCGCCGGTTTGGCGCTGGCCATCCAGTGGTAAAGGCCACCGCCGACCCCGCCGATCAAAAACACATTGAGCAACACCGAAACGAACAACCACGGTTTAAGGGATCTGACGGTCATTGCTCGGTTTCCTCAGCGTTGACGGTAAAGACGACTTCGGCGTCGCCCTGGTCGAAGACGCTGGGCAGCACTTCGGATGACAACATGGGCAACGGCACGCTCATGGACGCCACCAGCATCCCGGTGACGATGCCGGCGATGCCCACGCCGACCAGGCCGGCGGGCGATAACCAGCTGGCGTAGCGTGACCAGAATGAGCGTGGCGCGGATTGACGTATCTGCCGCACCAGCGCCGGGTCGGGCAACGCGAGTTGATGGCTGTCCAACTGATGGTCGAGCCAGCGCGCCTGCTGCAGGGCGTCGCGCGCATGCAGATTGCCGCTGTCGAGCAACGCCTGGGCGGCGCGCTGTTCGGTGTCGGGCCAGCGCTGCAGGTCCGCCCCGTACACGTCGGCCAGATAAGCAAAGCGTTCGGGTGTCATGATTTTCCCCTTCCTGGGCGGGCAAGCCCGGGTGTGTCGGCAAGTTGACTGCGCAACTGGCGTCGGGCCCGCGACAGCAGGCTCTCCAGTGCCTCGACGCTGATATTCATCAGGGCCGCGGCGTCGATATTCGACAGCTCCTGGTAGTACTGCAGCACGATGGCTTCGCGCTGGCGTTCGGGCAAGGCCGCCAACGCGGCGGCCATGCGGGCACTGCGGTCCAGGGTTTCCAGCTGTTCATCCGGTGGCGGCGCACTGTCCGCCAGTTCTGCCGTGTCCTCGTCGCTCAGCGGGCGCTCCTTGCGCCGGCGCAGGCGGTCGTGACACAGGTTGAGCGCGACCCGGTGCAACCAGGTGTCGAAACGCGCCTCGCCACTGCGCCAGTTGGCCGCCTGGCGCCAGATGCGCAGGAAGCTTTCCTGGGCCACGTCCTTGGCCTCATCGGCATCGCCCAGGATCCGACTGGCGAGCGCCAGCAAACGCGGGAGTTTGCGCGTCACCATTTCGTTGACGGCGGCAGGTTCGTTATTGCCGATACGCGCCAGCAGTTCAACGTCCGGATCAGTGTCTTTCAATCGGGTAGTTCTCGGGGCCAAGGGTCAAGTTTCAGCGGATCCAATGCCCTTCGCGCCAGTACCAGTTCGGACCATGGGCTTCCCAGTGGCCGGGCTCCCAACGCGCATTGCGCATCACCGGCTGCCAGTGACCCGGCACCCAACCGTAGCCGCGCCCTTCCCAGCGCCAGTGGCCTCGGTCCCAGGCGTAGCCGGGGCGCTGGGCGGGAATCACTTCCACACGCTGCGGCGGGGGTGCCTGCTGGATGATGATTTCGGTCTGGGCAAAAGTCGGGGTGCTCACAAACGCGGCGAGGGCCAGCGGAGCAAGCAAGGCAAAACGCAATTTGGCCAGGGGTCTCATGGCAACTCCTTCATGCAACCGGCGAAAGTGCGGGTTGCTGATGGGTTGAACGGCGGGTGCGCAAAAAATCCGTCGCGGGCCGCGCGGATTTATTTTCGGGCAGTGCTCGCCAGCAGTATTGCGCAGGGAATGAGAGGGCTTGATGAAATATCTGAAAGCTTCGCGACGGATTTACACGGGTGGCCGCGTTGAAGGATTAACGCAGGTAAAACCAAGAGGAAACACCATGTACCGTCGCCTTACCATGCTGGTTGCCGCCCTGCTGATCGTCAGCCTCAGCGGTTGCGTGATCCTGCCGGAGCACCGCCATTGCTGCTGGCGCTACTACGGCGCGCTCGACACGCCCAGCCACACCGTCGACAGCTAACTGACCGCCGCAAATCCACGGCGCCCGGCCTTGAGCTCGGTGCGCAGTTCGCCGATCAGGTTTGCGATGGAACGGATGCTGTCCAGACCCTCGGGGGACACGCGCGTCAGCAGCAGGTCGACGCGTCCGGACACTGGCTCGAACACGCTGATGCGCAGCGAACCGTCGCTGTTCACCGTGCAATCGCACGCAAGCGGCAGGAAGCCGGAGGCCATGATGCGGTTGAATTCGACGATGGAAATCATGATAAGTCCCCTTCCCTGGGCCTCACCCGGTAGTTGTGATGCAGACAGAGTAGATGAGGTTTTGCAGGGGATGGGGCTATTCGCGCAAAAGTGCCAACCCTGACTCATTTTGCCCCGGAACCGCCGGTTCGCTGGCGTCAGAAAAGCGGTCAACCAGACCTCTCGTCTACTGCCAAAGCCCGGGCTTGACTCCAGGCGTGGATCAAAAGACGCTCTTGGCTTTTGGCCATCATCTCGAGCATTCCAGCATGAGCACCGCCCCTCCGAGCCAGCCCGACAGTGACGTGTACAAGACGCTATTGGAGTCGACCAAGGCCATCCCCTGGCGCATCGATTGGCAGACCATGACCTTCAGCTATATCGGCCCGCAGATCGAGGCATTGCTCGGCTGGACCCCGCAAAGCTGGGTCAGCGTCGATGACTGGGTCGAACGCATGCACCCGGATGACCGCGAATACGTGGTGAATTTCTGCGTGTCGCAATCGCGCGCCGGCATCGACCACGAGGCTGACTACCGCGCGCTGACGGCGAATGGCGACTACGTGTGGATTCGCGACGTAGTGCATGTGGTGCGCAAAGAGGGCGAAGTCGAGGCACTGATTGGCTTCATGTTCGATATCAGCGAGCGCAAGAAGACCGAAGAACACCTGGTGCGCCTGCAGAAACAACTCGAGGAATATTCCTATCAGGACGGCCTCACCGGCATCGCCAACCGGCGCATGTTCGACACCGTGCTGGAGCGCGAATGGGCCAGCGCCCAGCGCAGCCAGTTGCCGCTGTCGTTGATCATCCTGGATATCGATTTTTTCAAGCAGTACAACGATCACTACGGGCATATCAAGGGTGACGAATGCCTGCGCCAGGTGGCACGCACACTGTCGCAGGCGGCCAATCGCCCACGGGATTTCATTGCGCGTATCGGCGGTGAAGAGTTTGTGTGGCTGCTGCCGGAAACCGACGCGGCGTCGGCCCGGCAAGTGGCACAACGCTGCCTGCATCTGATCCGCCAGCAGCAGATCGAACACGGCTTTTCGCCCGTCGCCAACCAACTGACCTTGAGCCTGGGTGTCGGTACGCGGATCGTCACACCCGAGAGTGCGATGCTGGGTTTTGTCGAAGACGTCGACAAGTTGCTGTATCAAGCCAAACGTAATGGACGCATGCGCGCAGAGTTTGCCGAGGGTGAAGTTTGACGCCGAGGTCAAATCACAGGCAAAAAAAATCCCAAGTAGCTGATGGAAACTTGGGATTTAAAAATGCATAAACCGTGGGAGGTGAACGCCCGGCAATATTACCGATTGTAAAAAGCCGTAACAAGATTATTTTAATCCTTTCGTCGGATTAAAAGTGTTGTAAGTCATTCAATAACCACACTTTTTTAAAGGGAGTCAGCGGTATTAATGCCACTTTTTGGTGCAACTTCCGCTATATATCCACGTATAAGAAAGGGTTATTGATTAATTCGGTGCGTCTCTGCTGATCGACTGTTCGCTCAACTGTTTGCAGCTATCGCGAAGTTCAAGGCTGCCGGACACTGCCACACTGGCAACCCGCTCAACTTGCCGACACAGTGCCAGGCGCTCGGCGGCCTCCTCGCGCTGGCGATCCGCCTTGGCGTTGAGCTGCATGAAATACCCCCCGAGCAGCACCGCCACGCACAGCACCCCGACCGCATAGTAGCGCAGGCTGTTGGACGGCTGCGGCTCAAGGGGCCTCATGGTTTAGTCCACCCTGCTCTTTTCATAACGCACGTCGTCACCCTCGACCCGGCCCACTACCGACCAGCCCAGGCGTTGGTAGAAACCGTTGGCGCGAATGTCGGCACCACCATCGGTGATCAGGAACAGTCGCTGGTGATGCTTGAACAGCGCCGCCTCGGCCACGGCCATCAACTGGCGTCCAAGGCCAAGGCGCTCGTGCGACGGCAAGACGAACATTGCAAACACCTCTCCCTGCGCCAGGTCGACCATGGCAAACGCCACCGGCTGGCCCTCCACCTCGGCAATCCAGGCACAGGGCGCTGCCTGGATAGTGTCGGCCAGCACCTGCGGTGTGATGCCCAGGTCGGCCATCTGCTCGCGGCTCAGGTGGTTCTGCACCACCGAGGTGCGGATGGCAAAAAGCGTGTCGATGTCATCCGTCGTCGCCACGCGGATAAGTGTTTGCATACTGGCCTCCCTGATGAAGTGCGCAATTGTATGCAAATAGAAACACACCGATTGTCGTGGATTTGTAAAACGCCTTAACAGGCAGCGGCAAGCCGGCCGCTATGCACTGGATTGACGCCTGAATTGCCCCGGCGCCATGCCGTGAGCCTTGCGGAAACAGCGGGAAAAGTACGCCTCATCGGTAAACCCACAGCGATGTGCAATCACGCCAATCATCTGCGTGCCGTTGAGCAACAGCGTGCGCGCCAATTGCATGCGGCGGTCGAGCACCAGTTGCGAGAAGGGCTTGCCGGTTTCCTTGCGCAGCAGGTGGGTCAGGTAGTTGGGCGACAAAAAGGCCGCGGCGGCCGTATCGGTCAGGTTGAGGGTCGGTTCGTGCAAGTGCTCGCGGATATGCACCTGCACCCGCGCCAGGGCATCCTTGCGCCCGCGTCGGGTGGCGTTGTTGGCAGCGAACGCCTGTAACGGCTCGGCGTATTGCTCGCAGACCAGGCCGATCAGCTGGAACAGATAGCCCTTGAGGCGCTCGCGCGCGCCGAAAGTGCGATGGGCATCCAGGTCGCGCATATGCGCCAGCCAGGTTTTGACCTGCTCGAACGTGGCATCGTCGAGGATGAAGTCCAGCTGTTCCTGGAAGCGAAACGGCGACAGTTCCGGCGCCTGGCCGATGGGGATGTCTTCCAGGTCCAGGGGATCGCACGTCAACTGCGGCAGGAAAAACGCCTGGCTGAAGTTGATCAACAAGAACTCGCCATCCTCGGGATGCGGGATCAAATGCAGCCGATGCGGCAGGATGAATGCCAGGGCGTTACGCGGGAACGGCCGCACCGCGCCGCCGATATGCTGCACGGTGTCGCCGCCAAGGTTGATTTGGATCTGGAAATACTCATGGCGATGAGGACTGGTCAGCGCCGCCCTGCCGCATTTGTCGCGGATGTAGAAGTCGGGGCGGTCGCTGCGCTGCTCCATGCCGTAAGTGGTGACGCGGGTGCCTGGCATAACGGTCTCTCGGATGGCCTGGGCACCACTGTAGCCTCAACCCTGGCCGAGGGTGAAACGCAACTCGCCGAGGCCGTCGATGCCGGCGCTGAGCACATCACCGCGCTGCACCGCACCGACACCGGCGGGCGTGCCGGTGAAGATCAGGTCGCCGGGCTTGAGGGCTGCGGATTTGGAGGCGTGGCTGATCACTTCGCTGACGTTCCAGATCAAGTCCGCCAAGTCTCCGACCTGACGGAGCTGACCATTGACCTTGAGCCAGATTTTGCCGCTGGACGGATGCCCGACGGCGCTCACCGGTTGCAACGCGGTGGTCGGTGCGGATTCGTCAAAAGCCTTGGCCCATTCCCACGGACGCGAGAGCTTTTTTGCCTCGGCCTGCAGGTCGCGGCGCGTCAGGTCGATGCCGACGCCATACCCCCAGACGTGGGACAAGGCGTCTTCAGGATTGATGTCCACCCCACCCTTGCCGATCGCCACCACCAGTTCGACTTCGTGATGCAGGTCGGCGGTCAGCGGCGGATAGGCGATCACGCCCTCGGCCGGCACCACCGCGTCTGCGGGTTTCATAAAGAAAAAAGGCGGTTCGCGGTCCGGATCGTGCCCCATTTCGCGGGCGTGTTCGCTGTAGTTGCGGCCGACGCAAAAGACCCGGCGCAAGGGGAAGCGCGCGTCGCTGCCCTTGACTGCCAACGAGGGGGTTTGCGCGGGGGTGAAGACATACTCGGTCATGGTCTGTGCCTCTTGGTTTGCCTGGCACCAGTATGGCGAGGGTGCCCGCGACGAAGTTGGACAGGCTTACGCAGATTTTGCACTGGGCGGTGTTTGCTCCTGCGGCGCACTGCCCGGCATCATTCGATGCCTGCGCAGTTCATGCACTTCAACCTGGGCTGGCGCGCCGCTGTATGCCTGTCCCAGGCGAACCGATGGTTTATCGCCACGGCGAACGTATTTTTCCAGGAACATGCCGGCTCACCGCAGTCTTTTTAAACCGCCGGAGGTTATTTGCGCGCCACTTTATAGCGCAGGCAATCCTGGTAGAAACTCTGGCGAATCGCCTCGGGCTTGAGCCGTGAACGGCTGTCATAGGTCTGTTCGGTGATGCCCATGGCCATCATGCGCATCCACGATTTGCTGAACTTGATGGTCTGGATCTTCTGCCGCGCGGCATACAGCGACACGCCCGACAGCTTCAGTTCCTGGGCCCTGGCGGCAGTGCCGGCGCCCCAACTGCACATGTACTTGTCACCCTCGCGCAGCTCCCGTGCCTGCACGGCAGCCGCGCCGCCGGCCAATGAGCAGGCGATCAGCATGATTCCAACAGTGCGCATTTGCTTCCTCACCTAACCACCTGAAAATAAAAGTGATTTTGGCGAGGATTTGCCTACAGGGGGGCCATTAAATTGCCTTCTTGCGCAATGTTTCAGGCCGCCGCTGCAGGCGTGGTGCGAAAGGTGACGCCAAGGCGGTTAAAGGCGTTCATCAGGGCGATGCCGTAAGTCAGGTCAGCGAGTTCCTTGGCATTGAATTCGGCGGCGGCGGCGGCGTAGTCCGCGTCCGACACATCACTGCGGGTAACGGCTTCAGCGAAGGCCAGGGCGATGCGTTCCCGCGCGGTAAACACGTCGCGGGCATCGTGCCACACCGGTACCAGTACCAGTTTATCCACGGCCAGGCCTTGCTTGAGCAGGTCCCGCGAGTGCATGTCGATGCAGAACGCGCAGCCGTTGATCTGCGAAACGCGCAGGTACACCAGGTCGATCAGCGCCTTGGGCAGGCCGCTGTTCTGCAGGTAGACGTAGACGCCGCCGAAAGCCTTGTAACCTTCCGGGGATGCTTGGGTGTAATCGAGGCGAGTGGTCATGGTAAATCCTGTTGCAGTTGAGTGAAGGGGCCATCTTGCGGCGCCATGGCTCACCTCTGAAGAGCCAAGAATGGCGCTGATGCATAGACCATGATGGCCTGGTCATTTAGTGCATTTATGGCACTTGGGAATGGGTCATGGCCCCGGTAAAGTGAGATCAGCCACGACCTGGAGCCAGGCCCCATGTACACCCTGCCCCCGCCGGATCTCACCGACGCCGAACCGATCTACCGCCAGCTTTACTGGCGCTTTCGCAGTGCCATTGCCGAAGGGCTGCTCAAGCCGGGCGAGCGCGTACCGGCGGCGCGGGCCCTGGCCAAGGAGCTGGGGCTGGCGCGCGGCACCATCGACAGCACCTACTCATTGCTCACCGCCGAGGGCTACCTGGAGTCGCGCGGCCAGGCCGGAACGGTGGTGGCCCAGGGTATCGAGGCCGCCCTGCCCACGCGCGTGGTGGCCGCGCCCTACCACGCGGTGCGCCGTCAGCAGCCGGTGCTGCCCTTCCAGATGGGCCTGCCCGCGCTGGATGCCTTCCCGCGCAAGATCTGGTCGAAAATCGCCGCCCGCTGCGTGCGTGCCACGCAACTGGCCGACATGGCCAACCCGCCGGTCCAGGGCCTGCCCGCGCTGCGGACCGCCATCGCCAGCTATTTGCAGGTGGCGCGGGGTATCAACTGCACGCCGGAGCAGGTGTTTGTCACCTCGGGCTATCGCAACACCTTGAGCTTGATCACCCACGCATTGCTCAAGCCCGGCGACCGGGTGCTGGTGGAAGACCCGGGCTACCCGCCGACACGCTCCCTGCTCGAGTACCTGCACATCAACACCGTGCCGCTCCCGGTAGACGCCGATGGCCTGTGCGTGCGCCAGGCCGGCGACGCCCGTGCGGTGATCGTCACCCCCGCCCACCAGAGCCCGCTGTGCGTGTCGCTGTCGCTGCCGCGTCGCCTGGAGTTGCTGGAATGGGCCACGCGCCAGCAGGCGTGGATCATCGAAGACGATTATGACGGCGAATACCGTTATGTCAGCCGCCCGCTGCCTGCCCTCAAGAGCCTGGACCGCGAGGGTCGCGTGCTGTACGCCGGCACGTTCAGCAAAGTGCTGTTCCCCGGCATTCGCCTGGCCTACCTGGTGGTGCCCTCCTCCCAGGTTGCGCACTTTGCGCAGGTGAGCCAGAGCTTTCTCGGCCATTGCCCGGAACTGACCCAGGCGATCGTCGCCAGCTTTATCGCCGAGGGGCATTTCGCCCGCCATATCCAGCGCATGCGCAAGCTCTATGGCGAACGCCGCGACGCCACCGCCAACGGCTTGCGCAAGGTGTTGGGCGAGCGTATTTGCATCGATGCGCAGCCGGGCGGGATGCACCTGGTCCTGCGGCTCAAGGCTCCACTATCGGACCGTTTGCTGGTGAAGAAGCTGGCCGACGCAGGCATTTTTGCCGAGGCCTTGAGCGAATGGAGCATGGTGCAGCAAACCGGCCCCGGCCTGCTGCTGGGCTTTGCCAATATCGACTCCCAGGCCAGCGCCGAGGCCTTGGGTCGACGTCTCCTCGAATGCCTTACGGGCTAGCGTTCACGCGCGCACTGACAAGCCTTGGCGATGCTGCTCGCGTACGTGTTCGCCAAGGCCTTTGTTCAGATCACCACTGGTAGGTCGCGCTCGCCTGCACCGTGCGCTGCGAGCCATACCAGCACCACGAGTACGAGTAGCAGGAGGCGACGTACTCTTTGTCCGCCAGGTTAGTGGCGTTGAGCGCCAGGCGCAGGTTGTCCTTGAGGTTGGCGATATTCGGGATGTCGTAGTGCACCGCCGCGTCGAACAGCGTGTAGCCCGGCACCTTCAGGGTGTTGGCGGTATCGCCCCAGGACGAACCGACATAGCGCGCGCCGGCGCCGACGCCGAAGCCCTTGAGGTGGCCGTCGTGGAAGGTGTAGTCGGCCCACGCCGAAGCGGTGTGGCGCGGTACCGCGTAGGTGGTGGTGCCTTCGGCGTCGATGGCGGGGCCTACGCCGATGTCGCTGATCGGTGCATAGCGCACGGTGCTGTTGGACTTACTGATACGGTTATCCAGGTAGGCATAGGCCGCGGTGATATCCAGGTTGTCGTTGAGGCTGGCCTTGCCTTCGAGTTCAAAGCCTCGCGACTGCACTTCGCCGTCCTGGCTCTGGCAGCGACCGGAACCGCACAGGTGAGTCGGATCCGGGTCGGTCGTGAGTACATTGGTCTGGCGCAGATCGAAAATCGCCGCGGTGATAAAGCTGTTGCTGCCCGGAGGCTGGTACTTGATGCCGATTTCGTACTGCTTGCCTTCCGTCGGCTTGAACACCGAACCACCATACCCGGTGCCCGACTGCGGGTTGAACGACTCCGCATAGCTGGCATATGGCGCCAGGCCATTGTCGAACAGGTAGACCAGGCCGACCCGGCCGGTAAACGCCTTGCTGTCCAGGGAAGACTTGGTCTTGGCACGGGTACTCAGGGTCTGCGTGCTGTTGTCGGTGCTTGCCCAGTCATAGCGACCACCCAGCAGCAGCACCCACTTGTCCCACTTCATCTGCTCTTGCAGATACACCCCGGTCTGTTCGCTGCGCGAGGTGCCATCCGTGGTGTACGCCGGTACCGGGACGGCCGCGCCATAGACCGGGTCGAAAATGTCGAGGGTCGGCCCGGCGGTGTAAACGCCCGAACCGGACTTGGTGTCGGTGCTGGTGTTCTGGTAATCGAGGCCCATCAACAGCGTGTGCTGCAACGGCCCGGTGTCAAACTTGGCCTGCAGCTGGTTGTCGAGGGTGTAGGCATCCATGTCGACGTCACTGGCGATGGTCGAGCGTCGGATGGTGCGGTAGTCCGTCAACAGGTAGTTGCTGTAGAGGCTGCGGTACTGGCCCTCGGTGCGCAGGTAACGGGCGTTCTGGCGCACCGTCCACACATCGTTGAAGTGATGTTCGAACGCATAACCGAGCGAGTAATACTCGCGGTCGCTTTTTTCGAAATTCTTCTCGCCGTCGTAGAAATCCACATCGATCTTGCGCCCGGTCGGGCTATGCAGCACCGAGCCCAACGCCGGGACCGAACCGTAGGACGCGCCCTTGGGGTCCTTCTGGAAATGCCCGAGCAAGGTCAGCGAGGTGTCCTCATCCGGGCGCCAGGTGAATGCGCTGGACAGCGACTGGCGGCGAGTCTCGGTGTGTTCGACCTGGCCGTCCGCATCATCGAAAAGGCCGGCGACGCGGTAGGAATACACGCCTTGGTCATCGATCGGGCCGCTCAGGTCGAAGGTGGTGCGTTTCTTGTTGAACGTGCCGTATTCAACGCCCACTTCGTGGAACGGTGTATCCAGCGGGCGCTTGCTGACCATGTTGACCACCCCGCTCGGCGTGCCCTGCCCGTACAGCACCGAGGCCGGGCCGCGCAGCACTTCGACGCGCTCCAGGTCGAACGCGTCTTTTTGTGGCAAGGCGTCACGGCTCGATGGCATCCGCAAGCCGTCCAGGTAGGTGGCCGGGGCAAAGCCGCGAATGGTCAGTTGGTCCAGGCGCGACGCGGTGGCGCCACGGGTTTCCGGGATCACGGCGGCGCTGTAGCGCAGGATCTGGTTGAGGCTCTCGGCATTCTGCGCGCGCATCTGGTCTTTGGTGACAATCGAGATCGACTGTGGGGTCTCGATCACCGCGGTGTCGGTCTTGGTCCCCGACAAACTGCGCGTCGCGACATAACCGGAGACCGGCCCGGTGGGGCTTTCGCTCTGGTACGCGCCGCTGATGGTGGTGGCCTGCAACTCCATGGCGCCGCCGCTCTGCGCGATGGCCTCCAGGCGGTAGCGATCGGCGGAGAGCTTCAGGGCCTGCAGGCCGCTGCCGGCGAGCAACTGGGTCAGCGCCACGTCGATATCGTATTGCCCGCTCAGGCCGTTGCTGTGCTTACCCCGCGTCAGGCTTGCGTCGAATGCCAGCACCAGGCCCGCCTGCTCGGCCAGGCTATTGAGAGCCTGGCTCAAGTCGCCAGCCGGAATCTGGAAGCCACGCACCGCGCGGCTTTCTTCGGCGAAGGAGGTCTGGACGGTCAGCAACGGCACGGCGGCAAAGGCTATCGCCACTGAAAGGGCCAGTGGATGCAAAGGACGAGCGAGGCGCGACATGGGAAATCCTGTGTAGGAGAGGTTCTATAAACCATGACGGCCATGTCCGAAAATCGGGTAGTAATGAGAGAAGTTTTTATTTGAGATTCATTCTGCCAGCGCAGCTGCAATCAGCTGCGGCGCTTTTTTGTGTGGCTTCGGGGAGTGTTTTCTTAGGGCTTTTTCCCTCGATGGGTGGACCTTTTCTGATTTTTTGAACCGCTCATCCGGCGGTTTTTTCCTGCGGCAGAATCCGACGCCTTGTCCTTTACCGAGACGTCACGGATGCTATCAACTACGGGTGCAGGGCGATGGTTCTGCGCAACAACTGGACGCTTTGTTTTCGCACCCTACGCAGAGCCAAGGAACATTACGATTTCAGGATAAGAATGAAATACTGGAATGAACTAGAGAGAAATATAGTCTTCGAGAAGTTATTCATCAAACCTGTAGAGATTGGAATAATCGCATTATTTTCTTTGCAGAAAATGATAGACCGTCATTAGGATTCGCTATCCCCGACTTCCCAGACACATTACCGACTAAATAGGAGGGCAGAGGCTATAGCACTTGCAGAATGGGGATTGATTGCCATGGCATTCGCGACTTGAAAATACAAAACCTAGACATTCGAGAAGTGTTTTTCTTGAACATCACACCCAATGAGGATCAGTTTTACTTTCAAGCAATCAACAAAAATGCATCAATTGAATTCAAGGCCAAATACATATCGACTTGCGACCCAAATATTTATATAAACGGAGCTGATGATTATTTTTTGAGTTCATAAATACATGATGGGCTTCCCATCCCCCCATGGCCAGCCTGTATTCGCCCCCTCACCCAATGCCATTTTTGATTAAACCACTCCGCGCAAGCCGCTCTAGAGTTGGTGTTACTCAATGAATTACTTAGAAACAGAGATTGATGAAGCCTTAGAGAAGCTATGGATCAAAAACAGAAAACTTAATACCGATGAGTTGAAGGTATTAATAATATCTCTTTGCGAAACTTTTTACGCCGCCGGGTGCGACTTTCCCGACCGATCGAAACCCCCCGACAACTTGAACGTATTTTATCTGAAACAACGGGATATCCATTTAGGATGACGGACATAAGTTTGTCGTTCTTGATTTACATGGACGACCATGACTGTGTAAGTTGGGCTTAAGCTAACTGAGCCAAGTTCACCCCCACGCCACCACCAACAACCCTACGCCCAACACCAGACACAACGGCGAATAAAAATACGTATCCAGTCGGGCAAACCTCGACCCGCCGACTTTCTTGAAGAACCCCACCAACTCCGAATCCCCAATCGCCCTGGCAAACATCACCACGGCAATCGCGCTGATTCCCCATTGCAACGCCCCATGGGACACCGCCGAGAAGTACAAGCCCGCTCGCAGGCACACCAACAGCGCGATCGCCACCAGCCCCATCGCTACCAGAAAGGTCCCCAGCGCCGAGGGTTTGAACGCCGGGCGTGGGCCGCTGGCGAATTCACCGGGTAGCTGGGGGATGGCGGCGAGACTGCCGAGTTTGCCGCCGGCAGCCCAGTACAGGTGCACCATGCTGATACAGGTAAATACGCCGACGATCCATCGTGCGATGACAAAGCTCATGACGGTTCTCCCTGAAAAGATGCGAGACAGGATAGTCGCCCTGAGATTTTTTGCAGGCATTTCGTCGGCGGCTGATGGTAAAGTGCCGCCCCATGAAAATCGCCCGTGCCGACCGCTCGCTCATTGCCTGGATGCTGTATTGCTGCGTCCTGTTCAATGTGTTCGCCTGCAGTATTGGTCATGGGCAGATGGTCGGGATGCAACTCAACGGCATCGGCGGGCAGTTCTGTACCGTCGACCCGCGTACCCAGGCACCCAAGCCGTCCAACTCCGCCGATGAGCAGTTGCCGACGCTGTCCAAGGCGTTTGGTTGCCCGTTGTGCTCGACCGGCGGCATGGGCCCGGCGCTCAATTCCAGCCTGAATGTGGCGGTGTTGCCGCAACCCCATGCGCCACCGCCGGCGATCGTTGCTGCCGCTGACATCCCTGCCCGTTTCACCTGGCCCACGGCCCATCCGCGTGCGCCACCCGCCCTCGCCTGATCCTTCGCGTTCCGATCTGCACTGACCACCGTTTCCGCAAGGAAGGACGGGCGGCCGTGCGTTGTTTTCGAGCCAAGTTTTTCAGGATTCAACATGAAACATTTACCTCTGTTGGCGGGCCTTTTCGGCTGCCTGCCTGTCTGCACCTGGGCCATTGAACTGGCGCCTACCACCGTTGATGGCGAACAAACCGCCGAGCCCGGCCTGGCCCTGGACCAATCCAGCGGCGTCGCTTCGCGGCTGGGCTTGAGCGTGCGGGAAACCCCGGCGTCGGTGGCGATTGCCAATCGCAACGATATCGAGCGCCATGGGGCGAAGACCTTCCGTGATGCGGCCAACACCCTGCCCGGCGTCAACGCCAGCGCGCCGCCGGGGTTTGGCGGATTTGTGTCGTATCGTGGCTTCACCAGCAACCAGATCACCCAGATGTTCAATGGCATCAACGTCGCCACGGGCCTGGCCCGACCGGTGGATGCCTGGATTTATGACCGGGTGGAATTAGTCGGCGGCCCCTCCTCCCTGATCAACGGCGCCGGCTCCGTGGGGGGTTCGCTCAACTACGTGACCAAGTTGGCCACCCGTGAGGAACAGGCCGCCGAGGGCCAACTGACCTACGGCAGCTACGACACCGTCGGCATGGCCTTGGGGGTCAACCACGCGCTCACCGACCCTGGCGCCGACGTCCAGCACTATGCGCGCCTGGATGTGAGCCGCAATACCAACCACAGCTACATCGATCGCGACCAGCGCGACGCCTGGAGCCTGGCGTTTTCCCTGCTCAGTGATCTCACTCCCAACCTTTCGCATACGCTGGCCCTGGAATATCAGGATGAACACGAGGACAGCCCCTATTGGGGCACGCCGGTGCTCAACCCCAAGGCCGGCGAGCTGAAGATCGACAAGCACAATCGTTTCAACAACTACAACGTCGCCGATGGCCGTTACGAGCAACGCACGATCTGGGCGCGCTCGATCATCGACTACCGTATCAACGACAGCACCACGCTGAAGAACACGCTCTACCACCTGGACAGTCAGCGCGATTACCGCAACCTGGAAACCTACCAGTACAACGCCGACAACAGCGCGGTGAACCGCTCTACTGCCTATCAGGTGCGTCATCAGGGTGAACAGCACGGCAACCAGTTCGAACTGCGCCACGAAGACAGCCTCTTCGGCTTGTCGACCACCTGGTCCGGCGGCTTTGAGTACAAGGTCAACAGCACCACCAACACCCCGCTGAATGTGCCGGGCAACAGCACGGTGGATCCGAACAACTTCGATCCAGGGCACTTCTACGACATCCCACGCACCCGGGAAAGCTTCGGCAAGGACAAGACCAGCGAAGTCACCACCAAGGCGCTGTTCGTGGAGAATCGCCTGGGTTTGACTGACAAATTGTCGCTGCTGACCGGTCTGCGTTATGACGCCATCGACCTGGATGTCACCAATCACCGCGCGGTGACCGCCAGCAACCCACGGCATTTCACCCGCAGCTGGGAGCCGGTGACCGGCCGTGTGGGCTTGACGTACCAGTTCATCCCCTCGGCCAACGTCTATGTGCAATACAGCACCGCTGCCGAGCAACCGAGTACCACCACGCAAGTGTTCGATGTATCGACGGGCAAACAGTGGGAAGTGGGCAGCAAGTTCGATTATCTGGACGGCCGGGGCTCAGCCACTGTGGCGGCCTACAAAATCGAGCGCAAGGACTTTGCGGTTACCGATCCGCAAGACCCCACCAGCAGCATTCCGGTCGGCGCGCAGTCGTCCAGAGGCATCGAACTGGCCAGCTCCTTGCGCATCACGCCAAGGCTGCTGGCAGAAGGCAACTTCGCCTGGGTAGATGCCGAGTACGACGAGTTCAACGAGAAAATCGCCAGCGGCGCGGTGGTCTCGCGCAAGGGCAATACGCCCACCAACGTGCCCAAGCGCGTGGGCAATGTGTGGCTGACGTATGATTTTGCCGAGGATTGGCAAGGCGGCGTGGATGCGCGGTACGTGGCGCAGGTGTACGCGGATAACGCCAATACCCAGACAGTGCCGGCTTACACGCTGTTCGGGACGTTCCTGCGCTACAAGGTCGACGCACACACCTCGATCACCGGTCGCGTGCGTAACCTGACGAATGAGGTCTATGCCGAGTTTGCCCATGTCTCCCCGGCGTACTACCTGGGCGCTCCGCGCACGTTTGAGCTGGCAGTACAGACCAAGTTCTAGCCTTGGAATACACCCCAAATGTGGGAGCGGGCTTGGGCCAGCGGTGCTGCACCGACATTTTCACCGACGGCACAACCCGGTTCCGACCTTGGAATACCTGCAAAATGTGGGAGCTGGCTTGCCTGCGATAGCGGTGGGTCAGCCACTACCTTCAGCGACTGACACACCGCTTTCGCGAGCAAGTCCGCTCCCACAGTTTTGATCGTTGTTCGGGCTTGGGAGTCGCGGTGCTGCACCGGCATTTGAGCGGTCGGCACAAGCCGGTTCCAACCTTGGAATACATCCCAAAAGTGGGAGCGGGCTTGCTCGCGAAGGCGGTGGACCAGTCAGCCTCTCCAGCGACTGACGCACCGCTTTCGCGAGCAAGCCCGCTTGTATGCTAGGACTTGAAGGGAGGAGGAGGGACAAAGCCCGATTCTGACTGTTAGAGCAGTACAGACCGTGGGAGATTTCGCCCCTCCTCCTTTCACCCAAGCGCCGATAAAGAATGCATCTGGCTATGACCGACGATAGGAACAAGCCTGCGCCCCTGGGTGAGCCCTTCAAGTGCTTAAAACCTTAGCCCGGAGGACGTCACTATGGCAATGCCAGTTCCCGTCTCAAAGCCAATCGTTGGTATTGATGTCGCAAAAAATGAGTTGGTGATTTATCACGCCGAGCTCGATCTGCTGGAAACGATCCCGAACAACAAAGCCGCCATCAAAAAGTGGTTGAAGGCTTTACCGGGCGCCATAGCGATCGCAATTGAGGCGACTAATACCTACCACTTGGAGTTCGCTGACCTGGCCTATGAGGCCGGCTGCGTTATTTACATGGTCGGTGGTTATGAACTCAGCCATTACCGCAAAGGTGTGAAGGTTCGGGCTAAAACCGACGCTTTGGATGCCCAATTACTGGCGCGGTATTTGAGAAAAGAAGCCGACGAACTTCACCCCTGGACTCCACCGTCTCCTCTTTATCGCCAACTTTTGAGCCTTTTCCGTCGTCGTGCCGCTTTGGTTCAAGCTCGCGTCAGCCTAACGCAAAGCTGGGCGAACGAGCCGCAGTTGAAGGCCTCTTTCGCTGAGCAAATGAAGTCGATGCAAAGACTTGAAGGGCTGATAGAAAAAATGATCGGTGATCGCCTGAAAGAGGCCGGGTTGCTGGCCCAACTCAAACGCTGCATGAAAGTTGAAGGTATCGGTTTTTTGACTGGCGCCCGTTTGATTACAACCTTTCAGCGAGGTGATTTTAGAAACGCGGACGCTTTTATTGCCTTCCTGGGCATGGATTTGCGCGTTTCTAAGTCAGGGCAGAAAGATAATCGCCGCAGCTTGAGCAAGCGCGGCGACTCAGAAGCACGGCGCCTTCTGCATAACGCAGCAATGGCTGCCAGCCGGACAGCAGCATGGAAAGAGTTTTACCAAGCGCAGCGAGCACGGGGATATAGCACAACTCAGGTGTTGGTAATGCTGGCTCGCAAGCTCGCCCGGGTGGTATTTGCCTTGCTGAAAGGACAAAACGAATACCAACCGAAGGTTGGTTGAGGGTTGCCCCTCAACCATAGAATCTCCCACAGTTTTGATCGTTGTTCGGGCTTGGGAGTCGCGGTGCTGCACTGGCATTTGAGTTGCAGGTACAACCCGGTTCCAACCTTGAAATACATTGCAAAATGTGGGAGCTGGCTTGCCTGCGAAGACGGTGGGTCAGCCACTACCTTCAGCACCTGACACACCCCCTTCGCAAGCAACCCCGCTCCCACATTGTCGATCATTCTCAGGACTTGAGGCCCGAAGTCTACTTGAGACTAGCCTCGACCTTCTGTGCCACATTCTCGGGCAGCCACGCCTTCCACACTTCCGGGTGTTCCTTGAGGAACACCTGCGCAACTTCTCGAGGCGCGGTGTGATTTTCGCTCATGGTTGCCAGGGCTTTGTTCAGCGGGTCAATCGGGAACTCGACCTTCTCGAAAAAGCTGGCAATCTGCGGATGTTCCTTCTGGAATGGCGTGGACACGCCGATACTCAATTTGGAAGCCAGCGAGCGAGTCGGTTTGGGATCAGGGTTGTCCGCATCCGTCAGCGTCTTCCACGCCTCGGCGTCAAACGGTGGCTCTTCCAACTGGATCAGCTTGTAGCGCCCCATCAACGGCGTCGGTGACCAGTAGTAGAACAGCACCGGTTTGCCACGCCGAATAGACGAGGCAATCTCGGCATCCAGCGCTGCGCCGGAGCCGCTGCGGAAGTTCACGTAGCTGTCATCCAGGCCGTAGGCCTTGAGTTTCTGCTTGTTGACCACTTCCGAGGTCCAGCCGATGGGGCTGTTGAGAAAGCGTCCCTTGCCCGGGGATTCCGGGTCCTTGAACACGTCCTTGTATTGCGCCAGGTCCTTCACGCTCTTGAGGCCCGGCGCCAGCGGCTTGATGCCCTTGGCCGGGTCGCCCTTGACCACGTATTCCGGCACCCACCAGCCTTCGGTGGCTCCTTTGACCGTATCTCCCAGGCCCACCACTTTGCCTTCGGCCTCGGCCTTGACCCACACCGGGCTGCGGCCGGCCCACTCTTCGCCGATGACCTGGATATCATTCTTGGCCAGCGCGGTTTCCAGGGTGATGGTCGTGCCAGGCAAGGTGTCGGTAGGCAAGTCGTAGCCCTTTTCGACAATTACCCGCAGTACTTCGGTAATCAGGCTGCCGCTTTCCCAGTTCAGGTCGGCGAAATGTATCGGCGCCTCGGCTGCGGATACCGGCAACGCCGCCACGGACAGGCCGAGGGTCGTCAGGGATGCAGCCAACAACGTTTTCAATCCTTTCATGCCTTCGCACCTCGCGATAATGCAGCAACCAGCGGGCGGCTTTGCTGACTATGCGCGAAGCCTCTGAATAGTTAAGTCAACTCAACTGTAGTAGAGGTTCCGGGAGACATCGGATGTTCGTGGTATGGGCGGATTACTCGCTGGCCTTGAAGGTCACCAGTTCACCCTTGCGCCACTTGGCGGCCTTGCCGGTCACGGCCTTCAGGGTTTTGGTCAAGCCTTCCTGCAGTTGCTCATTCGCGGCAAACACCAGCATCACGCTGTGGCCTTCCTTGAAGACGATGCCCTGGCCGTCGGCCGAAGAAACAAAGGCATAGTCGCCCAGGCCATACACCGTCAACTTGATGTCGCGAAACTTCAATTCAAACTTGCCGCCTTCACGACTGGGCAATACCGCCGCACGGAAATGATCACCCACTTTGAGTTCCAGGCGGGGCTTGTCATCCACCACCATCGCCGCTTCGGTATCGATTTCGGCGATGTAGATGCCTTCCGGCGTCTGTTCAGTGATGTAGACAAAACGGGATTGAAACTGCTTGACCAACTTTGCGCGCAAATCACCCAGCACAAATAACGCGTGCATATCCAGATTACTGACTGCCAAGGAAACGCCCCCACATCGAAAAGAGCGCTGTCCGCCAGAGCGGGCAGCACAAAAAAACGGCCATCACGGCGCGTGCATACAACACATTCACATTGAAAAAACTGAAGAAGATCCTGCTGTCGCGCCATAAGACTAGTACAGACGTACGCGATGGACCTTGTGCAAGGTCATCAGGCACCACAGGAGATCACAGGTTCCACGGCCCGAGAATACGGACCGACCAACTTCAGAAGATAACCCAGTTAAAAATGCAGTTTTCCGACACCCAACACAAAAATACATACCTGGCATGGAACCGCGCGCCAGCTGCCGACGACAATACTAAAACAGCTGCACCGATCAAAACTACTCAAAACGCTGCAGATGGGTCAACCGAATTGATCGAAAGGAACAGTCCATGCAACGACCAACCTACGACACTCTGTCCTCGAACACTCGTTCATCATGCCAGGACGAGGCGCAATACTACCGCTTGCGCGGCTACGACGGGTACTCGGATTCAGTTCTTTACCAAGTGGTACCGGCCGGCCGCAACTTCTTTCATATCCGAGAAGTGCTCAGCGGTCGGATCAGAGGCTTTCGCAGTAACCATATCAAGGCGTGCGAACTGGCCAAAGAGCTCGAGGCCGTCCTGCATCAGCCGCATGGAGGCATCGTTTCGTCACCTTGATGACTTTACTGCGCCGCCGACCCGCAACAACTGCCATACTGGCCCGTCCACTGAACTTTGTCCCTCCGGGCCAGGTTTCACCAGTGCAGTTATCTCCAAGGGAAGGCTATACGTGACGGAATTTGATATCGGCGAATTTTTCATCCATGGCGATGCACGAGAGGTAGACGGTGAGTTTCAAGCGGTGATCGTGATGCGGGCCAAGCCACCGCTGACCACTGTCACCACCCACCAGGTGGAAAAAGACCGCTGGTTCAAAACCGTGGATGCCGCCGCCATTGCTGCCAAGGACGCCGCCAAGGCGCTCAAGAGCGCAGTCGATGCCGGTGCGCTGAACTCCTGAGCAACAAATTCGAACTCCGCCGCGCCACGAACCTCCCATGCATAACGACCACCCTGCATGGAGAACGATATGGACGCGCCAATCCCAACACTTGAAACCCTGTTTGATCAACTGGGCCTGGATTCATCCCCAGAAGCCATCGATACGTTCATTGCCAGCAACCCGTTGCCCGAGGACGTGAAACTGATCGATGCTCCCTTCTGGACGCCCCAGCAAGCGGCATTCCTCAAGGAAGAGCTGCGCGATGACGCCGAATGGGCGATCGCGGTGGATGAGCTGAATCAACGCCTGCATCAACCTCACTAAGCGCAGATCAATGCAGGCTGTCGGACTGCTCCAGGCGCAACAGCGCCTGCCAGGCCGCCCTGCATTCCTCGGCTTCATCACGGCTGGCGAACGCCGTGCCGCGCTGCTCACCGTTGAGCAATACCACCCAGCAGGCTTTCTGACCCAGTGCCCGCAGGGTCGGCGGTACGCCACTGCCAATCATCACGGCGACATCGACTTTGGTTTGCATGGAGTTTCTCCGCAATATTAGTTAGCTGGCTAACAATGTTGGCCATGCTACGGTTTTCTTCCAGTAGGAAAAAGCTATCCCCGGAATAGCTCCCTTGCATAAACCGCAATAATCCTCAACGCCCGCCCTTCACGCCCTCGGGTTTATAACCCAGGCGCAAGCCGCCCCAATGCCGGCCCTTGACCATGATCGGCACCGACAGGTCATGCATCAGCTCACCGGTATCGCGGGTGTAAGTCTGCAGCAAGACCGCCTGCTGATGGCTGCCGCAGCGAATCCCGGTGCGGTCCTCGAATTTCCGCTTGGTGCGATTCTGCACCGCATCCACTTGGACATCGCCGGTCAGCGCCTGGGAAAACGCCTTGTTGTGCGTCGGCACATAGCCTTGCGGCGTACACGCAATGGCGAATACCAGGCCTTCATGACGTGGCAGCAACGCCTCCTGGATTGCCGGCAACACTTGGTCGGTGTAGCCATCGAAACGGCTGTGGTACTTGCTTGGCTGGGTGTTGGGAATCAGCGTGTAGCTGCGGTCGAACAGGTCATCCAGGCTGATACGGTTCTGCTGCACATCAGCCTCGAATTGCGCGGCAATCCGGCTGGCGCCTTCGCGCGCCAGGTCGTAGATGCGCTGGTGATAGTCATCCAGCCCGACTTCCGCCAGGCGTTCGCTGATGGTTTCGGCCTGGCCTTCCATCTGCACGGCGGCCTCGGCCAGTTGACGGGTTTGCTGGTCGCTCACGGCCAAGTCGCTGCGCATCTGCTCCACGGCATGGAACAGGCTGTCGAGCTGGGTGCGGTTGGTGTCGGTGCCCTGGGCGATTTCATTGACCTGGCCTTCGACACTGGCGGCCAGGCTGGCAATGGTGTGCAAATGCTCGCCAGCATGTTCCACCTGCTCGACGCCGGTGTGCAAATCCGCCGACAGCTGGCGAATCTGTTCTACCACCTGGGCCGTGCGTTGCTGGATATCGGCCACCATCACCCCGACCTCATCAGTCGCCGTCGCCGTGCGACCGGCGAGCCCGCGCACTTCATCCGCCACCACCGCGAACCCGCGCCCATGTTCACCGGCCCGCGCGGCTTCGATGGCCGCGTTGAGCGCCAGCAGGTTGGTCTGGCTGGCGATGGACTGAATCACCAGGGTCACCCGCTGGATTTCCTCGCTGCGCTGGCTCAAGGCTTCGATCAGCTCGCGGCTGGCATTCGCGCGCTGGCTGAGCTGGTGCATGCGGGTGATCGACTCGGCCAATACTTCCCGGCCTTCAGTGCTGCGTTGATGGGCCTGGCTGGCCGCCCCGAGGGCTTCGCGGCTGAGTTGCGAAGTGAGCTTTTCGGTGCCGATCATCACTTCGGCACTGCTGACAATCTGCTTGGCCGCGCCCAGTTGCGACTGCAGGCGCGCCGCCAGTTGCTTGACCGAATAGGCCACGCCGGCTGCGGAGAGTGCGTTATGGCTGGTGGTGTAGGACAGGTCGCGCGTCAGCTCGGCCATTGCATCGATGGCGTCGGCCGTGGCCACCTGGGGTGTACGTTTTTTCAGGCTCGGCAGCCAGATCACCAGCAGCGCCAATGCCAGGCAGAGGTAGATCGGCAGGCTGGCGAACGTCAGGCCCAGCAGTACCAGCACCAGGGCGGCGCTCTGCAAAAGTGGCGTCAGCCAGCCGGGCAACCCGCGCACCACCGTGTGGGGTGGCACTGCTGCGCCCATCAGAGATCCGTCTCCAGCCATCTTCGTTACCCCACTGCTTGTCGTTATTGTCGCTGCATTAAACGCCACTATCGGGCCATTATCCATGGGCCTTTAGTGGGGTGGCTTGCAGCAGATCAATAGACGGGGCGTAACGGGTCTTTCTCCGGGGAACCGCGCAGGCGATCCCCCGCTTCAACGCATCAGGCTTGGCGCTGGTGCTTGTCGATCTGCTCGTGGCGCTCTTGCGCTTCGATGCAGTACTTGGTGGTCGGGCTGATCAGCAGGCGCTTGAGGCCGATAGGCTCGCCGCTGTCATCACACCAGCCGAAGGAATCTTCCTTGATGCGTTCCAGGGCACGCTCAAGCTGCGGCAGCATGCGCTGGTCGCGGTCAATGGCGTTTACCAGCCAGGTACGCTCTTCTTCTACAGAAGCGGCGTCAGCCGGGTCGGCCGGGGTGTCCAGGCTTTCAATGGCGATACGGTTCTGTTCAATGCGCTCGTGGTGTTCCACTTTCATGTCTTGCAGCAGCTGCTCGAAAAAAGCGTGCTGTTCGGCATTCATGTAGTCATCCGCCGGCATGGCCAGCAACTTTTCCTTTGTCATTGATTTCTCTATAAAAAATACGTGCATTAAGGCGAATAAGGGAGCGTTCCGGAAGGCCTGTGCAGGTCTCGGAAAGGCGCCGTCCATTTCAAGCGCCACCCGGCACTCAATTTACGAGGGGCGGCAGTCTAAGGCCGACTTGAGGGCTCAGCAACTGAAATGACAGGCATTTTTTCCGATATAACCCCAAAAGGCACCAGGACGGGCTTGGCGAATGGTTATCGGAGTGCGTTTATAGCAGGAAATTTCATAAAGCAGCTATAAGCCGCAAGCTGCAAGCGACAAGCTGTAAGGCTCATTCAACTGGCAGCGTGCGACTTATCGCTGGTAAGCGCCGTTCAGCGTTTGAGTTTGCGCTTGTTGCGGTACTGGTCGATCACCACCGCGACCACGATGATCAGGCCCTTGATGATGTCCTGGATGTACGCGTCCACCCCGACAAAGGTAAACCCGCTGGCCATCACCCCGAGGATCAGCGCGCCGATCACGGTGCCGGTGATGCGCCCTACCCCGCCCGCCAGGCTGGTGCCGCCGATCACCGCGGCGGCGATCGCATCCAGCTCATAGGACATGCCCATGCCGGCCTGGCCGGTGGCGGCGCGCGCCGAGGCGACCACGCCAGCCAGGCCTGCGAGCAACCCGGCAATGCTGTAGACGATGATCAGGTGGCGCTTGACGTTGATCCCCGAGGTGCGCGCCGCCTGCATGTTGCCGCCGATGGCGTAGGTGTACTTGCCGTACTTGGTGTAGCGCAGGGCGATATGGAAAATCACCGCCACCACCAGGAAGATAATCACCGGCATCGCCCCGTGACCAATGGCCGTGTACGAATCCGAGAGCATGCTCACCGGCTGGCCTTCGGTGTAGTAACGCGCCAGGCCACGGGCCGAGACCATCATGCCGAGGGTGGCAATAAAGGGCGGGATACCGGTGACGGCAATGATGCTGCCGTTGATCGCACCCGCCAGCAGCCCCACGCCCAGGCCCATTGCCACCGGAATCCACACCGGCAAATCGGTCAGCGAAGGGAACACCGCGCGGGAAAAGTCGGAAGTCTGCGCCAAACTGGCGGCAATCATCGCCGACAGCGCCAGCACCGAGCCCGAGGACAAGTCGATCCCCGTGGTGATGATCACCTGGGTCACGCCAATCGCGAGCAGACCGATGATCGATACCTGCAGGATCATCAGCACCAGGCGCTGGGAGTTCATCAGGAAGCTTTGGTCACGCACGATCCAGCCGAACAGTTCAAACACCAGGCCGATACCGATCAGCACCAGGAAGATGCTCAGTTCGGTCGGCAGCCGCCGACGATGCTTGGTCGGGACCGTCGCAGGCTTGTTATCTGTTATCGCGTTCATCACCCATCACCTTCTTATTCTGTGGCACGGGCCAACCGCAGGCCCGCGCTGGCTATGCTTCAGTGGACCGCCGTCATACCGGAGGCCAGCTGCATGACTTTTTCCTGGGTCGCTTCGGCGCGGTCCAGGGTGCCCATCAGTTCACCTTCGTGCATCACCATCACCCGGTCGCTCATGCCCAGCACTTCAGGCAGCTCGGAGGAAATCATGATCACCGCCATGCCTTCGCTGGCGAGGAAAGAGATCAAGCGATAAATCTCGGCCTTGGCACCGACGTCGATGCCGCGGGTCGGCTCGTCGAGGATCAACAGCCGTGGGTTGGTCATCAGCCAGCGCGCCAGCAAGGCTTTCTGCTGGTTGCCGCCCGACAGCGTGTCGATGCACTGCTCCAGGGACGGCGTCTTCACCCGCAGCTTCTTGCACATGTCTTCGCACAGCGCACGCAGGGCTTTCTGCTGGATAAAACCGTTGCCCGAATAATGTGGCAGCACGGCCATTTCCATGTTCTCCAGCACCGACAGGCACGGGAACAGACCACTGAGCTTGCGGTCCTCGGTCAACAGCGCGAAGCCTTTTTCGATGGCCATGTGCGGGTCGCTGATGCGCACCGGCTTGCCGTCGAGTTCAATCTGCCCGCCGTCGCTTGGGGTGATGCCGAAAATGGTTTCCGCCACATTGGTGCGGCCCGAGCCCATCAGCCCGGCGATGCCGAGAATCTCGCCGGCATGCAAGTCGAAGGACACGTCCTTGAACACGCCATCCAGGCGCAGGTCGCGCACCGACAGCAGCAGCTCGCCGATGGGCGTCTCGCGCACCGGGAACAGCTGGCTCAGCTCGCGCCCCACCATCATCGAGATCAGGCTGTCGCTGTTCATGCTATCGGCGCGTTGCAGGCCGATGTACTGGCCGTCGCGGAACACCGCGACTTCATCGGCGATGGCGAACACTTCATTCATTTTATGCGTGATGTAGACAATGCCTTTGCCCTGGGACTTGAGGTCGGCAATGATCGAAAACAGGTGGGCCACTTCCTTTTCGGTAATGGCTGAAGTCGGTTCATCCATGATCAGGATGTCGGAGTCATAGGACACGGCCTTGGCAATCTCGACCATCTGCCGCTCGGCGATGCTCAGGTTGCCCACCTGTTCCTCAGGGTCCAGGTTGATGCGCAGACGCGCCAGCAACTCGGCGGTGCAGCGGTGCATTTCGCGGTGGTTGACCATGTGCAGGCTGTTGAGCTGCTCGCGGCCGATCCAGATATTTTCGGCGATGCTCATGTGCGGCATCAGGTTGAGTTCCTGGTGGATCATCGCGATCCCCGCCTTCTGTGCCGCCAGCGGTGTTTCAAACACGATCGGCTTGCCACGCAGGCGGATTTCCCCGGCGTCGGGCTGGTAGATGCCGGCGATGATCTTCATCAACGTCGACTTGCCCGCACCGTTCTCGCCCATCAGCGCCAGCACCGAACCTGGGCGGACGCGCAATTGCACATCGGCCAGGGCCACGACGCCGGGAAAGCCTTTGCTGATATTGAGGATTTCCAGCAGGTAGGGTTCTTCCGGCAGCAGGGGCTGGAGACCGGGCGGCTGCACGACAGTGGCTTGAGCAAGCATAGGGAGGTACTCCATCTGCAGGGCGGCCAACGCCGCCCTGCCGGCTTATTGTTGTTATGTCAGGGCTACTTGAAGTCTTTGACGTTGTCCGGGGTGATCAGCTGGAACGGGATCACCACGTTCTGCTCGATCGGCTCGTTCCTGGCCATCTTGCGCGCCGTCTCCACCGACTTGTCCGCCTGGCCCTTGGCATCCTGGAAGGCCGACACGGTCATGTCACCCTTGGTGATCGCATTCAAACCGTCCGGCGTGCCGTCTACACCGGCGATCAACACGCCCTTCTTACCTGCCGACTTCAAGGCCATGGCGGCGCCGATGGCCATCTCATCGTTGTTCGACAGCACCGCCTGGAAGTCGCGACCCTGGGTCAGCCAGTCGTTGACCAGGGTCATGCCCTTGTCACGCAGCCAGATCCCGGTCTGCTCCTGTTCGACCTTGATGCCTGGGTACTTGGTCAGGACCTCCTTCACGCCCTTGGTACGGTTGGTGGTGGAGTTGTTCGCCAGGTCACCCAGCAGGATCACAATGTTGCCCTTGCCGCCGAGTTTTTCCGCGATGTACTGCATCTGCAGCTTGCCGGCCTCGACGTCGTCGGAGGTCACTGCCGCGACACCTGGGGCCAACGTTGGGCTGTCAGGGCGGCGGTTGACGAACACCAGCGGGATTTTCGCCGCCGTGGCGGCCTTGATGATGTTGCCGGTCGAGGCGGTGTCGACCGGGTTGACGATGATCGCGTCGACTTTCTGGCTGATAAAGTTCTCGACCTGGCTCAATTGCTTGACCACGTCGGCACGGGCGTCTTCGAATTGCAGCTGCACGCCGTCACCCTTGGGGTAGGACTTGGCTTGCTTGTCCATGTCCTCGCGCAGGTACGTCAGGAAGGTGTCATCGAACGCCGACATGCTCACGCCCACCTTGATATCGGCAGCGCTGGCGAAACCACTGGCGAGCAGCATGGACAAGGCCAGCGCGGTATAACGGATCGGGGTCTTCATGAACGGTCTGTCTCCACTTTCTTGTTGGTTTTTTGGACGTTGCGTTTATCAGAGCGAGGATGACGGCAATCGAACGATCGGTGCACCCGGAATGCAGCAGACCAGCGCGCCTTTGTTCTCGACGCACAGCACATTGAGGAAGGAGAAGTAAAACGGCCGGGCGCGGGGCAGGCCGCGTGGCGTGTGGGCAGGGCGTAAAACTCGCAGTACAGCGTTGAAGATTTTCATCTGACGGTACCTGGTTGTTTTTGATCTTGTTTTTGTCGAGTCGTCCGAAGCGGGTTCGAGACGTACTTTATGCAACCTGGAAAAGACTTTATTGGAAAATAATTTCCATATCAACCTGTTTTAGAATTTTATTCTATTTTTGTTGAAACCACCTGCTGGCGCTCGGCGCTCAGGCGTGCAGCATCCAATATACGGGTGCTTTCCAACGCGTCATAGGCATCCACGGGCAATGGCCCCTGCCCTTGCACGGCGGCTTGCAACTGGCGATAGAACTGGGTCCAGCAGCCCTTCTCCGAGGGCACGCGCTCGCGCTCCTCACCCTGCTCGAACCAGCCCCAGCGCCGATGCTCCTCGGCGCCCCAGTGCTCGCCTTCGGTCTTCGGCGATTTGCCCGCCATCAGCGCTTCTTCCTGGCCGTCGAGGCCTTCGACGGTGTAGCAGCCCAACGTCCCGCTGACGCGAAAACGCGGGGCCTGGCTGTTTTGCAGGGCGTTGCCCCACAGGTGGGAGACCACGCCATTGGCATGGGTCAGGGACACGAAGAAACCGTGGTCGAGGCTGGGATATTCCGGGCTGAACTGCAATTGCGCGAAGACCCGGCCCACCGGGCCGAACAACTGCAATGCCTGGTCCACCAGATGGCTGCCGAGATCACGCAGCCAGCCGCCCCCGCTGGCGTTGCCGACTGCCTGCGGGCTGTAGCGTTCGATGCGGGATTCGAAGCGGGTGATCGCGCCCAGGGCGCCGGCGTCGATCAGCTTGCGCAGGGTCAGGTAGTCCGAGTCCCAACGCCGGTTCTGATAGACGCTGAGCAGCACGCCCTGGCGCTCGGCGGCGGTGATCAGCGCCTGGGCCTGTTCGGCATTGCTGGCAAAGGGTTTGTCGCTGACCACCGCGACACCGTGCTCGATGGCTTCGAGCACCAGCGCCGGGCGGCCTTTGAGGGTGGTGGAAATCACCAGCGCGTCGACACCGGCTTCGACGATCTGGCCGATGCTGTCGAAGGCCTTCACACCTGGATGGTCAGTGCTCAATTGCTGGCGGCGCTCGGGTGAGCGCGTCACCACGCCGACAAAGGTGGCGCCTGGCAGCGTGGCAATCAGCGGCGCATGAAAGAAGCGCCCTCCATGGCCGTAGCCGACTAGTCCGATTCGCATGATCAACTCCTTGATTGAAGTGCAAACCCAATCAACTGTGGGAGGGGGCTTGCCCCCGATGGCGGAGTGTCAGTCAACCAGTTGTTATCTGACCCACCGCTATCGGGGGCAAGCCCCCTCCCACATTGACCGAGTGTTAGCCGTAGAACGCTGGGCGATCCGGCAGGCTGACCTTGACGATCTGCTCACTGCCCTGGGCCTCGATACACGCATCCGCCGCCACGGCGGCAGCAAAACCATCCCACGCCGACGGCCCGCCGACATGCCCCGCCCGCACGCTGTCGATAAAGGCCTGCAACTCGACGTCATACGCGCCGATAAATCGGTCCTTCCAATCCATCAGAATTGCATTCGACAGCTTGGCGCCACTGCGCAGTTGCACCTGGGACGGCTCCGGCAATTTGGCGATGCCGGTCTCCCCCACCACTTCGCACTGGATGTCGTAGCCGTACTGGCAGTTGACGAACACTTCGACGTCGATGCGCGTGCCCTTGACCGTCTCCAGCAACACGATCTGCGGGTCGCGCAGGTGGGCCAGGGCCTTGCTGGTCTTGCGTGGGAACACCACTTGGACCGACACGTAGTCGTCGTTGAGCAACCAGCGCAACACATCCAGCTCATGGATCAAGGTGTCGGTAATCGCCATGTCGGTCTTGTAGTTCTCGCCCACCGTCGGGTTGCGGTGCGCGCAATGCAGCATCAACGGCTCACCGATCTGGCCGCTGTCGATCACGGCTTTAAGGGCGCGGTAGCCTTCGTCATACGGGCGCATGAAGCCGACTTGCACCAGGCGTTTGCCGTAGGCGACCTCGGCATCGACGATCTTGCGGCAGCCTTCGGCAGTCACCGCCAGCGGTTTTTCGCAGAACACCGGCTTGCCGGCGGCGATGGCGGCGAGCACAAACGCTTCGTGGCTCGGGCCCCAGGAAGTCACCAGCACCGCCTCGACCTGCGGCGAGTTGATCAACGCAAGGCCGTCCGGGTACACCTCGGCGGTAAGCTTCAGCTCCGCGACCACTTTGGCGGCCTGCTCCAGGTTGATGTCGGTCACCGCCACCACCTGGCTGTTGAGCAGGGTCTGGCTGCAACGGCGAATATGGTCGCGGCCAATGGCGCCGGTACCGATCACTCCAAGCTTCAAAGACATGCAAACACTCCTCTTGTTATTAGTACTGCCGGGCCTTCGCCAGGTGTTCATTGAGTTTTTTCGCCGCCGCGTTCGTGCGTTCGCTGGTCGACACCTGCGCCACGCCGACGCGCCACCACGACAGGTAGCCGTGGACCATGGTCTTGGGCAGGACCTTGATATCGATCAGTGTCGACACGCTTTGCGTGCGGGCATCGGCCAGGGCCGCTTCCAGTTGTTCGACGCTGCTGACCTTGTACGTCTTGCAGCCATAGGCCGCCGCGCTCATGGCGAAATCCACCGGCACCAGGCCGCCATCGAGCTTGCCGCTCTCGGGGTTGCGGTAGCGGAATTCGGTGCCGAAGCTGTCCATGCCATTGCCGATCTGCAGGTTGTTGATGCACCCGAACGCCATGTTGTCGAGCAGCACCACATTGATCTTGCGCCGCTCCTGAATCGAGGTGGCCAACTCCGAGTGCAGCATCATGTAGGAGCCATCGCCGACCAGCGCATACACCTCTTTGCTCGGCTCGGCCAGTTTCACCCCCAGGGCTGCGTTGATCTCGTAGCCCATGCACGAGTAGCCGTATTCGACGTGATAGGTGTTCACACCCTTGCTGCGCCAGGCGCGCTGCAGGTCACCGGGCAGGCTGCCGGCGGCGGCGACGATGATTGCGTCGTCGGCCAGGTGCTGGTTGAGCACGCCGAGCACGCGGCTCTGGGTCAGGCATGAGCCGGTCAGCTCGATAAACTCGCGCAGCACGGCGCGGTCCAGGTGGTCATCCACTTCGGGCACGAAGTCGTCGCCCTGGTATTCGACCTGGTGCACACGATCGACTTCGGCGTCCAGCTGGGCCTTGGCGTCGCGTACTTGCTCGCCCCAGCCGGAACGGTAATCACCGAGGGCCTGGGCCAGGGCTTCGAGGCCGACCTTGGCGTCGGCCAGCACTTGCACGCCGTCGAGTTTCACCGCGTCGCAGGGGCTGATATTGAGGTTGAGAAACTTCACGTCGGCGTGCTTGAACAGCGACTTCGACGAAGTGGTGAAGTCGGTGTAACGGGTGCCGATGCCGATGATCAGGTCCGCCTCGGGCGCCAGCAGGTTGGCGGCCAGGCAGCCGGTTTCACCGATGCCGCCGACGTTCAGCGGATGGCTGGAGACCACCGCGCTCTTGCCGGCCTGGGTTTCGGCGAAGGGAATGTCAAAGCGTTCGGCAAACGCCTGCAGCGCGGCATTCGCGCCGGAATACTTGACCCCGCCCCCGCAGATGATCAGCGGTTTGCGTTTGCCCCGGAAAGCCGCCAGCGCATCGCCGATCATCGCCGTGGTCGCCGGACGGCGGTCGATACGGTGCACGCGTTTCTGCAGGAAATAATCCGGATAATCCCAGGCTTCAGCCTGCACATCCTGCGGCAGGGCCAGGGTGACCGCGCCGGTTTCCGCCGGGTCGGTGAGCACGCGCATGGCGTGGATCGCCGCGGTCATCAGCTGCTCGGGGCGGTTGATGCGGTCCCAGTATTTGCTCACCGAACGGAAGGCATCGTTGGTGCTGATGCTCAGGTCGTGGAATTGCTCGATCTGTTGCAGCACCGGGTCGGGCTGGCGGCTGGCGTAGACATCGCCGGGCAACAGCAGCAGCGGGATGCGGTTGGCCGTGGCGGTCGCGGCGGCAGTCAGCATGTTTGCCGCGCCCGGCCCTACGGACGCGGTGCACGCGTAGATCTTGCGACGCAGGTGCTGCTTGGCGAACCCGATGGCGGCGTGGGCCATGCCCTGCTCGTTGCGGCCCTGGTGCACTACCAGGTCACCGCTGTCCTGCTCCAGCGCCTGGCCGAGGCCCAGCACATTGCCGTGGCCGAAAATCGTGAACACGCCGGCCACGAACTTGCTCTGTACGCCATCGACTTCGATGTATTGGTTATCCAGAAACTTCACCAGGGCCTGGGCCATGGTCAATCGTGTTGTACTCATGTTCGCACCTTGTATGAATGCAAATCTGTCGATCAACAGTGATCCAATGTGGGAGCGGGCTTGCTCGTGAATGCGGTGTGTCAGATACACAATCCTTGACTGATACACCGCCTTCGCGAGCAAGCCCGCTCCCACCGTTCTGTCGGCGTCAGGTCCGGGAGCTTTGCAAGTGGGCGATGCTCGCGCCCAGCGCCTGCTGGATATCCGCCAATGCATGCACGCTTTCGGCAAACGGCTCGAACGACAGGTAGCCGCTGTAACCGCTGCTGAGCAAGGTGTCGATCTGCGCCGCATTGCCGAGGATGTCGCCCTCGCCCACCAGCACGCGGTGGCCGTCACGGATCGAATTCAGCGGGGCCTCGGCATCCTCCACCCCGGAGATATGCACCAGGCCGGTCAACTGCGGGAAGAATTCCTGCTCGCTCGCCAGGTGATGGTGAAAGGTGTCGTGCACCAGGCGGAATACATCCAGCCCGCCGATGGACTGGATCGCGTCCACCGCCACGCGTTTGCGGCGCAGCGCACACTCTTCAAAACCCAGCGGCTCGATAAAACCGAGGATGCCGTACTCACGCAGGATCGGCGCCAGTTCGCTCAATGCGGTGCGCAACCCGGCAGCGCGCTGGGCGTCGTTGCGGCTATCGCCGCGCTCATTCAATGGGCACATTACCAGGCCCTGGGCGCCGCATTCGCGGGCATAGGTGGCGAGCGTGATCGCCTGGGCGCGGCGCTCGTCGTTCCACACATCAAAGGGGTACAGCGCGTTGATCGACAGCACGGTGATGCCCTGCACCGCGCAGAGTTCACGCACGCGACTGGCCGGGGTGCCGTATTCGATGTCGTGGCCCTTGAGGTCGTTGCGGATCTCGATGGCATCGCACTTGAGGGACGCCGCCAACTGGATGAAATCCGGCAGGGACAGGTTGGGCGCAACCATGCGATTCAGGGCAAAACGTAGAGGCGACTTCATTATTGTTGTTCTCCGCTCAAACCGATTAGAGATCCAGCAGCCAGCTGTGCTGCGGGTCGTTATGGAAATGCCAGGCGCGCTTGGGGCCGGCCATCACGTTCAGGTAATACGATTCATAGCCATACGGCACGCTGACCGGGTGATACCCCTTGGGCACCACCACCAGGTCGCTGTTTTCCACGGCCATGGCCTGGTCGATGCTGCGATCGTCGGTGTACACGCGCTGGAACACGAAGCCCTGGGGCGGGTTGATCTGGTGGTAGTAGGTTTCTTCCAGGAAGCTCTGGTGCGGCAGGTCATCGGTATCGTGCTTGTGCGGCGGGTAGCTCGACGAGTGCCCGGACGGCGTGCGCACTTCCACCACCAGCAGCGAATGGGCCGGCTCGCTGTCGGGCAGGATGTCGCACACATAGCGAGTATTGGCAGCCTTGCCGCGCACGCTGCGCTTGCAGTCTTCAGGCCGAATCAGGCGCGGGGTGTAGCCGCTGGCACCCGGCGCGGCGCACACCGCGATCTGCACATCGCTCAGGGCGGTGACCTGGGCGTCGGTGCCCGGCGGCAGGTAGGCGGCGAACGGGGACTTGTCTTCGAACACCGACTGGCGATCGCCGAGGTTCTGCCAGCTGAAGCCCTCGCCTTCAATGTTCACCCGCCCGCTGAGCAGCACCAGGCACAACTCCTGGTCGCCGGCGGTGACCGGCAGGGTTTCGCCCAGGCTCAGGCGGTAGGCGGCAAAGCCCACGTACTCCAGGCGGCCCTCTTCCAGGGCAACCATGGTTTGTCCGCGTTTACTGCTTTTGACCAGCAAGCTCATGGTGCAGTCCTCTCGCTCAGAAGTGCGCGCAAGGTGTCGTAACCCTTTTTCGCATAGATATAGCTGGGCGCCACGGCCGGGTCCTGCTCGGCCTCCACCACCAGCCAGCCCTCGTACTTCGCGGCCAGCAGCTCATCGAGCAACGGCGCGAAGTCGATATCACCGTCGCCGGGCACGGTGAAGGTGCCGTTGACGATGCAGTCGGGGAAGCTCCACATCTGGTTACGCGCCAGTTGCACCACGGGTTTGCGCACATCCTTGAAGTGCACGTGGCAGACGCGGTCGATGTGCTTGCGCAGCACCTCGAGGGGTTCGCCGCCGCCCATGTAGCAGTGCCCCGAATCGAACAACAGGCCGACTTCCGGGCCGGTGCGTTGCATCAATTGGTCGATGTCTTGCGGGGACTCGACGTAGGCGCCCATATGATGGTGGTAGGCCAGGCGCACGCCCTGGGACAGGGTAAAGCGTGCCAGCTCGGTGAGTTTGTCGGCATAGTCCTGCCAGGCCTGCTCGCTGTGAAAACGCGGGCGTTCGATCAGGCGAATGCGTGAGCCCTGGATCGAGTCGGCGACTTCACCGTACACCAGCACCTTGGCGCCATTGAGTTTGAGCAACTCGACATGCCCGGCGATGGCTTCGATTTCTTCAGCCACCGAGCGGCGGGCCAGGCGGCTGGAGTACCAGCCGGAGACCAGCGCCAGGTCGTAGGGGCGCAGCACATCGCCAACGCCCTTGGCATCCTTGGGGAATTTGCCGTTGAGTTCAAAACCTTCGTAGCCGATGTCCTTGCCTTCGCTCAGGGCGGTGCTCAGGGGCGTTTCTCCGCCCAGGGCCGGCAGGTCGTCGTTACTCCAGGAGATCGGGTTGATGCCAATTCGGATTGCGGGCATGGCTGCACCTTTATTATTTTCAGGTATCACTGAGATCTGCTTAATGTGGGAGCTGGCTTGCCGGCGATACGGGCAACTCGGGCCTTCAGATACACCGAGTTGATGCCTTCGCAGGCCAGCCAGCCCCCACATTGGACTGCATTTCAAATGGGCGGCTGGGTTCAGCCCCTGGCACTGCGCCAGGCGTTGATCAGTTGTTCGAAGGTGGCCTGCACTTGTTGGATCAGCGTTTCATCGTCGATCTCCCCCGCCATCCACGCGCGGCTTGGCTCCTGGAAGATCGTGCGACCCACGGCGAAGCCCCGGCAGGTGGTGCTGTGGCTGGCTTGCTGGAAGCCATCGGCGAGAAACTCGGCCGAAGCGTTCAGGCCCAGCAGCACCACACCACGGCAGTACGGGTCGCGCTCCTGGATCAGCTCGTCGAGCTTTTTCCAGGTCGCGGCCGACTGCGCCTCGATCTTCCACCACGCCGGGTAGATCCCCAGGTTGTACAAACGCTTGAGGCTGCGGTAGAGCACATCCGGGTACGTGGACGGGTGATCCTTGGGCGGGATGACTTCCAGCAGCAGTTCATGCCCGCTGACCAGCGAGGCCTCGTACACCGCCTTGAGTTGCGCCTCCTGTTCCAGGCGCAGCAGCGGCTCGTCGTCGGGGTGGAATTGCACCAGGCACTTGATGATCTGTTCCTGCGGCCAGGCGATCAGGTTGCTGCCGACCGAACGGCCGTGCTCGAACGCCAGCGGGCGCGAGTTCTGCACTTCCACCGGGCGTGCGATCCACCAGCCACGGCCACTGGCGGCGTTGAGCGCGTCCTGGCCGAAGCGCTGGTCGGCCAGCAGGCCCACATCGGCCTCGATACCTTGCTCGGCAAGCTTGTGTTCCACGCGTTCAATGGCCTGGATAAACAGCTGCTTGATGTCACTGATCCGGCTCGGGTCCTGGCCACCGCGTTGCGCCAGGTCCACCAGTTGCCAGCGGTGGTCGAAGGCAAACACGAACAGCTGCTTCCAGGTCTTGCGCGGCACGCTGACACGGTGCAGGCGTTGCAGGGTCACGTCCTGGTCCGGGCGGGTAATCGGCACCGGGCTGTTGAACAGGTATTCCAGCTCCGCCGGGGTCGGCATTGCCGGGGCGCAGGCGTGCCGGGACACCACCAGGCCACCGCAGGCATTGGCCAACTGGCTGCAGCGTTCATCGCTGGCATCCTTCAGCCAACCGCTGAGGAAGCCGGACATAAAGGCATCGCCGGCGCCGAGTACGTTGAGCACTTCAACGCGCACGCCGGGATAAATCGCACCGTCCTCCAGGCGCGCGGGGATAGCGCCGTGGATCACCGTGCACCCCTGCGGACCGAGCTTGACCACCAGGGTCGCCGGGGTCAGGTCACGTACGGTACGCAATGCCGTGAGCAGGTCTTCACTGCCGCCGGCGATGAGGAATTCTTCTTCGGTGCCGACGATCAGGTCAAAACGCGGCAGGATTTTCTGCACGTGCTGGCTGACATTCTGGTCGGCGACAAACCGGGTCTCGCCATCGGCCTTGCCCGCCAGGCCCCACAGCACCGGGCGGTAGTCGATATCCAGCACGCGCTTGACGTTGTGCTTGGCCGCGTAGTCGAGAGCCTGGATGCTGGCCTTGTAGACGCCGTCGGTGGAGAAATGCGTGCCGGTAATCAGCAGGGCCTTGCTGGAGGCGATAAAGGCTTCGTTGATGTCTTCGGCACGCAACGCCATGTCGGCGCAATTTTCGCGGTAGAACACCAGGGGGAAGGTTTCGCGGTCCTTGAGGCCGAGCAGCACCAGGGCGGTGAGGCGCTCCGGGTCGACCTTGATGCCGCTGACATCGCAGCCCTCGCGGGCCAGGGATTCCACCAGGAAGCGGCCCATGTGGTCGTCCCCGACCCGGCTCAGCATCGCTGACTTGAGCCCAAGCCTGGCAGTGCCGAAGGCGATGTTGGCGGAGGAACCGCCGAGGTATTTGGCAAAGCTGGACACGTCCTCAAGCCGTGCACCGACTTGCTGTGCATAGAGGTCGACGCCCAGGCGCCCGAGGCAAATCAGATCCAATTGACGCCCACTGGCAAAACGAGTCTGGCCCATGCTGGCTCCTGTTATTTTTATCAGCCTGCGTTGTGCCGCCGTGGCGACGGCAAACGCTCTTGGTGGGAGCAGACTAGAACGTCCGGCGGCCGCAATCAATATTTATTCCATAATTATTTTTAGTGGAATATTTTTTCCAATACGCCAGCATAGGGGCACGCCAGCCCCCGTGCATCGTTTCAGCAGGCCAGCGGGGCCGTGATGCCGGGGTATTTTTTTGCGCCTACCCTGTAGACTTGCGCCACCCATCAGCGCATCAGAAGAACACGCCAGAAGGATTGCCCATGTCCCGCACCGATCCCGAGACCACCCTGGAAGGAACCATCGCCAGCCCTCCGATCAATGCCGAACGCCTGTTGCAGCTGATCACCGACGAATACGAAAGCCTGCCGCGCCAGCTCAAGCGCATCGCCAGCTACATGAGCCAGCAGAGCGACCGGATCATGGTCGACCGCATCAGTGATATCGCCCGTGAATGCGAAGTGCATCCGTCGGCCATCGTGCGGTTTTCCCAGCGTTTCGGCTTCAGCGGGTTCAGTGAGATGCAGGCGCTGTTTCGCGAGGCCTACACCCACAAGACCACGCCGGTACAGAACTACCAGCAGCGCATCCGCAGCATGATCGCCAACAAGTCGCAGAAGGCCAGCGGCGGCGACCTGGCGCGTGAATGCGTGAATGCCACGCTGTCGGGCATCGAGCGCCTGGGGCTGGAGCTGGATGACACGGCCTTCGAGAAAGCCGTGGACCTGGTGGTCAACGCCGACAATATCTACGTGGTTGGCGTGCGCCGTTCCTTTGCGGTCGCCGACTACCTGGTCTACAACCTGCAGCACACCAACAAGCGCATCCACTTGATCTCCGGGCTGGGCGGCAGTTACCGCGAGCAGATGCGCAGCGTGCGCGCCAATGACCTGGTGATTGCGATCAGCTTCACGCCCTACGGCAAAGAGACCCAGCACTGCCTGCGCATTGCCCAGCATCACCAGGCCAAGACCCTGATCATCACCGACAGCAACTTGTCGCCGCTGGCCAAGCGGGCGAACGCGGTACTGTTGGTGAATGAGGGGTCGTCGTTTGCGTTCCGCTCGTTGAGCGCCACCCTGTGCCTGTGCCAGGCCTTGTTTATTGCAGTGGCGTACCGGTTGGAATTGAAGGTGGATGAGATCCACGAGCAGGTCGGGTTTGATGACTGATCCCAACGGCACGGGGATTGTGCTGGAAACCGGGCTTGTCGTGGTGAGCGGGCCTGTTGTGGCGAGCGGGCTTGCCCCGCGTTGGGCTGCGTAGCAGCCCTTATCAAGCAGAATGCGGTGTGCCAGGTATATACCTTGGTGATCCGTTTTGGGGCTGCTACGCAGCCCAACGCGGGGCAAGCCCGCTCGCCACAAAAACCGATTCCCACAACCGGCCAGCGCTCCGCAGCCATAGTGGGTGTGCTTATCGCTGATTTCGGCGCATCAGGCGGTACGCCGCAGGAATGACAAACAGCGAGAGCAACGGCGCAGTGAGCATGCCGCCGATCATCGGCGCGGCGATGCGGCTCATGACTTCGCTGCCAGTGCCGCCGCCGAGCAGAATCGGCAATAGCCCGGCGATGATGACCGCCACAGTCATGGCCTTGGGGCGCACGCGCATGACCGCGCCTTCGGTGATCGCGGCCAGCAGGTCATGGTCCTGGCGCTCGGCCCAGGCGTTTTTCAGGTACAGCAGCATGATCACGCCGAACTCCGCCGACACCCCCGCCAGCGCGATAAACCCCACCCCGGTAGCCACCGAGAGGTTGTAGCCCAGCGCATACAGCAACCACACGCCGCCGGTCAGCGCGAAGGGCAAGGTGGCGATGATCAGGAGCGCCTCGTCGACCCGCCGGAACGTCAGGTACAGCAACACGAAGATGATCAGCAGCGTGGCCGGCACCACCAGTTTCAGGCGTTGGTTGGCGCGCTCGAGGAATTCGAACTGCCCCGAGTAGCTCAGGCTCATCCCCGGCTGCAGTTGCACCTGCTGGTCGATTGCCGCACGCAGGTCCTTCACCACCGACGCCAGGTCGCGGTCACGCACGTCGATGTAGACCCAGCCCGAAGGCCGCGCGTTTTCGCTCTTGAGCATCGGCGGACCATCGTTCACCTTGACCTGCGCGACAGTGCCGAGCGTGATCTGGCTGCCCAACGGCGTGTAGATCGGCAGATTGCGCAGCGCCTCCAGCGAGTCACGCCATGCCTTCGGATAGCGCAGGCTGATCGGGAAGCGCGCCAGGCCTTCCACGGTTTCGCCGATGGTCTCGCCGCCCACTGCGCCGGACACGATCGCCTGCACATCCGCGATGTTCAGCCCATATTGCGCCGCAGCCACGCGGTCGATGTCCACGTCGATATAGCGCCCGCCGGTCAAGCGCTCAGCCAGTGCCGAACTGACGCCGGGCAGCGTTTTGGCGACCTTCTCCACCGCCTGGGTCACCGCATCGATCTGCATCAGGCTCGTACCCGCGACCTTGACGCCAATCGGGCTTTTGACCCCGGTGGCGAGCATGTCGATGCGGTTGCGGATCGGCGCAATCCAGATATTGGTCAGCCCCGGCACCTGCACCACGCGGTCCAGCTCCTTGACCAGTGCGTCCGGAGTCATGCCGGGGCGCCATTGATCCCTGGGCTTGAACTCGATGGTAGTCTCGAACATCTCCAGCGGTGCCGGGTCGGTGGCGGTTTCGGCGCGCCCGGCCTTGCCGAACACATGGGCAACCTCGGGCACACTCTTGATCAGGCGGTCGGTGCGTTGCAGCAGCTCGCCAGCGGTTTGCGTCGACAACCCCGGCAGGGCCGAGGGCATGTAGAGCAGGTCGCCTTCATCCAGCGGTGGCAGGAATTCGCCGCCAAGCCTCGACAGCGGCCACAACGCACTGGCCACCACCAGCAAAGCCACCAGCAGGGTCAGGCGCGGCCGGTGCAGCACTGCATCGAGGGCCGGTTGGTAGAGCTTGATCAGCCCGCGATTGAGCGGGTTGCGCTGTTCATCGGGAATGCGCCCGCGAATCCAGTAGCCCATCAGCACCGGGATCAAGGTCACCGACAACCCGGCCGCCGCCGCCATGGCGTAGGTCTTGGTGTAGGCCAGCGGGCCGAACAGGCGACCTTCCTGGGCTTGCAGGGTGAACACCGGGATAAACGACAACGTGATGATCAGCAGGCAGAAAAACAGCGCCGGCCCGACCTCCACGGCGGCCTCGGTCATGACCTGCCAATGCTCCTCGCCCTTGAGCACCCGCCCCGGATGGGCGTGGTGCCAGGCCTCGATCTTCTTGTGGGCGTTCTCGATCATCACCACCGCCGCATCCACCATCGCACCAATGGCAATCGCAATGCCGCCCAGGGACATGATGTTGGCGTTGATTCCCTGCACCTGCATGACGATAAAAGCGATCAATACCCCCACCGGCAGCGAGATGATCGCCACCAGCGACGAGCGCAGGTGCCAGAGGAATATCCCGCACACCAGCGCCACCACCAGGAACTCCTCCAGCAGCTTGTGGCTGAGGTTGTCCACGGCGCGGTCGATCAATTTGCTGCGGTCGTACGTGGTGACGATCTCCACGCCGGGCGGCAGGCTGCTTTTCAGTTGCTCCAGCTTGGTCTTGACGGCGGCGATGGCTGCGCGGGCATTCTTGCCGCTGCGCAGGATCACCACGCCGCCCACGGCTTCACCCTCGCCGTCCAGTTCACTGACGCCGCGGCGCAGGTCCGGGCCGAGTTGAATGCTCGCCACGTCGCCGAGGGTCACCGGTACGTTGTCGGTGCCCAGGCGCAACGGAATCGCGCGAAAATCCGCCAGGCTTTTCAGGTAGCCGGAGGCGCGCACCATGTATTCGGACTCGCCCATGTTCAGCACCGAGCCGCCGGTTTCCTGGTTGGCCTTGCCGATCGCCTCCGTGACCTGTGCCTGGGTGATGCCGCGATTGGCCAGGGCCAACGGGTCGAGCTGCACCTGGTATTGCTTGACCTGGCCGCCGATGGTCGCGACTTCCGCCACATTGGGCAGGGTCTTGAGTTCGAACTTGAGGAACCAGTCCTGCAGCGCGCGCAGTTGTGCCAGGTCGTGCCGACCGCTGCGATCCACCAGCGCGTACTGGTAGATCCACCCCACGCCGGTGGCGTCCGGGCCCAACGCGGGCTTGGCCGACGCCGGCAAGCGTGCCTGCAATTGGCTGAGATATTCCAGCACCCGCGAACGCGCCCAGTACAGGTCGGTGCCTTCGTCAAACAACACATACACGTAGCTGTCGCCAAAAAACGAAAAGCCGCGCACGGTCCTCGCACCCGGTACCGAAAGCATCGTCGTGGTCATCGGGTAGGTGACCTGGTTTTCGACGATCTGCGGCGCCTGGCCCGGGTACGGCGTGCGGATGATCACCTGCACATCCGAGAGGTCCGGCAGTGCATCCACCGGCGTGCTCTGCACCGCCCACAGGCCCCACGCGGTGACAAACAGCGTGGCGAGCAGGACCAGGAAACGGTTGGCCACCGACCAGCGAATCAACCGCGCGATCATGGCTGGCTCCCCGGTTGCAGGCTCATGTCAGAAGGGCCGGACGAGGGGGCACTTATCCCGCGCAAGCTGGCCTCGGAATCCAGCAGGAATTGGCCGGAAGCGACCACCTGCTGGCCTTCCTGCAATCCGCTGATGATAACGCTCTGGTCCTGGCTTTCTGAGCCGACCTCGACTTCGACCGGTCGATAGTGCCCGCCCTCCTCGGCCAGCATCACCAACACGCGCTTGCCGGTGCGGATCAGCGCCTCGCTCGGCACGCGCAACACCGATTGTGTGGAAGATTGCGCCAGGCGTACCTGCGCGGTCATGCCTGGGCGCAAGGCACCGTCGGGGTTGCGCAGCTCGACGCGCACCTGCACGGTACGGCTGTCTGCGGCGGTGGCTGGCAGGATCGCGCTGACGCTGCCGTTGAAGGTCTTGCCCGGCCACCCGACAAATCGACTCTGCACGGGTTGTCCCACCGCCACTCCCGCCGCCTGGGCCTGCGGCACCGCGACTTGCAGCCAGACCGGGTCCACGCCGTTGATGCGTGCCAGGGTCTGCCCGGCCGCGACCGTCATGCCTTCGCGCACGTCCAGGGTCTGCAACGCACCGGCCAACGGGCTGGTGATGGTCAACACCGATTGCACCCGGCCGCTGCGTTCCATGCGCGTGATCACGTCGGCGGGCATGCCGCTCAGGCGCAGGCGCTGGCGCGCAGCGGCCAACCAACTGGCATCACCGCTGCGGCGCACGGCCAGGAACTCCTCCTGGGCAGCCGCCCACTCGGGGATCAGCAGATCCGCCAACGGCGCGCCAGCCTGGAGCACATCACCCGGCGCGCGGGCGTAAACGCGCTCGACAAAACCCGTCGCACGCGCCTGCACCACGGCCACTTCCCGCTCGTTGAACGCGAGGATGGCGGACAGCTCCAGCGTCGGTGTGAGCACGCCCCGGCTGACCGTCGCCAGGCGCACACCGAGGTTCTGCGCCACCCGAGGGTCAATCTGCACGGCATGGTTGTCGGCGGTGCTCTCGGCATAGCGCGGCACCAGCTGCATGTCCATGAAGGGCGACTTGCCGGGCTTGTCGAATTTCTGCTGCGGGTACATCGGGTCATACCAGTACAGCGCGGCTTTATCCGGCAGGGCGGCGGCAGGTTTCTGCGCCAGCCAATAGCCCGCCCCCACGCCTGCGGCCAGCAGCACCACAGCGAGCAATCGATTAATCATTGGCGGGTTCCCCATAGGCAAAATACAACTGCGCACCCACCAGGGCACGCTGTTCGATGACATCAATCTGCTTGAAACGCGCGTCGACCAGTTCGCGACGGGCACTGACCAGCGCCATCAACTCGGTCTTGCCGGCGCGATAGCCGGCCAGGCTCAAGGCGACCTTCTCCTCGGCCAGCGGCACCAGGCTGTCTTGGCTACGCTGCACGGCGCGGTCGAGGCGCTGATAGGTGGCCAGGTCGTCGTCGAGCACCTGGGTGTGTTCGCGGGTGGCGGCTTCGCGTTCGGCATCCAGTTGGTCCAGCTCGGCCTGCCGGGCGGCAATCCCGGGGTTTTGCCGGCGGCCGGGGAAAATCGGCAGGTCGAAGCTCAATTGCAGGCTGACCATGTCGCCGTACTCGCGACCGCGATGCTGGTAATCCACCTCCCAACTCCAGTCCGAGGTCTTTTGCGCCTTGGCTTCGCGCAGCCGTGCCTCGGCCTCGCGGGTGCGCGGCGCAAAGGCTTGCAGTTCGGGGTGCTGGTGCAGGTTGTAGGGATGGGCGAGTGGCCAATTCGGCCATTGCCCGCTGGGGGCTTCGCTCGCCGCCGCACCGATCCAGCGCTTGAGGGCGGCGCGGGCCTGGGCGCGCTGTTCGGTCAACGCGTCCTCGCGCTCGGCCAGTTCAGCCGCCTCCTGGCGCGGGATGACTACATCCGAGGGCTGGCCACGGCCGCCGGCCAACTGGGCGCGGACGCTGTCCTGCAGCAGGCGATTCTGTTGGTAGAAGTCCTGGAACAAGGCGTCCTTGCGCTCCACCGCATAAGCGCGAATCCACGCCTGGGCAGTGGCCTGGCGCACATTGAGGCGCTCGACGCGCCCTTCGGCCGCCGTGCGCGCCACGGTGGCGTCGGCCAGTTCGACTCGCGCCTTGCGCTTGTCACGGCTGGGCACCTGTTGCTGGATACCGACCATTTGCTCGGTCATGTCATCGCCATACAACGTGCCGCGATCGGGCCCGCCGATGGGGAAGTTTTGTAGGCCTACGACGAGTTTCGGGTCGGGCAATTCACCGGCCGGAATCGCCGCCTGCGTCGCCGCCTGCAGCTTGGCCGACTCGGCCGCGAGCGACGGCGCGGTGGTTTGCGCCAGGCGCAGGGCGTCATCCAGGGTCAGCGCGGACGCCAACAGCGGCCACGCCAGCACGCCCACCGCCAGGGCGCGCATGTAGAGGGAATTCATGCTGAAGATTCCTGTTCTGTTCCACCGCGCGCCGGGTTATGCGGCGCACAGCAAGGCCATCCCGAAGGCGGGATGAGACTTCAGGTGCAACAGGAATCAGTAGCGGGGTGGGCGCCAGACGCCGGACGGCGTGCGGTCGGGGATAAAGTCCGAGGGGGTGCTGAAAAGCTGCGCCGACGCCAGGGTCACAGGCGCCTTGAGCAGCGGCACCGACAGTTGCAACAGGCCGCCGGTCTTGCACTCCTGGCCGGGCTTGCAGGCCTTGCCATGATCCACGCCGTCCTGGCAGCAGTCCGGGGTCATGTCGGACATCATCGGCATGTCCGCCATCTTCATCGGGCAAGGCTCGGTGCTCGACGGCACGCCCGCCATCCCGGTCAGGGGAAGCGTGAGGCTTAACAGCAGGACCAGGATCAAACGCAGAAGGCGGCTCATGGGGCGCGAGTCTAGCCAAGCGGGCGTTAAGCCGCCATTAACAATTTCGCCAACGCGCGGCCATGGAAGCGGATCTGCGCGAGGGTCAACGCGGTGTAGCCGATGATCACCGCCGGCGGCAGGCGCGCGTCTCGGCAGAACGTGCCCAGGGGCTGCAAGGTCAGGCCGACAGCGGCGGCACGGGTGCAGAAGTCTGGCTCTTCGACCCCCGCCGGCAACCACAGTACAAAGTGCAGGCCCGCCTGCTGGCCGCTGACCCTGAACTGCCCGCCCAGGCATTCCAACAGCGCATCGCGCCGCGCCTGGTAAGCCTGGCGCGACGCCCGCAGGTGACGCACGAACGCGCCGCTGCCGAGGAATTCCACCAACCCCGACTGATCGCCCGCCCCCACCGAATGCCCGGTGAGTTGCAGCGTGCGCAGCAGCGCTGGGCGCAGCGCCTTGGGCACCACCATGAAGCCCACGCGCAGGCCGGGGAACAGGTTCTTGTTGAAGCTGCCGCAGTAGATCACCCGCTCGCTGGAGTCCAGGGACTTGAGCGCGGCCAGGGGCGCGGCGTTGTAGTTGTACTCGCTGTCGTAATCGTCTTCGACCACCCACGCCTCGGCACGGGCGGCCCAGTCCAGCAGCGCCAGGCGGCGCGACACCGACAGGGTCATGCCCAGCGGGGCCTGGTGCGCCGGGGTCACATAGGCCAGGCGCGCCGTGTCGGGGAGTTGGTCGGTGTCGAGGCCTTCGGCGGTCACCGGCACCGCGTGGATATGCGCACCTGCCAGGCTGAACAGGCGGCGCGCCGGCGGGTAGCCAGGGTCCTCGACACAGGCGGTGTCGCCGGATTTGAGCAGCGTGCGGGCGATCAGGTCGAGCGCATGGCGAATGCCGGTGGTGACGATCACCTCGTCGGCCTCGCACTGCAGGCCACGGTAGCTGCGCAGGTAATCGGCGATCTGCGCGCGCAGCTGCGGCAGGCCCGCAGGGTGCGCGGCTTCAAGCACGCCGGGGCCCACAGACAGCAGCCCACGGGAAATACAGCGGGCCCAGGTTTTCAGGTCGAACAGGCTCGCGTCCGGTCGCCGCGCGACAAAAGGCACGTGGCTCTGCACGCCGGCGTCCGGCTGATCCGGCACCACGGCGCGACGCGGCGCCTGCGTCACCGTCGGCGCGGCCATGAATTGTTCGGGGATCACCGCGCAGACCCGCGTGCCGGAGCCGGCCACCCGCTGCACATAGCCTTCGCTGTGCAGGCGTTCGAATGCCGCTTCCAGGGTGCCACGCGACACCTGCCAGCGCTCGGCCAGGCTGCGCGTGGACGGCAAGCGACTGCCTGCCGGCAACTGCCGATTGAGGATCGCACCCCGCAACGCCGCGTAGGCACCTTGTTGCTTGCTGGCATCGAGGCCATCGGGACGAGGCAGGTCCAGGGCGGAAGCAGCTTTTCCTCGGCTCATAGTGGTCCACTCTTTCCAGGCATAAATGGCCCACAGGATTAAACCACAAAGCCGCTAGAGTCCGGGCTCTACTCATTGCAAAGAAGCGTGCCATGACCCAACGCGCCCTCTCCTTCAGGTTCTGGCTGGTGCTGCTCACCGTGCTGATCGGCCTGCCCCGCATCACCCTCGACATGCACCTGCCGGCCCTGCCCGCCATGGCCGACTATTTCCACACCCGCGACAGCCAGTTGCAGCTGATCCTCACCCTGTACACCCTTGGCTCGGCGATTTCCCTGCTGGTCAGCGGTCCGCTGACGGATCGCTTCGGCCACCGCCCGGTGTTGCTGGCGGGCTTGTTCACGTACGTGGTCGCCACCGTCGCGTGTGCGCTGGCCGACAGCCTCGGCGTGCTGATCATTGCCCGGTTGTTCCAGGCCTTGGGCGGGTGCTGCACCACGGTCATTGGCCGGGTGATCGTGCGCGACTACTTCGGCCGCCATGAACAGGCGCGGCTGCTGGGCCTGATCTCCATGGCCATGGCCGTCTCGCCAATGGCCGCGCCGGTGCTGGGCAGCCTGCTGTTGCCGCTGGTGAATTGGCGCGGGCTATTCGTGCTGCTCGGCCTCATCGGCGCGGTGCTGTACCTGGTGGTGTATCGCCGCCTGCCCGAAACCCGCCCGTCGGAGGTGGCCGCCGCGCCGCCGAGCAACCTGCTGCGGATTTATGCCCAACTGCTGCGCGATCGCTACTTCCTGCGCTATTCCCTGGCGATCGGCTGCGTGTACAGCACCTATTTCCCCTTCATCAGCGAGTCGTCGGCGCTGCTGCAACGTGGCTTTCACTTGACGGCGACCGCCTATGCGCTGGTGTTCGCCGCCACCATCAGTGGCTACATGCTCGGTGCCAACCTGTTCCGTCGGCTGGTGCAGCGATTCGAACCGGATCGCCTGATCAACGCGGCGATTGCCCTGAATGTGCTGGGCAGCCTGCTGCTCGCACTCGCCACCTTGGCGTTGCCACAGCAATGGCTGGCGATTGTGCTGCCGATGGTGGTGAACATGGTGTCGGTGGGGATGGTCATTCCGGCGTGCCAGCTGTCGGTGCTGCAGCCCTACGGCGAAATCGCCGGGACGGCGTCAGGCCTGTTCTTCTTTACCCAGATGTTCCTGACGGCGCTGAGCAGCTGGGTTACCGGCCTGCTGTCCAACGGCACCTCGCGGCCCCTGGTCATCATGACCGCGCTGGCGAGCGGCTTGCTGCTGACCAGTTGGCTGGCCCTGCGCACAAACAAACGTGGGAGCGGGCTTGCCGGCGAAAACGTTGTGTCAGTCAACTCATGAGTCACTGATACCGCGCATTCGCCAACAAGCCCGCTCCCACGTATTTACCGATTAAGACGGCAATCAGTGCATAAAGATCGCGATCAGGATGATCACCGGAATAGGCACACCGAGGAACCAAAGCAGTAATGAGCGCATGTTGTTCTCCTTGAATTAACGAACGAAGTGTTCAGTTTCGACATACACCACCGCATCCCGGCGACGACCGCCGAAGGTTGCAGCGAAGCTGGCGAAAAACGCACCGATCAGCAGGGCCACGAACATCCACAGCGACGTCCAGGCAGCGACTTTGGCGGCGGTGTCAGCGGCTTGCTTGGCTTTGAGCTTGGCGTCTTCGAGGGCTTTACGGGCGTCACCGTAGACCTTGTCGATGCGCGCCTCGGCGTCAGCCTGGCTGAGGTTGGTGCGCTGGCTGATCAACTGGGCCAGGTAGGCACGGTCTTCAGGAGCCAGTTGGCCGTCGTTGCTCAGGGTGCGGGCAAAGATGCGCGCAACCACGCCGTGGACCGCGTCATCACTGACGGCGGCTGGGCGGTCGTCCCGGAACAGGCTGTCGACGTAGTAGCCAAAGTCCTGGCCGTTGGCACCTTTGGCCGCACTGCCGGCAGCCTGGGTGACACCGCTGGCAGCACTGGACGCCACACTGGCACCTGCTTGCACGCCACCGCTGACCACGCTGCTGACCGAGCCGACCACCAGGGTCGCGGTAATCAACGTGGCCACGGCCCAGGCCAGGAAGCCATGGGCGGTGTCGCGAAAGTACACCTCATCGCCGTGCATATTGGCCCATTTCACGCGCAACCGGCCGGCGATGTAACCGCCCAGTCCGGACGCGACGATCTGGGTAAACGCCAGCCAGATAATGGTGGAAATGCCAAGCCCCTTGGCGCTGATGCCGCTATCGGCCCACGGCGACACCGCCGAAAAGCCCAGGCCGAAACCCAGCAGTACCAGAATCAGTGACAGTGCAGCCGCGGCTGCGGCCCCGGCAAAAATCGCCCCCCAGGAAACCCCGGAGAGTGCGCTCGACTCTTGCAGCGTGGATGAGGATGTGATCATTGTTGTTTTGCTCCCGGCAGGAAAAATAGTGTTACAACTCTCAAAAGGGACAGTGCAGGCAGCGTGCCAGTCGCTCGAAAATTTAAAATCCTTATATTTCAACAAGTTAACTAAATTGAACTAATTTGAACCATGCAACTTGCAAGAAATGACCGAACAAGGCGGGCGTTATGCAATCCCAGGCTGAACACTCACCTGTAGGCGCCGGCTTGCCAGCGATAGCGCGATTCCCGGCGCCAGCAGCGCTGACGGACGCCCCCCTATCGCCAGCAAGCCGGCGCCTGCCGGATCGCATGCCAAGTGATGAAATTTTTGTCAGTTTTGCCAACATGACGTTTTATTTAGGAAGCGTTCAGCCATTTATTGGCAAAATGCTCCCACTTCTGTAGGCGCCGGCTTGCCGGCGATTGCGGTTTTCCTGTGTGAAAGGTAATCCCATGACCCGTATTTTGACCATCGAGGATGACGCCGTAACGGCCCGCGAGATCGTCGCCGAGCTGAGTAGCCATGGACTGGACGTAGATTGGGTGGACAACGGCCGCGAAGGCCTGGTCCGTGCCGTGAGCGGTGATTACGATCTGATCACCCTCGACCGCATGCTGCCCGAACTCGATGGCCTGGCCATCGTCACCACCCTGCGCACCATCGGCGTGTCCACGCCGATCCTGATGATCAGCGCCCTCTCCGACGTCGACGAGCGCGTGCGCGGCCTGCGCGCCGGCGGCGATGACTACCTGACCAAGCCTTTCGCCTCGGATGAAATGGCCGCCCGCGTCGAAGTGCTGCTGCGGCGTAAAAGCACGGTCAAGGAATTCGAGACCGCCCTGCGCGTGGCCGACCTGGAACTCAACCTGATCAGCCGCGAAGCCAGCCGTGCCGAACAGCCGCTGAGCCTGCTGCCGACCGAATACAAACTGCTCGAATTCCTGATGCGCAACACCGGGCAGATCCTGTCGCGGATGATGATCTTCGAGGAAGTCTGGGGGTATCACTTCGACCCGGGCACCAACCTGATCGATGTGCACATCGGTCGCCTGCGCAAGAAAATCGATCCACCGGGCCTCACGCCGCTGATCCGCACGGTACGAGGTTCCGGTTATGTCATTGCTGAACCCCTCTAAGGGCTGGCGTTCCTCCAGCAGCCGCCTGCTGGCGCTGTACAGCTCGTTGTTCGTGGCTTGGAGCTGCATCCTCATGGGGGTGCTGTACTACGAAGTGTCGGGTTACCTGGGTGATCTGTCGCGCCATTCGCTGATGCAGCGCCAACATTTGTTCCAGCGTTTCGACGGCGAGGAACTGGTGGAAGCCCTGACCACCAGCATGACCTTCGACATGAAGGGCGTGGACGCCTACGGCCTGTTCGACGAGCAGTTTCGCCCCTTGAGCGGGCCGATCCGCGCGATTCCGCCCGACTTGCCGCTGGACGGCAAGATCCACGCCCTGGCCAACTGCGTCGATTCCGACGACCCCAAACTGCCCAAGGACAGCTGCGACGCCGTGGCCACCCACACCGACGACGGCCGCTGGCTGGTGCTGGTGCGGGCCAACGGCTCGTTGTTTGGCGTGACGCGGATCATCTGGCACGCGCTGTTGTGGGCGCTGTCGCTGACGATCATTCCCGGCGCCGCTGGCTGGCATTTGCTGCGCCGCCGCCCGTTGCGCCGGATCCGTGGGATCCAGGCCAGCGCCGAAGCCATCGTCGCCGGCGACCTCACTCACCGCCTGCCGCTGTCCAACCGTCGTGATGAGCTGGACATGCTCGCGGCCATCGTCAACGCCATGCTCGACCGCATCGAGAAGCTGATGAACGAAGTCAAGGGCGTGTGCGACAACATCGCCCACGACTTGCGCACGCCGCTGACCCGCCTGCGGGCGCAGCTCTACCGCATCCGCCAGGAAGCGGAGGCCGACTCGCACTACGCGGTAAAACTCGACGATGCGATTACCGAGACTGACACCCTGATGGCACGCTTTCGCGGGCTGCTGCGGATCTCGGAATTGGAGGACCATCAGCGCCGCTCAGGCTTCCTGGTGATGGACCCGCTGCCACTGCTGCGCGAACTGCATGACTTCTACCTGCCCCTGGCGGAAGAAGGCGAATTGCAGCTGCGCCTTGAAGTCCCCGAGTCCTTGCCGTGGATCACCGGCGATCGCGCACTGTTGTTTGAAGCGTTGGCCAACCTGCTGAGCAACTCGATCAAGTTTTCCCCACCGGGTGGCGAGGTGATCCTGCGGGGTCTCAACGATGCCGGCAGCACGCGCATCGAAGTCCACGACTCCGGCCCGGGCATCCCGGCCGCCGAACGTGATGCGGTGTTCCAGCGCTTCTACCGCGTGGATGAAGGCGACCAGCAAGGCGGGTTTGGCTTGGGCTTGTCGATTGTGGCGGCGATCATCAACCTGCACGGGTTCAAGCTCGAAGTCGGCAGCAGCGAGCAAGGCGGCGCCCGCCTGATTCTCGAATGCCGCCAGCAACTGATGCCGGAAGCCTGAGTACTCCCCCGGGTCAATAAATGTGGGAGCGGGCTTGCTCGCGAAAGCGGTCTGTCAGTCACCAACAGTATCGACTGATCCACCGCATTCGCGAGCAAGCCCGCTCCCACATTGGAATGGTGTTGCCTGGCTGATCGAGTCAGGCCGGGAAATTGGCCCGCAGCGCTTCAAGCCCGCCGCTGTACACCCCGGCAAACAGCTCTTCCACCGCCGCGTCCGTGGTCCCCGCCGCCGGCGTGAACACGCCGGACCAGGTCACTTTCGCCGACGATTCGCCGAGCGCCTCGACCTGCAAGGTCGCGAGGTAAGCACTCACCGGAAACGGCGATTGCTCAATGGTGTAGCTGTAAGTGCGCCCGACGTTATCGAAGGCCTGCAGGCGCTCGACCACCACGCCGCCGTCGGCAGTCTGCAGGTGCCGCACGCGGCCGCCATCGCTGGGCTCGCTCTTGACGATGAACGGCAGCCAGTCCGGCAGGCTGTTGAAGCCGCCCACCAATTGCCAGACCTGATCGGCCGACACCGGAATTTCAATCACAGAAGACGCTGTTGCCACGATAAATACTCCAGAAGGTAAAAAATTCAGATCGCCATGCTATCGACGACACCACCATCGACCCGCAACGCGGCACCGGTGGTCGCGGAGGACAGGGGTGAAGCAATGTACGCCACCAGGTTCGCCACTTCATCCACATTCGCTGCGCGCTGGATGATCGAGGTGGGTCGCGCGTTTCGCACAAACACATCGGCCTCGTCCCGTGCGCTGCGCCCGGACTTCGCGGTGGCGTCCTTGAGCATCTGCTCCAGGCCGTCGGTGAAAGTCGGGCCCGGCAGCACCGCGTTGACGGTCACCCCAGTGCCGGCCAGGCGCTTGGCCAGGCCGTGGGACACGGCCAGGTTGGCGCTCTTGGTCACACCGTAGTTGATCATGTCCGCCGGCGTTGCCACCCCGGATTCCGAGGACAGGAAAATCACCCGCCCCCAGCCCTGCTCGACCATGCCCGGCACGTAGTGCCGCGCCAGGCGCACACCGGAGATCACGTTGACCTCGTAGAAGCGTGTCCATTCGCTGTCCGGCGCTTCGAAGAAGTCCACATCGTTGAAGATGCCCAGGTTGTTGACCAGGATGTCGGCACGCGGTTCGGCGGCGAACAGTGTGTCGGCGCCTTCAGCGGTGCCCAGGTCCGCCACCAGCCCGCGCAGGTTGGCGCCGGGCACCGCCTGGCGAATGCTCGCCAGTGCGTCATCGACCTTGCCCGCTTCGCGCCCGATCACCACCACGGTGGCGCCGGACGCTGCCAGGGCCTGGCTGATACCCAGGCCAATGCCTGCCGTGCTGCCGCTGACGATGGCTACTTTGCCGCTTACATCAATCTTCATGCTTGAATCCTCGTATTAGAGCGGCAGTGGTGCGCGGTCCGACACCAAGTGGGCATCGCGCAGGGCCTGCCAGAAGGCTGCAGGAATCTTCTCTGACAACGCCGCGACGTCTTCGGCAATCCGCCCCGGACGACTGGCGCCCGGAATGACCGCCGCCACGGCAGGATGCGCCAGGGAGAACTGCAGCGCCGCCGCCTTCACGCTCACGCCAAAGGCCTGGGCAATCGCCTTGAACTGCTCGACCTTGTGGATGATCGCCGGGCTCGCTGGCTGGTATTCGAAGTGCGCGCCCCCGGCGAGGATCCCCGAGCTGTACGGGCCACCGACGACGATTTCGACCTGCTGCGCCAGGGCGGCGTCCATCAAGCGCTGCAGGGCGCGGTCGTGGTCCAGCAAGGTGTAGCGGCCGGCCAGCAGGAAACCGTCGGGTTGGGCTTCGGCAAGGTCCAGGGTCAGCTCGCAAGGCTCGACGCGATTCACGCCCAGGCCCCAGGCCTTGATCACGCCCTCTTCACGCAGGCGGGTCAGCACCTTGAAGGCGCCGGTGCGGGCCTGGTTGAAGTAGTCCAGCCACTGGTCGCCGTAGAAGTCCTGGGCGATGTCGTGAATCCAGACGATATCCAGGCGATCGGTCTGCAGGCGGTTCAGGCTGTCTTCGATGGAGCGCAAGGTGGCATCGGCGCTGTAGTCGTTGACCATCTTGTTCGGGCGACCGTGTTCGAACACGCCGCTTTTTTCACCGAGATCACGCGCGCTTTCTTCGACTTCGTCGAGGATCAGGCGACCGACCTTGGTGCTGAGCACGAAGTCGTCGCGACGGTATTGCGACAGGGCCTGGCCCAGGCGGATTTCCGACAGACCCGAACCGTAGAACGGCGCGGTATCGAAGTAGCGCACGCCCTGGTTCCAGGCGGCCTCGACGGTGGCCTGCGCTTCTTCCTCAGGAATGGCGCGGAACATGTTGCCCAGCGGGGCCGTGCCAAAGCCCAGTTGGCCGGGCAATTTGTCTTTCAAGCTCATGGTGGATCCTCAATCGGGTTCAGGGTCGCTGTGACCGTTGAGCAGATCGTAGATTGCCTAGATCGGACCGTCCAAGACATACTGCGACCAACTTGAGTCCCAAGAGGTCTTACATGATTGATCTACGCCAGTTGCGCTACTTCGAAGTGGTCGCTGAAGAAGAACACGTTGGCCGCGCCGCCGAGCGCCTGCATATCTCGCAGTCGCCGTTGAGCCGGCAGATTGCCCAGCTCGAAGAACGCCTGGGCCTGACCCTGTTCGAACGCAGCCAGCAACGCATCCGTCTGACCCGCGACGGGCAGACTTTTCTCGCCGAGACCAAGGCCCTGCTGACCCACGCCAATCGCCTCGAATCCCTGGGCAAGCGCCTCGGCCGTGGTGAAGAAGGTGGCCTGTGCATCGGCTACATCGAGAACGCCATGCACGCTGGCGTGCTGCCGAATGCCTTGCGCATCCTGCGCGACGACCGGCCCACCGTGCACATCAAGCTGTACAACCTGCCCTCCCTCGAACAACTCGAAGGCCTGCGCCAGCGCAGCCTGGACATCGCCCTGGTGGCGGAACCACCGGCGGCCGATGACCCGGACCTGACTGCCCTGCAAGTGCTGGACGACCCGATGCTCCTGGCCCTGCCCGAGCATCACCCGCTGGCCAGGCAGACTGAACTGCTGCCCGAGCACCTGGCCGATCAGGAGTGGATTGGCGTGCAGCGCAAACCCGGCGCCAACCCCGCCGATGACTTTGTCGCCGCCTGCATCCGCGCCGGTTTCACCCCGCAGATTCCCATGGAAGCCAGCGAGCCGTTCACCGCCTTGGGCCTGGTCGCCTCCGGGTTGGGGGTGGCGATGGTGCAAAAAGGCCTGAGCCGCAATGCACCGCCGGGCGTGGTGTTGCGCGAACTGCCCTGGCTGACCTACACCACGCCACTGTGGGCGGCGTGGCACCGGATCAACCTGCGCCCGCTGGTGGAAACGTTCCGCAAGGTACTCACCGAACCCACGGGCGAATAGGACTCCAACCGTCAACACCTTCAGCCACGACGCCAAACCTGAGCCCTGCATACATGCAAAATGTGGGAGCGGGCTTGCTCGCGAAGGGTTGGTCCAGCCAATACATGCGGTGACTGACAGACCGTATTCGCGAGCAAGCCCGCTCCCACATTTGGAGGGCGGCGTCGGCTAGATCCATTCCTTCAGGCGATACCACAGCATCCCCAACGCCAGCAGTGGCGAACGCAAGGCCTTGCCGCCGGGGAAGGTCATGTGCGGCACCTGGCTGAAGATATCCAGCCCCTTGCTGTGGCCGGCGTGGATACCTTCGGCCAGCAGCCGTGCGCACCAGTGAGTGACGTTGAGCCCATGCCCGGAATAGCCCTGGGCATAGAACACATTCGGGTACTGCTGCAAGCGCCCGACCTGGGGAAAACGATTGGCCGTGATGCCGATCTTGCCGCCCCACTGAAACTCGATGGCCGTGTTGGCCAGTTGCGGGAATACCTTGAGCATTTTCGGCTGCATATAGGCGGCAATGTCCGCTGGGTCGCGTCCGGAATAGTGACAGGCGCCGCCGAACAGCAGGCGGCGGTCGGCGGACAACCGGTAGTAATCCAGGCCGACTTTCTGGTCGCACAGCGCCAGGTTCTGCGGGATCAACTGGTTGGTCATGTCCTCCGACAACGGCTCGGTGGCGATGATGTAGCTGCCCGCCGGCAGTACCTTGCCGCTCAGGCGCGGCTCCAATTCGTCCAGGTGCGCATTGCACGCCAGCACCAGGTTGGCGGCGCGCACGGTGCCGCCGGCACAGCGCACCTGCACCGTGTCGCCGTGGAGCAGTTCCAGCACTTCAGTGTGCTCGAAAATCCGCACGCCGAGGGACTCGGCCACATGCGCCTCGCCCAGCACCAGGTTCAACGGGTGCAAATGCCCGGAGCCCATGTCCACCAGGCCCCCGGCATACAGCGTTGAGCCGACCACTTGCTGCATATCCCCAGGGCCGACCAGGCGTGTTTCATGGGTATATCCCAGCGCTGCCAGGTGCGCCTGTTCGCCCTTGAACGCGGCGAACTGTGCCGGCGTATTCGCCAACTCACAAAAGCCCCAGCGCAGGTCGCAGTCGATGCCGTGCGTGCGAATCCGCTCGCCGACCAACGCCACCGACTCGATGCCCGCGCGCTCCAGGTAACGCACGCCCTCCTCGCCCACGTACTTGGCAAACCCCGAGACGTCATGACCAATCCCGCGAATCAACTGCCCGCCGTTACGCCCGCTGGCGCCCCAGCCAATGCGCCGGGCCTCCAGCAGGATCACCGAGAGCCCGCGCTGGGCCAACTCGATGGCGGTGTTGACGCCGGTGAAACCGCCGCCGATCACACACACATCGGCCGTCAGGTCGGCGCCCAGCGACGGGCGCGCCGGCAGGGTGTTGGCCGAGGCGCGGTAGTAGGAACGGGCGTGGTCACTGGATGGGATCATTTATTGGTCTTCACTTTGCTCCAGGCGCGGGTCATCAGGCGCATGGTCGCCGGGGTCGGCGTGGTGGAAATGTAGAGTTTGTCGAGCACTTCCTGGGACGGGTACACCTCAGGGTTGTTCACCAGTTCCGGGTCCATGAACGCCTTGGCCGCGGGGTTGGCGTTGGCATAGCCGACCGAGGCACTGACCTTGGCGATCACTTCGGGGTCGAGCAGATAGTTGATGAAGGCATGGGCCTCTTTTGGGTTGCTGGCATCGGCGGGAATCGCCAGCAGGTCGAACCACAGGTTGGAACCTTCCTTGGGAATCGAGTAGGCAATGTTCACGCCGTTCTTGGCTTCCTTGGCGCGGTTGGCGGCCTGGAAGACGTCGCCGGAGTAACCGAAGGCCACGCAAATATCGCCGTTGGCCAGATCCGAGATGTACTTGGAGGAATGGAAGTAGGTGATGTAGGGACGCAGCGTCAGCAACTTGGCTTCAGCTTCCTGATAGTCCTTGGGATTCTCGCTGCGTGGGTCCTTGCCCATGTAGTTGAGGATTGCCGGGAACAGCTCATCTGCCGAGTCGAGGAACGCCACGCCGCACTGGTTGAGCTTCTTGATGTTCTCTGGCTCGAACAGCACCGCCCACGAATCGATATGGTCGATACCGAGCACTTGCTTGACCTTGTCGACGTTGTAGCCGATGCCATTGGTGCCCCACAGGTACGGCACCGAGTGCGCATTGCCCGGGTCGTTTTTCTCCAGCAGCTTGAGCAGCTTGGGGTCGAGGTTCTTGAAGTTGGGCAGCTGCGCACGGTCGAGCTTGAGGAACGCGCCGGCCTTCACCTGGCGTGCCAGGAAGTGGTTGGACGGCACCACCACGTCATAGCCGGTGCGCCCCGCGAGCAACTTGCCCTCCAGGGTTTCGTTGGAGTCGAACACGTCGTAGATCACCTTGATCCCGGTCTTGGCCTGGAAATCGGCCAAGGTGGTCTCGCCGATGTAGTCGGTCCAGTTGTAGACGCTCACCGTCGGCGCGGCCTGGCTGGCACTGCTGAACGCGGCCACCAGGGCCAGCGGGAGAAGCTTTTTCACGAGACGCATATCGACACCCCTTTTTTTGGTTTTTTTAGACGCTCAGCAACAGGAACTCACGTTCCCAGGAACTGATCACCCGCTTGAAATTCTCGTGCTCGGCGCGCTTGACCGCGACGTAGCCGCGCACAAACTTTTCGCCCAGGTACTGCTTGACCGTGTCGCAATCCTCCATGCGCGCCAGGGCGTCTTCGAGGGTGAACGGCAAGCGCAGGTTGCGGCGCTCATAGGCACGGCCTTCGACCGGCGCACTGGGTTCGATCTGCTCGATCATGCCCAGGTAGCCACACAGCAGACTAGCCGCAATCGCCAGGTAAGGATTGGCATCGGCGCCCGGCAGGCGGTTTTCCACGCGCATCGCGTCGGGGCTCGAGGTCGGCACGCGCAGGCCGACGGTGCGGTTCTCTTCACCCCATTCCACGTTGACCGGCGCCGAGGTGTCCGGCAGGAAGCGGCGGAACGAATTGACGTTCGGCGCGAACATCGGCAACAGCTTGGGGATGTATTTCTGCAGGCCGCCGATATGGTGCAGGAACAGCTGGCTCATGCTGCCGTCGGCGTCGACAAACACCGGCTTGCCGGTGGCGATGTCGACCACGCTCTGGTGCAGGTGCATGGCGCTGCCCGGCTCGTCGGCCACTGGCTTGGCCATGAAGGTCGCGGCCACGTTGTGCTTGAGTGCGGCTTCGCGCAGGGTGCGCTTGAATACGGTGATCTGGTCGGCGAGGTCGAGGGCGTCGCCGTGGCGGAAGTTGATTTCCATCTGCGCCGGGCCGTCTTCGTGGATCAGCGTATCGAGGTCCAGGCCCTGTGCTTCGCACCAGTCATAGACGTCTTCGAACAGCGGGTCGAACTCGTTGGCGGCGTCGATGGAAAATGACTGGCGCCCGGTTTCGGCGCGACCGGAACGGCCAATCGGGGTCTTCAATGGCAGGTCCGGGTCCTCGCAGCGCTGGGTCAGGTAGAACTCCATTTCCGGCGCCACGATCGGCTGCCAGCCCTGGTCGGTGTAGAGCTGCAGGACCTTTTTCAACACGTTGCGCGGCGACAACTCGATAGGATTGCCCTGCTTGTCGAAGGTGTCGTGGATCACGATCGCGGTGGGTTCGATGGCCCAGGGCACCACGTAAGTGGCGTTGGATACCGGGCGGCAGATCATGTCGATGTCGGCCGGGTCGAGCAGGTCGTAGTAGATATCGTCGTCGACAAAGTCCCCGGTTACCGTTTGCAGCAACACACTTTCCGGCAGGCGCATGCCTCGCTCATGCAGGAACTTGTTGGTGGGTGCAATCTTGCCGCGGGCGATGCCAGTCAAATCACTGATCACGCATTCGACTTCGGTAATCTTGTGTTCTTTCAGCCAGGCGGACAGCTGATCGAAGGGGGCGTTCATAAGGACCTCGTCATGGGTTGGGTGCATGCGCCGGCTTGTACTCCTGGCGCATTGAGGTCTATCTTGGGCCAGCCTTCACAGGCCATCTATCCACTTTGCACGAACCACAACGCACCAATAGAGTGCGCACGGATCACCCATGACACAGGCAACAGCTTTGCGCGTACAGGCCTTCACCACCGGTGATGTGGCCGCTCAATGCAGTGCGACACCCGGCTGGGTGCAGCAGTACCAGCAGATGTCCCCGGGGCATTTTGCCGGGCAGATCCGCTACCTCGACCTGCAGGGCGTCGAGGTCTACGAAGAGTGCATGAACACCCGCGTGGAGCAGCACTTCAACGCGCCACCGGGCTCGCTGGCGTTCTGTTTCGATGGCAGCGACAACGCGCTGTACATGCTCAATGGCGAGAGCCGCAACACCTGGATCACCCCGGAAAACTACCGTGAAGTGGCGGTGGTGTTCGGCCCGCAGTTCGTGCAGCGCCATGGCCTGGACGTGGCGAAACTCGAAGGCTTGTTCATGGCGCCGCTGACCTGCCAGCAGAATGCGCTGTTCACCCGCTGGCTCAGTGGCACGCTCACGCGCCTGGCCACGGTGATCGACCCGATCAGCCGCGATGCCCTGACCCAGCAATTGCTCGACGATTGCCTGTTTATTCTCGACAACGCCTGCGTGTGCCTGGACCGCAGCTCGTTGCAGCGGCGCAGCGAAGAACGCCGGTTGATGGCACGCATTGGCGAGTGGGCGGCGGATGCGCCGGATGAGACCATCAACCTGCTGGAGCTGGCCCAGATTGCCGGCGTGCCGCTGCGTCAGCTGCAGCAGGGCTTCAAGACCTACACCGGGATGAGCCCGGCGCAGTGGTTGCGGTTGCGTCGGTTGAATGGTGCGCGGCGCGAACTGTTGAGCTCAGCGGGTTCCACCGTCGCGGAGGTAGCGATGAACTGGTCGTTCTGGCACCTGGGGCGGTTTTCCAACAGTTATCGGGCGTTGTTCAAGGAACTGCCCAGCGAAACCCTCAAGCGTCATGGTTGATACACGGTTAACCCCGTGGGAGCGGGCTTGCTCGCGAAAGCGCTGTGTCAGGCAATCAATGTCTGACTGAGCCACGGTATTCGCGAGCAAGCCCGCCCCCACATTTGATTGCTATCAGGCTTGAGATTTGAGGAACAGACTCAGCAACTGATTCACCTGCTCCGCCGCCTCCAACTGCACCATATGCCCCTGCCCCGGCACAATCTCCACCTGGGCCTGCAACCCCTCGGCATGGCTGGCCGGGATGATTGCATCGTCACTGCCCCAGATCACCAGGCTCGGCTGGCGACCCACCACGCTGCGCAAATCCCGTTGCTGCCGCCCCCCATCAAACAGCTGCGCATTCAGTTGTCGCAGGGCCTGGTCCACGCCTTCCAGTCGCTTGAACTTGAGCATGTCCTCGAGCATTTGCCGCGTCACCAGCGCCGGGTCGCTGAACAGTTGCACCAGCTGCGGCTTGAGCGCGTTGCGGTTGTTGGCCTCGGTGAACCCTTGCAGGTAATCGCCGTTGATGTCCGCCCCCAGGCCGGCGCTGGCGATCAGGCTGAGTGAGGCAACACGCGCGGGGGCCTGGTCGGCAATCGTCAGCGCAACCAGCCCGCCCATGGAGTGGCCGGCCAGGTGCACGCGGTCGAGCCCGAGGTGATCGAGCAAGGCCAACACGGCCTGGCTCAACTCGTCGGCATCGCCGTTGTGCAGGTGTTTGCCCGACTCGCCATGCCCCGGCAAATCCAGCGCGATCACGCGCCGCTCGGCCGCCAACGCCGGTTGGTTGAACAGCCAGTTGTTCAAGTCGCCGCCAAAGCCATGCACCAGCACCAGCGGCGTGCCGCCTTCACCCAGGTCGAGGTAACGCAGCAAACGCCCGCCAACCTCGACCTTCTGCGCACTCGGTCCCGACGCTTCGGCTTCGGCGTTGCTTGAGACGAACCCCGCATTGAAACGCGCCACCACCGCATCGATCTCCTCTTCGGTGGCTTCGCCCTCCACCACAATCGCCAGCAGCGCGCCCACCGGCAGGGTCTCGTCACTCAGCGCCAGCACCCGGCGCAGCACACCACTGAACGGCGCCTCGACACTGCTGGAGATTTTGTCGGTCTCCACATCCAGCACTTCCTCGCCCTTCTCCACCCGGTCGCCCGGTTGTTTGAGCCAGACATCGAGGCGGCCTTCGGTCATCGACAGGCCCCATTTGGGCATGGTCAAGGTATGGATCATGCGGCATTCCTCTTGTCGGCGATCTTCAGCACGGCAGCCTCGATCTTCGCCGCGTTGGGGATGTACAGGTCTTCCAGTGCATCGGAAAACGGCACCGGCGTGTGCGGCGCGGTGACCATCTCGATCGGCGCGCGCAGGAACGAGAACCCCTGCTGGGCCACCAGTGCGCTGATGTCGGTGGCGATGGAGCAACGTGGGTTGGACTCGTCGATCACCACCAGGCGCCCGGTTTTCTCCACGCTTTCAAGGATGCTGTCTTCGTCCAGCGGGCTGGTGGTGCGCAGGTCCAGCACTTCGCAGTCAATCCCCTGGCGGGCCAGGTTGGCGGCGGCTTCGAGGGCGACATGCACCATGCGCCCGTAAGTCACCAGGGTCACGTCGCGGCCTTCGCGGACAAAGTTGGCCTCGCCGAACGGCACCGTGTACAGCTCTTCCGGCACCTCGCCCTGCAGGCTGTAGAGCAGTTTGTGCTCAAGGAAAATCACCGGGTCGTTGTCGCGGATAGCCTGGATCAGCATGCCCTTGGCGTCATACGGCGTGGCCGGGCACACCACCTTGAGGCCGGGGATGTGCGTCCACATCGAGGTGAGCATCTGCGAGTGCTGGGCCGCAGCGCGCAGGCCGGCGCCGTACATGGCGCGCACCACCAGCGGCGTGGTGGTCTTGCCGCCAAACATGTAGCGGAACTTGGCGGCCTGGTTGAGCAACTGGTCGAGGCAGCAGCCGATAAAGTCGACGAACATCAACTCGCACACCGGGCGCATCCCTCGGGTCGCGGCGCCGACGGCCATGCCCACGTAGCCGACTTCGGACAACGGCGCATCGAGGACCCGCTCGGGAAATTCGGGGTACAGGCCCTTGGTGACCCCCAGCACACCGCCCCAGGCGTCCTGCTCGCCCGGTGAGCCGGTACCGCCGGAGACGTCCTGGCCGATGATGAACACGCTCTGGTCGCGGCGCATTTCCTGGGCCAGGGCTTCGTTGATTGCGTGCTGATAGCTGATTTTGCGAGCCATGAAATTCTCTCCGAGTATTGTTGTTATTAGCGGTAGGCGACGTACACGTCACTCAACAGATCGGCGGCCTGGGGCTTGGGATCGGACTTGGCCAGGCGCACGGCGTCTTCGATCAACTGTGCGACCTCGCCGTCGATACGCTCGAACTGCGCGGCATCGAGCCAGCCTTCGGCGCTGCACCGCTGGCGGAACAACGCCAGGCAATCGTGGGATTCGCGCAGGTTCTTCACTTCATCCGGGCCGCGATAGGTTTGCGCATCGCCCTCGAAGTGGCCGTAGAAACGGCTCAGCTTGACCTCCACCAGCGTCGGCCCCTCGCCCTTGCGTGCCCGCTCCACCGCGACGCCAAGCGCCGCATGCACGGCGAAGAAATCATTGCCATCGACAATCAGCCCCGGCATGCCAAAGCCCACGGCGCGCTCGGCAATGTCCTTGCACGCCACCGACCAGCCGGACCCGGTGGCCTCGGCATAGCCGTTGTTCTCGGCGACGAACAGACACGGCAGTTTCATGATCGCGGCCAGGTTCATGGCCTCGAAGACCGCGCCTTCGTTGGAGCCACCGTCGCCAAAAAACGCCACGGCCACGCCTTGGCTACCCTTGAGCTTGGAGGCCAGCGCCGCGCCTGCGGCCAGCGGTGCACCGGCGCCGACAATGCCGTTGGCGCCGAGCATGCCCTTCTCCTGGTCGGCGATGTGCATGGAGCCGCCCTTGCCGCCGCACACGCCGGTTTTCTTGCCGTAGATCTCGGCCATCATGCCGAACACATCCACGCCCTTGGCGATGCAATGGCCGTGGCCACGGTGGTTGGAGGCGATGCAATCTTCATCGTTGAGGTGGGCCATGACCCCGGCAGCGCTGGCTTCCTGGCCGGCGTACAGGTGCACGAAACCGGGGATCTCGCCGGTGGCGAATTCCACGTGCAAGCGCTCTTCGAAATCACGGATGGTGCGCATCACGGTGTAGGCATGCAGCAATTGATCGGTGGACAGGTGAGTGGACATCTTGTTGTTCTCCAGGTTGTCTCGACACACAAAAGGCTGGCGTCGGCCAGCTGCAAGCGGTTCAGCACAGCCTGTGCCAAGGCGCGAAAAAACCTGGCAAAGCCTTGATCCAGAGCAGTGCCGTGCGGTTGTACCGGGGCGCGATGCCTGCGCAGAATGAGACGCGCCATTGCAGCCTGCAGGCTGCGTCTCAGGCCTGGTGAGACGCTGCGTCTCACGCCCGGCTGTTGGTCAGGCCGCCCTTGTCCGCCTGCGCCCATAGGCGCTTAATGGCCGGCATAACAACAAAGATCGAGAACCGGAGGCCTTATGCTCGCCGCGAACTCCAGAGAGCACGTCGACTGCGTCAGTCGCGTGGTCCGCAATGCCGATCGCCTGCCCCAGGCGCCGGTGCCGTCGCTGATTTTCGACTCCTGGCGCCGCTCCATGGAGCAACATCACCTGGACCCCGGCTCCCTGCAGGGGCCGCGCATCCTCAGCGAACCCCTGCTCAAGGAATGCCGTGAGCGCGCCGAACTGTTCATGCGCATCGCCGGCGAAGCCGTCGGGCAACTGCACCACCGCGTGCGCCACGCCGACTACTGCGTGATGCTCACCGACGCCCAGGGCCAAACCATCGACCACCGCGTGGACACCGCCATTCGCAGCGACTGCCGCAAGGCCGGCCTGTACCTGGGCACGTGCTGGTCGGAAGCCGAAGAAGGCACCTGCGGCGTGGCCACGGTGCTGACCAGCAAGGCGGCGGTCACGGTGCACAAGCGCGATCACTTTCGCGCGGCCTTCATCGACCTGACCTGCTCGGCCGCACCGATGTTCGACCCGCAGGGCAACCTGCTGGGGGTGCTGGATGCCTCGGCGCTCAAGTCCCCGGATGACCGGCGCAGCCAGCACCTGGTGCGGCAGATGGTGGCGCAGAGCGCGCAGGCCATCGAAAACGCCTTCTTCATGCACAGCGCTCGCCAGCACTGGGTGCTGCAGGCCCACAGCACGCCGGGCTATGTCGACAGCCAGCCCGACCTGCTGCTGGCCTGGGACCAGGACGGTCGCCTGCAGGCCCTGAACAGCAAGGCACGCCTGGCGCTGCGTCGGCGCTTTGGCCAGGTGCCGGAGCATATCGGCGAGGTATTCGACCTGGATGCCCTGCGTGCAGTCACTGATCAATCGTCCCAGCACCTGCAATGGCTGGGCGAACCCGGCGTGCTGCACGTGCGCGTCAACACGCCGCGTCGCACGCCCGCGCGCGCGGTTGCGATCACCCAGGTCGACCCGCGTGTGGATGAACACCTGCGCCTGGCGGTGCGGGTCAAGGACCGTAACCTGCCGGTGCTGGTGCAAGGTGAGACCGGTGCCGGCAAGGAAGTCTTCGCGCGCCAATTGCATGAGCGCAGCGCCCGGCGCGAGGGGCCGTTCGTGGCGGTTAACTGCGCGGCGATCCCGGAAAACCTGATCGAAAGCGAGCTGTTCGGCTATGTCGCCGGGGCGTTTACCGGCGCATCCAGCAAGGGCATGCCGGGGCTGTTGGTGCAGGCCGATGGCGGCACGCTGTTCCTCGATGAAATCGGCGACATGCCGCTGGCCCTGCAGACGCGCCTGCTGCGGGTGATGGCCGAAGGTGAAGTGGCGCCCCTGGGTGCGGCGAAAACCCGTGCAGTGGATATCCAGGTGATCTGCGCCAGCCACCGCGACCTGGCGGCACTGGTGAGTGAAGGACGCTTTCGCGAAGACCTGTACTTTCGCCTCGGCTGCGCGCGTTTCTGCCTGCCGCCGCTGCGCGAACGCACCGACAAACTGGCCCTGATCAATCGGCTGCTGGAACAGGAGGCCCGCCACAGTGGCATCGCGGCTGGCATCAGCCAGGCGGCGCTGGAAATGCTGTTGGGCTACGCCTGGCCGGGCAATGTGCGGCAACTGCGGCACGTGCTGGCGTATGCCTGTGCGGTGTGCGAAGGCGGCATCCTGCAACTGGCGGATTTGCCGGTGGAAGTGCGTGGGGAACAGGTTGCGCTGCAGGCACAGGTTCAGCTGAGCCCGGAGCGCCAGGTGGTGCTGGATGCGCTGATCCGACATCGCTGGAAGCCATCGCCGACGGCGCAGGCGCTGGGGATTTCACGGGCGACGCTGTACCGTCGCGTCAACCAACTGGGCATCGATATGCCTGGTAAACAGTGAACCTGTGGGAGCGAGCCCGCACAGTGGAATTGTGGCAGGCAAAGAATCAGTCCAGCCCTTCCAAAAACTGTGGGAACTGAGCCAGGCATAGTATCAGTCCAGCCACAAATCAGTGTGGGAGCTGGCTTGCCTGCGATGGCGGTGGATCAGCCACATTATGGTTGACTGACACTGCGCTTTCGCGGGCAAGCCCGCTCCCACAGTGGAACTGTGTCAGGCACAGGAATCAGGCTACCCCCTCCAAAATCTGTGGGAACTGCGCCAGGCACAAGATTCAGTCCAGTCCCTCCAAAACTGTGGGAACTGAGCCAGGCACAGGATTCAGTCCAACCGCAAATCAGTGTGGGAGCTGGCTTGCCTGCGAAGGCGGTGGGTCAGCTGCATCATGGTTGACTGATACACCGCTTTCGCGAGCAAGCCCGCTCCCACAGTGGAACTGTGTCAGACACAGGAATCAGGCTACCCCCTCCAAAATCTGTGGGAACTGCGCCAGGCACAAGATTCAGTCCAGTCCCTCCAAAACT
>NZ_JBWKSN010000008.1:0-577 GCF_059419825.1 Pseudomonas sp. GW821-FHT05D12 | reverse complement strand
TGAGGGAACTGAGCCAGGCACAAGATTCAGTCCTGCCACAAATCAGTGTGGGAGCTGGCTTGCCTGCGAAGGCGGTGGGTCAGCTGCATCAGGGTTGACTGACACTGCGCTTTCGCGAGCAAGCCCGCTCCCACAGTGGAACTGTGTCAGGCACAAGAATCAGTCCAGCCCCTCTAAAAACTGGGGGAACTGAGCCAGGCACAGGATTCAGTCCAACCGCAAATCAGTGTGGGAGCTGGCTTGCCTGCGATGGCGGTGGATCAGCTGCATCATGGTTGACTGACACACCGCTTTCGCGGGCAAGCCCGCTCCCACAGTGGAACTGTGTCAGACACAAGATTCAGTCCAGTCCCTCCAAAACTGTGGGAACTGTGTCAGACACAAGATTCAGTCCAGCCGTTTCAAAAACAGTGGAAACTGAGCCAGGCACAAGATTCAGTCCAGCCCCTCTAAAAACTGTGGGAACTGAGCCAGGCATAGGATTCAGTCCAGCCACAAATCAGTGTGGGAGCGGGGGGGGGGGGGGGGGGGGGGGGGGGGGGGGGGGGGGGGGGGGGGGGGGGGGGGGGGGGGGGGG
>NZ_JBWKSN010000007.1:0-350597 GCF_059419825.1 Pseudomonas sp. GW821-FHT05D12 | reverse complement strand
CCCCCCCCCCCCCCCCCCCCCCCCCCCCCCCCCCCCCCCCCCCCCCCCCCCCCCCCCCCCCGCTCCCACATTTTTTGTTCGGTGTGAGGCTTGGGGTGTGACGATGTGGCTGGAATAGTCGGGCCGTGCACCGCAAGCATGGGCAGCGCATCCCCCCTGTGGGAGCGGGCTTGCCCGCGAAGGCGGTGCATCAGTCGACGCTGTTCCAACTGACCCACCGCCCTCACGAGCAAGCCCGCTCTCGGTGAGTCAGTAGCCGACAGTGAAGCGCTGGCGCGAATGCTTGGGGGTTTCTACTTCGTCGATCAGGGCGATGGCGTAGTCGGCAAAGCTGATCCAGCTGCGGCCGGCGCTGCTTACCAGCAGGTTGTCCTGGCCCAGGCGGAATTTGCCGGTGCGTTCGGTTTCCACGAACTCCGCCGAGGGCGACAGGAAGGTCCAGTCCAGGTCCCTTTCCTGACGCAGCACGTCGAGAAACTCAGCGCCGGCGCTGGCTTCGGCTTTGTATTCAGCCGGGAAGCCTTCGCTGTCGATCACCCGGCCTCCGCCCGGCAGCAACAGCGAACCGGCGCCGCCGACCACCAGCAGGCGCTTGACCCCGGCTTTTTTCACCGGGCCGATCACGGCAGCAGCGGGGAGGGTGGCGAAGTGCGCCGCACTGATCACCACATCACTGCCACTGACGGCTTGCTGCAGGGCGTGCGCGTCGAGTGCATCGACCTGCTTGACGGTGACGCCGTCGCGCTCAGGCAGCTTGTCGGTGTTACGCGCAATGGCGACCACGCTATGCCCGCGACGCAGGGCTTCTTCTAGCAATTGGCTGCCGGCACGGCCGGTAGCCCCAATGATTGCGATCTTGCTCATGACGTTCTCCAGTACGGTTAGGGTTTGAAACACTTCACCACTTCATTTCGCCCTTGGCGACTTTGGCGCTCAGTTCCAGCGAGCTTTCGTCGGCGAGGGCGGGGTAACGTTTTTTCATCGCCGCGATCAGGGTGGCAGAGTCCTTGGCCTTGGCGGTTTCCACGTCGAAGGCCTTGATGTAGTCAGCGGTAAATTTGACCGAGGCCGGCGATGGCGTGCCCAGGTAGTGACCGGGAATGACGATGCGCGGTTTCAACTGCTCGATGCGTTGCAGGGTCGCCAGCCAGTCCTGGTGCGACTGTGCACCCTGGGTGTCGGCCATCCACAGGTGAATGTTCTCGGCAACGACCACGCCACCGATCACGGCCTTGATCGACGGGATCCACACGAAGCTGCGATCCGGCTGTGCGCTATCCAGGCCGATTACCTCCAGGGCCTGCCCCTCCAGCGTCAGGCTGTGGCCTTCGAGGACCTGCGGCACGATGGTTTTCGCCGGCTGGTCGGCGCCCATTTTCGGTCCCCAGAACGCTAGCTTGGCGGCCACGGTGGCGTTGATATGGTCGACCACCGGCTGCGGCGCCAGCACCTTGGCGTCGGGGAACGCGGCGGTCAGGGTGTCGAGGCCGAAGTAGTAGTCCGGGTCGCCGTGGCTGATGTAGATGGTGGTCAAGTGCTTGCCGCTGGCGCGAATTTTTTGCACCAGCTGCTCGGCCTGGCCCTTGCCGAATTGCGCGTCCACCAGGATTGCGTCCCGGGTACCGCTGACCAGCACCGAGCTGACCGGGAAGATCGCGGCCTCACCGGGATTGTAGACGTCGAGTGTCAGGTCGGCTGCCGCAGCGTTGGCGGCGAAGGCCAGGGCGGCGGCGGTCAGGGTCAAGCGCTTGAGGGTCGAGAGCATCGGGCAATCCGGCAGTGAGTAAAGGATGCACAGAGCTTAGTTGCACCAAACGCAACTAAAAATGCGATGCTGGGACATAGTTTGTTTCTAAAATCGGGCAAATCATGGATCGTCTTCAAGCAATGCGCGTGTTTGTCACGGTGGTGGATTTGGGCAGCCAGTCCGCCGCCGCCGACCATCTGGACCTGTCGCGCCCGGTGGTGTCGCGCTACCTGGCGGAGCTGGAGGACTGGGTGGGCGCGCGCCTGTTGCACCGGACCACGCGGAAACTGAGCCTCACGGCGGCCGGCGGTGAAACCCTGCCGCGCTGTCGGCAATTGCTGGAGCTGTGCGGCGACATGCAGGCCGCCGTCAGCGAGCCCGATGACGCCCCGCGCGGCCTGCTGCGACTGAGTGTCAGCACCTCGTTCGGCCAGGCGCAATTGGCCGATGCCATTGCCGAATATGTCAGGCGCTATCCCCTGGTCACCGTCGACCTGCAGATGCTCGACCGCACGGTGAACCTGGTGGACGAGCGTATCGACCTGGCCATCCGCACCAGCAACGACCTGGACCCCAACCTGATTGCGCGGCGCCTCACCGTCTGTCGCTCGGTGGTATGCGCCACGCCGGCTTATCTGCGGGAGCATCCGGCACCGCAGAAAGTCGAAGACCTGGCCCGGCACAATTGCCTGACCCACTCGTATTTCGGCAAAAGCCTGTGGCACTTCGAAGAGCGCGGCGAGCACGTCTCGGTGCCGGTGCACGGCAACATCACCGCCAACGAGGCCAGTACGCTGTTGCGCGTGACGCTGGCCAGCGCCGGGGTGGCGATGCTCCCCAGTTATCAGGCCGGCGAGCATATCCGCCGTGGCGAACTGGTGCGGCTGTTGCCCGAAGCCGAGCCCCGGCAGATGAATATCTATGCGGTGTATGCCTCGCGCAAACACATGCCGTCCGCGCTGCGCAGCCTGCTGGATTTCCTGGTGTTGAGGTTTCCGGAAGAGCCGGAGTGGGACATCGGGCTGCAGTCGACATAAATGTGTTGAATGGCGCCCGATAATGGCAACTCACCGCAGCTGACCTATGCTTTAAACAGCACCCTGTAGATCCGTTCAGAGGTCTGTGCCATGAGCATCAAAACCCGAAAATACCTGATGATTTTCTTCCTCTGCGCCCTGGCGACCGGGCTGTATGGCACTGCCGCCTACCGAGTGGAGCAAACCCGGATGCAGCCGACCTTTGCGATCAGTTGCCATCAGGATCAATGCGTGCCCCACACCGGCAGTTTCAGCGCGTTGCGCTGAAGCTTGCACCTACAGTGATGTCGGCGGTGTTTCGGTCTTGAGCTGTTCGCGAAACGCCTTGGGTGAAAACCCGACACGGCGGCGGAACAGCCGCGAGAAGTTGGTCGGGTCGGAAAACCCCAGTACTTCTGACATTTCATTGATGGTCATGCTGGTGTAAGTCAGCAGGCGCTTGGCCTCCAGCAATTGGCGGTCGTGCATGATCTGCAGCGCAGGTTGCCCACCCAATTCCCGACAAGTGCCGTTCAGGTGTGAGACCGAGATCCCCAGCTTGTGGGCCAGGTCTTCGATCTTCGGGTGTTCGCGATAATGCTGTTCAACCAACTGGGTAAAGCGCCGGAAATATTCACGTCCGCGTGGGGCCCGTGGGTGGCGGCGCTGGATGGCCTGGCGGCTGATCCACACCAGCAGCACGCTGACCAGCGCGTGCATGAGCATGTCGCGAGCTGGCTGCGCATCGGCGTATTCGTCCTGCAGGCGGGTGAACAGGCTGTTGAGGTAATCGCTGTCGTTGCCCGCCCGGTAGCTGCCGAGCGCGTGCAGCCCGTCGACCGTCGTGCCCAGTTGCGCCTGCAAGTGGCTGACCAGCGGTGCCGCCAGGGTCACGATATAGCCTTCGACATCCTCGGCAAATCGAAACCCGTGCACGCACAGCGGTGGCAGCACTTGCAGCGTCGCTTCGTTGAGGGTGGTGCGCTGCCCTTCGATTTCCAACTGTGCCTGGCCTTTGTGCACGTAGAGCAACTGGCACAGATCCGCGTGCCGGTGGGGTTGGATTTCCCACTGGTATTCCCGACTGCGGCGGGAAATGGTTTCACAGTGCAACAAATCGGGAGTCGGCCATTGCTGGCTTTCCCCGTAAAGCTTGAAGACCGGAATCGCGGTTTTGGTCATGGTTTCAATCCGATACTCAGAAGAGTGGTGCGGTAATCGCCCCGATTGGCGGAAAGCACAGGCTTTGTCTCAGTTTTCACCTTCTTATGCTGCGCACTCAAGTGAAAAATGTCAGCAACAAAACCAATGACAACTCTTTCACTTGATCCGTTCGGGTGGAACCTGTGGGCCATAACAATAATGAAAACGCTGAAAACCCAAGTCGCCATTATCGGCGCCGGTCCTTCCGGACTGCTGCTCGGCCAGCTGCTGCACAATGCGGGCATCCAGACCCTGATCATAGAACGCCAGAGCGCCGATTACGTGCAAGGGCGCATCCGCGCCGGGGTGCTGGAGCAGGGCATGGTCGACCTGCTGCGCGAGGCCGGCGTCAGCCAGCGCATGGACAGCGAGGGCCTGGTGCATGATGGCTTCGAACTGGCGCTGAATGGCCAACTCACCCACGTCGACCTCAAGGCCCTGACCGGCGGCCAGTCGGTGATGATCTACGGCCAGACCGAAGTCACCCGCGACCTCATGGCCGCGCGCGCCGCAGGCGGTGCCACGACGTTTTACGAGGCGCGTGCCGTACAGCCCCACGCCATGAAAAGTGATCGACCGTGGCTGACCTTCGAGCACCAGGGCGAGGCATTTCGCCTGGAGTGCGACTACATCGCCGGCTGCGACGGTTTCCACGGTATCGCCCGCCAGTCGATCCCGGCCGAAGCGTTGCAGGTCTTCGAGCGGGTCTATCCCTTCGGCTGGCTGGGCATCCTCGCCGACACCCCGCCGGTGCACGACGAACTGGTCTACGCCAAGCATGCGCGGGGCTTTGCCCTGTGCAGCATGCGGTCGCCGACGCGCAGTCGTTACTACCTGCAGGTGCCGGTCGAAACACCGCTGGAAGAGTGGTCGGACGCGCGTTTCTGGGACGAACTGAAAACCCGTCTGCCCAGCCAGCTGGCCGATCAGCTGGTGACCGGCCCATCCATCGAAAAAAGCATCGCGCCGCTGCGCAGCTTCGTGGTGGAGCCAATGCAGTACGGGCGCCTGTTCCTGCTTGGCGATGCGGCGCATATCGTGCCGCCCACCGGGGCCAAGGGCTTGAACCTGGCGGCCAGCGACGTGAGCACGTTGTTTCGGATCTTGCTCAAGGTGTATCGCGAGGGGCGGGTGGACTTGCTGGAGCGCTACTCGGCGATTTGCCTGCGGCGCGTGTGGAAGGCCGAGCGGTTCTCGTGGTGGATGACCTCGATGCTGCATCAATTTCCCGAGGCGGACGGCTTCAGCCAGCGCATTGCCGAGAGTGAACTGGCGTACTTCATCAGCTCCGAGGCAGGGCGTAAAACCATTGCAGAAAATTACGTCGGGCTTCCTTACGAAGCTATCGAGTAGCCTGCTATCGTATCGAGCATTCCCGCGGGCCCTCCCTTTCCCGCGGGCCCTGCTCGAAGGTTCTGCCGTGACCAACCTGAATCAGCCCGCCCAACCTGTCCCTGCCGTGCGCAGTGTGCTTGCCGCCTTGATGATGGCGATCTTCCTCGGTGCCCTGGACCAGACCATTGTCGCGGTGTCCATGCCGGCCATTTCCGCGCAGTTCCACGACGTCAACCTGCTGGCCTGGGTGATCTCCGGCTACATGGTGGCGATGACGGTGGCGGTGCCGATCTACGGCAAGCTTGGCGACCTGTACGGGCGACGGCCGATGATGTTGATCGGCATGGGCCTGTTCACCCTGGCCTCGCTGTTCTGTGGCATGGCGCAAAGCATGGAGCAACTGGTGCTGGCGCGGATTCTCCAGGGCATCGGCGCCGGCGGCATGATCTCGGTGAGCCAGGCGATCATCGGCGACATCATCCCGCCCCGTGAGCGCGGGCGTTATCAGGGCTACTTCAGCAGCATGTATGCAGTGGCCAGCGTGGCCGGGCCGGTGCTGGGCGGCTACATGACCGAGTACCTGTCGTGGCGCTGGGTGTTCCTGATCAACCTGCCATTGGGCGCCGGTGCCTGGTACGTGGCCCATCGCACCCTGGTCGGGTTGCCGGTGCCGCAGCGCAAGCCGGTCATCGACTACCTGGGCACCGTGCTGATGATCATCGGCTTGACCGCCTTGCTGCTGGGCATCACCGAAATCGGCCAGGGCCATCATTGGCGTGACGATGCAGTGCTGGGCCTGCTCGCGTGTGCGCTGGTGGCGCTGACCGCGTTTGTCTGGCATGAACGCCGTGCCCGCGAGCCGCTGCTGCCGATGCACCTGTTTGCCAACCGCAGCGCGGTGCTGTGTTGGTGCACGGTGTTTTTCACCAGCTTCCAGGCGATTTCCCTGACCGTGCTGATGCCTTTGCGCTTTCAGACGGTAACCGGCGCCGGCGCCGACAGCGCGGCCTTGCACCTGTTGCCTCTCGCCATTGGACTGCCCATCGGCGCGTATTCCGCCGGGCGCATGACCTCGGTGACCGGGCGCTACAAGCCGATGATCCTCAGCGGCGCGCTGTTGAGCCCGCTGGCGATCCTCGGCATGGCCTACAGCGCGCCCCAGGCGGTGCTGCTGACCGGCGTGTTCATGCTGCTGTGCGGGATTGCCGCCGGCATGCAGTTCCCTACGTCGCTGGTGGGGTCGCAGAATTCGGTGGAGCAGCGTGATATCGGCGTGGCCACCAGCACCACCAACCTGTTCCGTTCATTGGGCGGGGCGGTGGGCGTGGCGTGCATGTCGGCGCTGTTGCTGGCGCTGTTGCAGGATTCCAGCTTCGCCCACCTGGCCAGCGGTGCGCTGGTGGCCGAAGGCAGTTCCGGCAACGTGCTGCTCGATGGCCTCAACGCCGCCCCGGGCCCGGCGCAGGATGCCCTGCGCGGGGAGTTGGCGGTGACCTTCCGGCATTTGCTGATGGTCAGTGCGGCGGTGTCGCTGTTGGGGCTGGCGGCGGCGATCGCGATGCCGAACCGGGTACTGCGCGGCCGCGAAGACAAGGCGCGCTGACCCACTAGGCGCCCGGCTTGCCGATCCCATCGCCGGCAAGCCGGGCTCCTACAAGGTCAACCTCAAGGGCTGTAGTACCCGACCGCCACCATGAAATGCCCGGCTTTGCGCACATACGCATGTTTGTTCTCGACCTTGTCGGTCACCGGGTTCTTCCAGCGATATTTGTATTCACCCTGGTCCTGCTCCGCCATCAGCTTGAGGATCGGCTCGCCTATCGGCTTGCCGTCGGGGTCCTTGATCTTGCTGAAGTCGGTGTTGAGCAGGCGCAGGTTGGTGCCATGGGCCACGTAGCGCCGGGTATTGAGGTCGACCACAAACACATAGAGGTCATCCTGCAGGAAACCGCCCTGCAAGGCGTTGATCGCCTTGAGCGTGCCGGCCTCATCCTTGAGCAGTGCATTCACCGCCTTGTTGCGCAGCGCCCGTGCCTGTTCCGGGGTGGCGCGCGGCAGGTAGTAGCCGACCGCCAGGATGCGTTCGCCGACGCGCTGATAAAACACGTGCTTGTGCTCGACCTTGCCATCGTTCCAGTTCTGCCAGCGGTAGTCGGCCTGCTGGATACCCTGGTCCTGCGAGACTTTGAGCGCGTCCTTGAACGACTGGCGCAGATCCGGGCCGAGCACTTCAGAGACATCGCGTCCGATTAAGGCGGAGGAGGGGCCGCCGCTGGCCAGCAGTACGCCCTGGGTGTCGACCACAAACACGTAGCGATCTTGGTCGACAAACTCGCCCTGGCGGCTGAACGCGGCAAACGCCTTGTCGCCGTTGCTCTGGTAGTAGTCCAGGGCTTTTTGCAGCAGTGCCTTGGCGGCCTGGGCGTCCTCGTCCTGAGTCGTCGCGGCGTGCACCTGGCTGAAACACAACAGCAGCAGCGCGGTGATGCGGAGCAGTCCCTTCATGTTCCGTCCCTCATTATTGTTGGTGTGACAAGAGCGTAGACGCCTGTGGCTCAAGGCGCCGCCAGCCATTGATCGACAATACTGGCATACACCCCGGTGGCCACGCTCAGGTGCAACCATTGGTCGACATAGCTTTTCCAGGCCACATCGTCGCGGGGCAGCAGGAAGGCTTTTTCGCTGTACTGCATCTGCCGTTCCGGGTTGACCGCGCACAGCCCTGGCTTGAGCTTCTGCTGGTAACGCGCTTCGCTGGCGTCGGTGATCATCACGTCGGCCTTGCCTGCCAGCAACTCGTCGAAAATGGTCACGTTGTCATGCAGGCGGATGTTGGCCTGGCCGAGGTGCGCGCGGGCAAACACTTCGTTGGTGCCGCCCGCCGGTTCGATCACCCGTACCTGTGGCTGGTTGATCTGCTCGAGGGTCTGATAGCGCTGCACATCCGCGCAGCGCACCAGCGGGATCTTGCCATCGACGCCGAGAGACTGGCTGAAGAAGGCCTTTTTCTGACGCTCAAGAGACACCGAAATACCGCCCACGGCGATGTCGCAGCGCTGGGCGAGGAAATCCGGCATCAGGCTTTTCCAGGTGGTCGGCACCCACTGGATCCTGGCGTTGAGGCTCTTGGCCAGGGATTCGGCCATGGCAATGTCGATGCCTTCGTAGCTGCCATCGGCGCGCAGCGAGGTATAGGGTTTGTAGTCGCCCGTGGTGCACACGGTGAGTGTGCCGCGCTGCAGCACTTCATCAAGGCGCGACGGCGCGGTGTCGGCCAGGGCCGAAGTGGCGAGGCTCGCCAGTACGCATAAGGTTATTGTTGTTTTCATGCGATCGAGTCCTTGGGGCATGATCGGGGGCGGTCATTATTTCCAGGCGGATGGCCAGGTAGCAAGGGCCGTCGAATGTTTAGCCAAGTTGCAACCAAACTCCGTCAACCCTGAATTTAATCGCCTATGCGGGCATGTGACGCTGTCCGGCATCTTCCTCAGTGTGATTCCCGCATGGACGGCTGCCCCGACGCTCACCCCGCGACACTGCCGTCCGCACTGGCCTTCTGGGCGCTGTTTCACTGCCGACATGCGCGCCCACCAGATAGCTTTCTCCTACGTTGATCCACCTCACGGATGACGCGCACCTGTGCGCATCTGCCTGGCGGCGCCTGCGCGCCTGCCTGACGCAAACGTATGAGATTTCCCATGAGTGTTTTTGCCAGCCTGCACGAAGCCCAAGCCTTCCTTGAGCAGCACCCGGACATCGAGATGTTCGAGCTGTTTATCCTCGACAACAACGGCGTGCCACGCGGCAAGTTGCTGCACCGCGACGAACTGCTGGCGGTGTATGCCAGCGGCCGGCCGTTGCCCAGCACGATCCTCGGCCTGACCATCAATGGCGATGACGTGGAAAATTCCGGGCTGGTGTGGGAGGTCGGCGACATCGACTGCCGCGCCTACCCGATCAGCGGCAGTTTGCAGCGCATGCCGTGGCGCCTGATCCCGACCGCCGCCGTGCAGGTCAGCATGCACCCCACCGAGGGCTTGCCCGCCACCGTGGCCGACCCGCGGCATCTGCTCGCCAAGGTGATTGCGGGGCTGAATGCCGACGGGTATTACCCGGTGATGGCAGCGGAGCTGGAGTTTTATCTGCTTGACCAGAAGCCCGACAGCCACGGCCGCCCCCAACCGGCACGGGACAGCGACGGTGGCCGCCCGCGTTCGACCCAGGTGTACGGCTTGCGTGAGCTTGAGCAGATCGAGCCGTTCCTGGCGGACCTGTACAGCGCGTGCAAACTGCAAGGCATCCCGGCGCGTACGGCGATTTCCGAATACGCCCCGGGCCAGGTGGAGATCACCCTCGAGCATCGCGCCGATGCCCTGCAGGCGATGGACGAGGCGGTGCGCTACAAGCGCCTGGTCAAGGGCGTGGCGCATAAACACGGGATGAGCGCCTGCTTCATGGCCAAGCCGTTCGACGACCTGGCGGGCACCGGCATGCACATGCACGTCAGCCTGGCGGACGCCGAGGGCAACAACCTGTTTGCCAGCGAGGCCGCCGACGGCACGCCGCTGCTGCGCCAGGCGGTGGGCGGCATGCTCAGCACCTTGCTCGACTCGTTGCTGATGTTCTGCCCCAATGCCAACTCCTATCGCCGCTTCCAGACCAAAAGCTACGCGCCGCTCGCCGCCACCTGGGGCGTCGACAACCGCACCGTGAGCCTGCGCGTGCCCGGTGGCCCGGCCTATTCGCGGCACATCGAACACCGCATCTGCGGCGCCGACGCCAACCCCTACCTGGCGGCGGCCGCGATCCTCGCCGGCATCCACCGTGGCATTCGCGAACAACGCGACCCCGGCGCACCCGTGGAAGGCAATGGTTATGCCCAGGCCAAGGAACTGCTGCCGACCGACTGGCTCACCACCCTGCGCGCACTGGAAGGTTCGAGCTGGGCGCGCGAGGCGTTTGGCAGTGAATTCCTCGGCGTGTACCTGGCGGTGAAACGTGCCGAATATCGCCAGTTCATGGGGGAAGTGGGCGAGCAGGACTGGCGGTGGTACCTGCATCAGGCCTGATGCTTGGCTAGCGGGGATGAGCGCAGCATTGCTGTTGTGGTGAGCGGGCTTGTTGTGGCGAGCGGGCTTGCCCCGCGTTGGGCGGCGAAGCCGACCCTTCCTAAGGCCCCCGCAGTGTGTCAGGCATAACCAGTTGACTGGTTTTGGGGCGGCTTCGCCGCCCAACGCGGGGCAAGCCCGCTCGCCACAATAAGCCTGCTCAACCAAGCCTGCTGCCCACAACAAGCCTGCTCAGCCAAGCCTGCTGCCCACAATAAGCCTGCTCAACCAAGCCTGCTGCCCACAACAAGCCTGCTCAACCAAGCCTGCTGTCCACAACAAGTCTGCTCAACCAAGCCTGCTGTCCACAACAAACCTGCTCAACCAAGCCTGCTGCCCACAATAAGTCTGCTCAACCAAGCCTGCTGCCCACAATAAGCCTGCTCAACCAAGCCTGCTCACCACAACAAGCTCACTTGCCACAGAGATCACTACATCCTTCCCCAGCAACACCCCCGTCACGCGTTTCAACTTTTTTTTCACGTTCCGGTGGTTAAGCTGCGAATCAAGGTCGTTCACTACCGTTTAACTCACATGAGCCTGTGATGTCGCCACAACCGCCTTCTTCCATCGAGATTGAATACGCCGAGCGCTGTGACCGTGAGCACGCCAGGGTCTGCGGCGATACACGTCCGCCAGGGCTGCGGCGGCGCCTGGCGTCGTGGCGCGATGAGTGGCTGGTGCGCCAGGCGCTGAAAGTCGCCGGCGAACCGGGGCTGGTGCTGGACCTGGCCTGCGGCTCGGGGCGGTTCTGGCCGGTATTGGCGGAGCACGTCAACCGGGTGATCCTGGCGTCGGACAACTCCCAGGCCATGCTCGACCACGCCCGCACCCACCACCCGGCGTCGTTGCTCAAGCGGGTCAAGACGTTTCAGGGCTCGGCGTTTTCCGTCGGCTTGTCGGCCAACGCGGTGGATTGCATTTTTTGCCTGGAATTATTTCGTCATGTGCCCAGCAGTGAAGGGCGCCTGGCCTTGTTGCGCGAGTTTCACCGGGTCAGCCGTGACACGGTGATTGTGTCGGTGCCGTCGCGCACCCCGGTGGAAGAGGAGTTTCGCCAAGCCGGCTTCAAAATCCTGCATCACCAGGAATTCATGCCCGGCTCCCACCTGTGGCGGGTCTACGTTCTGCGTAAGAGAGGATAAGTCCCGCCTGTCGGACTATTCTTCATCTCTTGTCTGAGTTTTCATGGACGCCTGTGCACTGCGAATGCTCGCAAGTCCCTTTCGCGATATATACTGCGCGCCATTCTTCAAGGGAGAGCCGTGTGGCCATCGATATTCACTGGATCTGCGACAACGATAGCCTCGGCCAGCATTGCGCCGAATGGCAGCAGTTGCCATTCGTCGCTCTCGACACCGAATTCATGCGGGTCGACACCTTTTATCCCATTGCCGGGCTGATCCAGATCGGTGATGGCGTTCGCGCTTACCTGATTGACCCCCTGACCATCGACAACTGGCAACCTTTGGCCGCCTTGCTGGAAAACCCAGCGGTGATCAAGGTGGTGCACGCCTGCAGCGAAGACCTCGAAGTGCTGCTGCGCCTGACTGGCAGCCTGCCGGTGCCGTTGTTCGACACCCAATTGGCGGCGGCCTACCTGAACCTTGGGTTCTCCATGGGCTATTCGCGCCTGGTGCAGGCCGTGCTCGATATCGAGCTGCCCAAGGGCGAGACCCGCTCCGACTGGCTGCAGCGGCCATTGTCGGAGACGCAAATCAGCTACGCCGCCGAAGACGCGGTGCACCTGGCCGAAGTCTACACACGCCTGCGCCCGCAGCTTTCCGACGACAAGTACGCCTGGGTCCTGGAGGACGGCGCCGAGCTGGTCGCCAACCTGCGCCGCGAAGTCGACCCGTACGAGGTGTACCGCGACGCCAAGCTGGCGTGGAAACTCTCGCGTGCCCAGCTCGCCGTCTTGCGTGAGCTGTGCGCCTGGCGCGAACAGCAGGCGCGTGCGCGTGACTTGCCGCGCAACCGCATCATTCGCGAACACTCGCTGTGGCCCCTGGCCAAAACCCAGCCGGATAACCTCGCCGCGCTGGGCAAGATCGAAGACATGCACCCGCGTACTGTGCGACAGGACGGCCAGTTCCTGCTGGACCTGATCAAGCGTGCCGGCAGCGTGCCCATGGACCAATGGCCACCGGCCGTTGCTGAACCGCTGCCGGTGGACGCCGCGGCGCTGATCAAGCAACTGCGTGCCCTTGGCCAGACCTTCGCCGAGCGCCTCGACATGGCGCCCGAGCTGATGCTGCGCAAGAAAACCCTCGAAGCCCTGGTCAAAAGTGGCTATCCCGATGGGCCTTACCAATTGCCAGACTCGCTGCGTGGCTGGCGCCGCGAGTTGATGGGCCAGGCGCTGCTCGACAGCCTGGCCACTGCCGGAGAACAGCCTTGAAACGTATCTGCTCCATCTATCGCAGCTTGAAACGCAACGAAATGTATCTCTATGTGCTGAAAAGCGATGCCCTGGAGCGCGTGCCGGAACCGTTGATGGAAGCCTTCGGCAAGGCCCATCACGCGTTTGACATGGTACTGACGCCGGAGCGCAAGCTGTCGCGCGAAGACATCACCGTGGTGCTGGAAAACCTCGAAAAGCAGGGCTACCACCTGCAAATGCCGCCGGCCGAGGACGAGTACATCGAGCACTTGCCCGAAGAGCTGCTGCGACGCAACGACCCGGTGTGATCGGTGGGTGCCCTGTTCAGGGCACATTCATCCATGGAATCGTATTATCGGGCGCTGGCCGCAAGGGATGCGGGCGGCCGTCTGCACTGTTTTTGAAAGGTTTGAAGCATGCGTGTTCTGATTGCTGAACAGGATCACCCTCTGTACGCCCGGTTGCTGGGCGAAGCGGCACCGGACCTTGAGGTGCTCACCAGCGGCGACTCGGCCGAACTGTCGCGCCTGGCCGCCGATTGTCCGGTATGGCTCGGCCAACCTGACCTGCTGGCGACGTTGTTGCGCCAGGGCCATCAACCGCAATGGCTGCAATCGACCTGGGCGGGCATCACGCCGCTGCTGGCCGACGGCTTGCCACGCGATTATCGCCTGACGCGTGCGGTCGGCATCTTTGGCCAGGTCATGGCTGAGTTTGTCCTCACCTACATGCTCGGCCACGAGCGCGAAGTACTCGCGCGGCTGGTCAGCCAGGTCGAGCGCAAATGGGACAACCGCATGGGCCAGAGCCTGGCGGGGCGTACGGCGCTGATCGTCGGTACCGGCGATATCGGCCAGAGCGTGGCGGAGTTTCTCGTGCCGTTTGGCGTCAAGGTGTACGGCATCGCCAGCACCGCGCGGGAACAGGCGCCGTTTATCGAAGTGGCCGGGCTCGATCAGCTCGGCCGGCTGGTGGGCGAGGCGGATTATGTGATCAACCTGCTGCCCAACACGCCGAACACCCACGACCTGTATGACGCGGCGCTGTTCAAGCAATTCAAGCCGACCGGGCTGTTTATCAACGTCGGGCGCGGCGTGGCCGTGGTCGATGCCGACCTGGTCGAGGCCTTGAAGGAAGGCCACCTGGCCGGCGCGGTGATCGACGTGTGCCGCCAGGAACCGCTGCCGCAGCGCCATCCGTTCTGGACGGCGTGGGGCCTGTTGCTGACCGGGCACAGTTCCGCACCGACCTCGCCGTCGATGATGGTCGAGTTGTTTGTGCAGAACGTGCGCGCGTTTCAGGCCAAGCAAGCCCTGCGCGGAGAAGTGGATTTCGAGCGCGGTTACTGACGGCGACACACAACCTGACAGTCAAGATGGAACCTTCTTCGCGGGCACTCCCACCCAGTGACCGCAAAGGGCGCAAGGTCGCGCCCTTTAAGGATATCCATATGACTAAGGACAGGTTCGCCCATGACCACGCTCATCCCTTCCTCTTTCAATACGCCAGCCTTGGCGTTTTCCAGCCGGGGAACACCGGCTCCCACCGATGCCGCCTTGGCGGCCATCTACCTGCGGCTTGACCCCGAATCCCAGGCGACTCGCCCCCGCAATAGCGTCGCCGGTTTTGACCTCGCGCACCCTCGGTACTGGGGGCAACCCGCCTCGGTGGTGATAGCCGAACTGGCCAGGCATCTGGTCAACAAAGGCCGGGCCGATGCGCAGACGGCTGGCCAAAGAGCCAGTCTTTTGCTGGCGAGGACGGCACCGCACTACCTGGTCAAGGACATTCCCGCCAGCCTGACCTACGGCAGCGTGCTGTGGGTGCAATTGACGATGGCGGTGGCCAGGCTCGAAGCCCACACCCCGGGCGGCACGCTCGGCAAGGGCTACGCCGAGGTTTTGCTGGCCGCCGAGCAGCTCCCTGACGATGCAGTCGTCAGCCAGCAGAGTGCTTATGAGGCGCTGCGGGATTGGGGCGTCGCCAACGGTTTTCTCGCCCGCCCCGATGCGCATCCATCGGCTGACGAGATGGAGGGTGTGAGGGTCGCCTACAACCACCAATTGGCGGCACTGAAAACCACCGGCACGTTGTTGAGTACGCAAATCCCCAGCCGAAGAGCGATGGCGCTCGCGCAGCTTGAACAAGCGTTTCCCGAACTGGATAAACGTCTCTTCGAGGTGAAAAACCTGCACAAGGCCTGGCTGAAAAAGGGCCGGCCAGGGGTTTATCCGGGCGCGCGCTCGATGCTGGATGTCGTCATGGAAGGCGGCAAGCTGGGGCCACAGGATCACTGGATCAGCCAGGACAAACGCCTGCCCGTCACGCGCTTCTGCGACCTTTATTCAGCCGGCAAGCTCGACGTTGCCACCTCATTCAAAAGCGCCTACGAGGCGGCGATCAAGGCGCATGAGGACGGGCACCAGAGCCGGGTCAGGCAGCTGATTGCTGCGTTGCCGCTGGAGGACCGCAAGAACCTCGAGTTCGGTGAACTGACGTTCTTCCACACCAATGACTACAAGATAGCCGCTGATTTTTTCACCCCGCCGGCCCTGCACGTCAGGGGGCATACGCTGGAGGTGAAGACCACCCGCAACGGGCAGGTCAACCTCTACACGATCGACACGCGACGCGGCACCCTCGAGAAGGAGAACTTCCTGATACGCAGCCGTACCGAGCCTTATACCGCCAGCAAGATGGAGACCCGAGAGGCGAATATTCTCTCGAAAACCGTGCGGTTCGAGCCCGGTGAAGATAAGCCGGCTGCGCAATTCCTGGCTCAACCCGAAGGGCCGGAACAGCCTGACAGTTTCAACTCCGGCCGCAGCCACGCTATTGCTGACGTCTTCGTGAAGTCTCTCGACCTGCACAACGACGATCTGCTCAATGAGGCCAGGGGCGTCACGTCCTATGATCAGGACAGCGCGAGGAATGAGGCGATTTCGCAGTTTTTCCTCAACCTCATTCCGCTGCGATCGGCGATCGTCAATTTTCAACAGGGCAATATCGGCCAGGGGCTCTTTGACCTGTCCCAGGATGCCCTTGGGCTGCTTACCCTCGGGGTGGGCAAGGCTGCGCAGGCGGGCCGGGTGCTGGGCAAGGCGTTGTCATCGGTGGAGCACGCGGCCAAGGCCGGCAGGTTTGTCGGGGCGCTGGCCATTGAGGCATTCAACCCGCTGAGCGGCAGCGGCGAACTGACGGTGGCCGGCGGCCGGTTGCTTGCCAATGGCGGTCGTCAGGTGGCGGCGAAGGCGTCGCGGCAGTTCAATCAGCTCCGGGGCTCAACCGCTGAACTGAGTAACCGGCTGTTTGGTCAATTCAAGCTGCCCGACTCCACCATCGCCGGGCTCTCAGCCAACAGCCAGGGCGTGTATATCGCCGCCGACGGCCACCTGTCGTATATCCGGCATAGGGACAGTACGGGCCAGGCGGCCGTCTACGAAGTGCGCCAAGTCAGCCGAACCGAGGATGGCGCGGTGCAGGCGCGGGTTTATCACAATGGCCGACAGACGCCGTTGCTGCTCGAACATCTTCAGGGGGATCAGTGGCAACGGCTGGGCGTACGCGGCGGCAGCCCGGTAGCGGTCAAGGCGGATCTCGGGCCGGTGATCGGCCAGGGCGGCGAGGGGGTGGTGTATGCCAGCCTGGATGGCAAGCATGTGTATAAGGACCTTGGACCGACAAGGCTGACGACCGCCGAGGGGCATATCGATATGGAGGTGGTCAATCTGAACACCTATTACGGGGATGGCTTTGCCGAGGTGCTGGTCGAGGAAGGCCGCAAGTACATCAAAATGGGCAGGATCGAGGGTGTGGCTCTCAGTCAGGTCGAAAAAGGCAGCTTGCCGCCGAGCGCGCGCTCATTGCTCGATGAGGTGCTCGCACAACTGGAGGCCAGCGATATTTTTCACAATGATCCACAGCTGAGCAACTTCATGTACTCCAGCAAGGAAAACAAGCTGTATCCGGTGGACTTGAATGGCATGCCTGGGGAGTTCATGGTGCCGGTGGTCAAGCGCGTGTATGACCGGCAAGTCGCCGAACTGCGGGCGGCGTTCAATGAGCTGATCGCCCCCGCGTCTTGACCGGCTCACCCTGGCGTTCGGCAACGCCAGGGTGACACGGCTCAAAGGCTGAAATCACCCTCTGACACCAGCTCGCTCAGCGGCTTGCGCGGGCTCGGTGCTTCGCGGCCTTGCAGGTACTCGGGCAAGGTCGACTTGTCACCCAGCTTGCCGACGGCCACGGCCGCGTGCAGCGCATACCCTTCAGGAATCTTCAGCTCCTTGCGGGTCAGCTCCTGGTCGAAGCCGGCCATGCCGTGGGTGTGCCAGCCGCTGAGGCTGGCTTGCAGCGCCAGGTGGCCCCAGGCCGAGCCGGTGTCGAAGGTGTGCCACAGCGCCGGGGTTTCTTCCGTGGCGCCAGGGGCGGTGAAGTCGGTTTTCGAGGCGATGATCACCAGGGCCGAGGCATGCTGCGCCCACCCACGGTTGAATTCATTCAGCAGGCCCAGGAAACGTTCCCAGTCCGGCGTGTCGCGGCGCGCGTAGAGAAAGCGCCATGGCTGCGAGTTGTAGGCCGACGGCGCCCAGCGTGCGGCTTCAAAGAAGCTCAGTAGGGTTTCCTGGGGAATGCTTTCACCGGTAAAGGCGCGTGGCGACCAGCGCTCGGTGAACTGGGTGTGGATCGGGTAATCGGCAACGCGTGGATTTGTGCTCATGAACAGTTCCTGATGACGACGATGGGCTACGGTGAGATAGGCAAGCGCAGTTCAAAAAAACGGGGCACCGATGAGCTCGGCGAGGGTTTTTTCAAGGCTCCATGGGGCGTCGTGGGCAATGCGGCGAAGCATTTATGGCGGCCGACGCAGGGCCTTCGCGGCTCACAAAGCTACTGCGACGAAGGGTCGCTGACAAGTCTTGTCGTACCGACAGTCGCCAGCGCTTGGCCCCAAGGGCCTTGGGCACTAGACTGGCGGCCTTTTCACCTACCGATACTGATGCAGAGCCATGGCCGCCAAAGTCGAACCTTTCTGGATACGCAAAACCCTTGAACACCTCGACCAGGAGGAGTGGGAGTCGTTGTGCGACGGCTGTGGCCTGTGCTGCCTGCAAAAGCTTGAGGATGAGGACGACAACAGCGTCTATTACACGCGTATCGCCTGCAAACTGCTCGACCTGAAGACCTGTCAGTGCACCGACTACCCCAACCGCCGCGCCTCGGTGCCCGACTGCATCCAGCTCACCCCGGGCCAGGCCGACCAGTTCAAATGGCTGCCGCCCACCTGCGGCTATCGCCTGGTCAGCGAGCGCAAGGACCTGCCGCTGTGGCACCACCTGGTCTGCGGCGACCGCGACGCCGTGCACCATGAACGCATTTCCCAGTCCGGGCGCATGCTCAGCGAAGGCAGCGTGCCCGAGGATGACTGGGAGGATTACCTGATTTTCCGCGCGGGCTGAACGAGGAGTGTGTATGAGGGCGGGAACCCAGCTGGCGGCAAGCCTGGTGTTACTGGCGTTGAGCATGCCTGCGTGGTGCGCGAAGAAGGTTGACCTGGATTATCACGTCAAGTTGTTGCCCCAGAGCGATCAGGCCGAGGTGCGGGTGAGCCTGTCCCAGGGCTCGGCGGTGCGCAGCCTGGATTTCGACCTTGGCCATGACGGTGACTACAGCGACTTCAAGGCTGATGGCCAATGGAGTGTCACCGAGCACCGCGGCCGGTGGCAACCCGGCGCCAACAAGGCCAGCCTGACCTACCGGGTTCGCCTCACCCACGCGCGCAAGCCGGGCATTTATGAAGCGCGGATGACGCCGAGTTGGGCGTTGTTTCGCGGCGAAAACCTGGTGCCGCCCGCGCGCCTCGACCAGCAGGACGGGGTGGAGTTGGTCTCGCGCCTGGTGTTCGAACTGCCGGCGGGCTGGAAAAGTATCGAAACCGCCTGGCCGCGCATCGGCAAGAACAAATTTCGTATCGACAATGTTTCGCGCCTGTTCGACCGGCCGACCGGCTGGATGCTCGCCGGCACCCTCGGCAGCCGTCGCGTGCGCCTGGGCGAGAGCGAAGTCACCGTCGCGTCGCCCAAGGGCCAGGCCATGCGTCGCATGGATGTGCTGACGTTGCTGACGTTCGTCTGGCCCCAGGTGGAAGCGGCGTTCCCGCGCCATCCGGCCAAGCTGCTGGTGGTAGGCGCCAGCGACCCGATGCGACGTGGCGCGTTTGCCGCGCGCGACTCGATCTACCTCAACAGCCGTACGCCGCTGGTCAGTGAAAATGGCAGCAGCCCGCTACTCCGTGAAGTAGTGCAGGCGATTGGCCGTTTCAACGATCACGACACCAGTGACTGGATCAGCGAGGGCCTGGGCGAGTACTACGCCATCGAGCTGCTGCGCCGTGCCGGCGGCATTACCGATGAGCGATATCAGGCAATCCAGGCGCGGTTGGTCAAGGAGGGCAAGGACGTGACCAGCCTGCGCGGCGAGCACGTCAGCGGGGCGACGGTGTCACGGGCGGTGGTGGTGTTGCAGGAGCTGGATCGCGAGATCCGCGTGAAAACCCACAACAAGCGCTCCCTGGATGATCTCGCCCAGGCGGTGATGCGGGCCAACAGCATTACCACGGCGGAGTTTGTGCAACTGGCCGAGAGCATCATCGGCGAGACGTCGGTGGTGCTGGACAGCAAGCTGCTGCGCTGAATCCGCCGAACAGACTGCAACTTCGTGTAGGAGCCCGGCAAGCCGGGCTCCTACACGAAAGACTAGCCGGTGGTTTTTACCGCTTTTTCAGCCGCCACTTCGGCCTTGGTCTTCAAGTTTTTCAGCTCTTCACCGGCGCGCTCGATCTTTGTACGCACGCTGTTCATTTCCTGACGGCCCTGTTCCAGCTTGTCCTTGAGCGAGCTGTGCCCGGTGACGCCGCGCACCAGCGCCACGCCGCCAATCGCTACCTGGATCAAGCCGAAAATCCCGCCGCGGCGCAGGCCTTTGCCGACCATCATCACGCCACCGGCCACCGAGCCGATGCGCTCCCAGCCGTGCACGTTCTGGGTGGGCTGGGTCTGGAACGGCGTGTGTTCGATGATAGGGCGCAAGGTTTTGCTGTCGCTCATGATCTGTCTCCAACGAGGGCTAGTGATATGCAGCTGACTGCGGGCAGGCGCCGGATGTTCCCGATAAATCAGTACTTGGGGCCCGAACGGGTGTTGTTGCCCTTGGCCAGGCGGTCGTAGAGCACCACGTTGACGGTCGCGGCGAGGTTCATGCAGCCGGTGGTCGGGATGTACACGACGTCTTCGCACCAGTCGCGGATCTCTTTATCCAACGAGCCATCTTCGGGGCCGAAGATATACAGCGCGCGGTCAGGGTGCGTGTATTCGGGCAGTGGGCGGGCGCCTTCCACCAACTCCACCGCGACCGGGATGCAGCCCAGGGGGAGGATTTTCTTCAGGTCGTCGATGCCGATCAGCGGAATGTCGTGGTGGACTTTCTTGGTGTCGGTGATGAAGTCCCGGGCGCGCTCGTAGCGCACGCCGGTGTAGAACACCGAGGCCACGCCGTAGCAGCCGGCGGCACGCATCACCGAACCAACGTTTTCGGGGGATTTGGGGTTATACAGACCGATGCAGCTGTAGCGTTTATTGCCCACGGGAGTGCCTTAAAAAGGCAGCAGTATAGCGGCAAGCTACAAGCTGCAAGTAAAAGCGGCATGGCTTTTTCTTGTAGCTTGCTGCTTGAAACTTGCAGCTGCGTCATTCAGTCGTCTTTCTTCATCAGCCCCGCCAACGCCGCAAATGGGTTGTGCGTGGCCTTGGCAATCGTCGGGCTGCTGGTGGAGCCTTCGCCGAAGTACTGCTGGTCGGTGTAGCGCGAGTGTTCGTTGTCGTGGCAGTACAGGCACAGCAACTCCCAGTTGGAACCGTCCTGGGGATTGTCATCATGATTGTGATTTCGGTGGTGTACGGTGAGCTCGCTCAAGCGTTTGCCGGAGAACTCACGGGCGCAGCGGCCGCACACGTGGGGGTACATCTTCAAGGCTTTGTCGCGGTAGCCCATTTCCCGGTCACGCTGGGCATCGGCCAGGATGCGGTCCAGCTTGGCGGTGTGGGAGGGCGGGTTGGTCGAGCTCATCATGGCTCCTGGCTATTTGGTGGGTCACGGATAGGGTTGATTCTAGCCGCTCGCGCTGTAAAAGACCGCTGGCTTTTTCAGCAACCGTACAGCCTGGCCGCGACGAACGTTTGTAGTATCGGTTCACTCACTTTCATAAGGATCTGAAGCCTATGCGTTTACCTACATGGACAGTTGCACTGCTGCTTTGCGTGCTGGCGGCTCAAGCCCAGGCGTTTTCCACCCCCAAGCCCGGCCAGGTGATCGAGGTCAGCCTCGAACAGTTGCACCCGACCCAGGCGGTGGTGGGGTTCGACCAGATTTACTACAGCCTGGGGCTGTTTGCCGACAAACCGAAGAAGGTCTTCGATGAATACTGCGAAACCAACGGCCAGGGCGAAGCCGACAACGTGCCGAAAAAGGCCGACCTGCAGCGGCCCGACAGCTTCACCTGCAAGGACCCGGTGGGCACCCATCCTGAAGACATGAAAACCGTGGTGGTCGGCCCCGCGGGCCAGCTGTACCTGACCGACGGCCACCACAGTTTCACCACCTTGTGGGAAGTCCCCGGCGGCGGTCCCCGGTTGAACATGTGGGTCAAGGTCACCGACGACTTCAGCGACAGCCCCGACCTCGCCACGTTCTGGCAGCGCATGCAGGCGGCGCGCAAGGTCTGGCTCAAGGACAACCAGGGCCAGACCCTGCCGCCGGCGCAATTGCCGGCCCACCTGGGCTTCAAGAACCTGCAGGACGACATGTTCCGCAGCCTGGTGTACTTCACGCGCAAGGCCGCCTATGGCAAGCCGGAGGAGGGTGCGGTGGCGCCGGAATTTCTGGAGTTCTACTGGGGCAACTGGCTGCGCACGCAGGTCGACCTGAGCCAGTACAACCTGGACAAGAAAAGCGGCTACAAGGACGCCATTGAAGCCGTCGCCCAGCGCATGGTCAGCCTCGCGCCGGGCTCACAGGTTGGCGACAGCGGTTTTACCGCCCATCAACTGGGCGGCATGACCACGCTGGACCGCGCTGAGCTGGAGAAGACCTTCGAGAAAAAAGTGCCGTATGTGATTGATTACCGCAAATCCCGCAACTGACGCGGGATTGGAAATGTGGGCGCTGGCCGGCCGGCGCCTACAGGGGCTCAGCCCTTGAGCTTCTCGGCGATCCAGATGGTGTGCCGGGTGCCCTTGTTACCGTGGGCGAACACCTGCACTTCTTCGGCCTTGAAACCCGCCTTGCGCAGTTTGTCGCTGAACAGTTTGTCGGCGCTGGCGGACCAGACCGCCAGCACGCCCTTGGGGCGCAGGGCTTTGGCACAGGCTGCCAGGCCACCGGCGGAATAGAGCCAACTGTTGGCTTTTTGCGTCAGGCCTTCGGGGCCGTTGTCGACGTCGAGCATGATCGCGTCAAAACCCTGGGGCTCGGCCTGCAGTACGTTGGCCACGTCTTCCAGGCGGATCACGGTGCGCGGGTCGAGCAATGGCCGACCGGATTTCTCGCCCAGCGGGCCACGGTTCCATTCCACAACGCCGGGCACCAGTTCCGCCACCACCACCTCGGCAGTCTTGCCCAAATGCTTGAGCGCCGAAGCCAGGGTAAAGCCCATGCCCAGCCCGCCGATCAACACCCGCGAACCCGGACGGCCAGCGACTTTGCGGCAGGGAATTTCCGCCAGGGCGTCTTCCGAACCGTGCATGCGCGTGTTCATCAACTGGCCGCCGTCCCCGCCCTGGATCTTGATGACAAAATCCTCACCGTATTCGAACAGGCACAAGGCGCCGCCATTGTCGGGGATCGGGGTGGTGTCCAGCAGAACGAAACGTTTCATGGAAATCTCATTGGGAAGGGCATTCTTGCGCGGTTGGGAGTAGCCTTGTGACATTCCGGTCAGGCCATGGAGCCATCGATGAAGTGCAGCATTCTAACGGTCATTGTGTTGAGCGCGCTCGCATTGGGTGCGGCGCAGGCTCAGGAGTTGCAAACCGTACCGGTCGCCCCGACGCCAACCCCAGGCGCGCCGGGCACGCCAACGCCGACGCTCTACCCGCAAGTCACCCCGCCCGCCGTGCCCAAGACCAACGGCTCGCCGCCCCTGGTGCCCATCGTGCTGCCGACGCCGCCGAAGGACCAGACGGTGCCGGGCCTGCTGCAAAACGACAGCAAACCGAAGACGCCCGGCGGCTAGAACTGTTGCGAGAGTAATTGCCCGTCGGCCATGCGCAGGCGCTTAGACAGGGCAATGGCAATGGCGCGGATGATCTTGGCGGCCACCCGAGGCGCTTCGTTGAGCATCTTCTCCAGGGAATCCTTGCCCAGGTTCAACAGCACGCAGTCACTGGCGGCCACGCAGCTGGCCGAACGCCGCTCGCCGTCCAGCACCGCCATTTCACCGAAAGCGCGCCCACTGCGCAGGGTGGCGATCGTCAGGCGCTGGCCGGTGTGGCTGGATTTCTGCACGGCCACCTGGCCGCTGTGGAGGATGCACATGAACGTGCCGGCATCGCCCTCGAGGAAAATCACCTCATCGCGGGCAATGCTGCTGATATTGAAGTAGCCGGCGGCCACGTGGAAATCTTCCGGCAACAGCGGGTCGAACAGACCGCAGTCCATGAGCATGTCGCGGATTTCGTTATTCAGGAGCGTCGGTTGAGGCATGGCTGCAGTATTGATCCATCAATCAGGTAGGCGGTCCTGTGTTCAGACAGGACCGCCGCGCTAAGTTCCTTAAACCAGCCCCAGCGCCTTGAACACAAATGCATATTCGAGCGCTACGTCACGTAATCCCTGGTAACGACCGCTCATCCCACCGTGGCCGGCGCCCAGTTCGGTCTTGAGCAGCAGGAGATTGTCGGAGGTGGCGGTGTCGCGCAACTTGGCCACCCACTTGGCCGCTTCCCAGTACTGCACGCGGCTGTCGTTGTAGCCGGCAATCACCAGCAGGGCCGGGTAGGCCTGGGCGCTGACGTTTTCGTACGGCGCGTAAGCCTTGATGCGCGCATACACCTCGGGCTCTTCGGGATTGCCCCATTCATCGTACTCGGTGATGGTCAGCGGCAGTTCCGGGTCGAGCATGGTGTTGAGCACATCGACGAACGGCACCTCGGCAATCGCCGCCTGGAACAGCTCCGGACGCTGGTTGAGCACCGCGCCGATCAACAGCCCGCCGGCGCTGCCGCCACTGATCGCCAGTTGGGTGGACGTGGTCAGGCCCTGGGCGATCAGGTGTTCGGCACACGCGATAAAGTCGCTGAAGGTGTTCTGCTTGTGAGCCTGCTTGCCGTTGCGGTACCAGGCTTCTCCCAGTTCGCCGCCGCCGCGCACATGCGCAATGGCGAAAGCGACGCCACGGTCGAGCAGGCTCAGGCGCGCATGCGAGAACCATGGGTCGAGGCTGTGGCCATAGGCGCCGTAGCCATACAGGTACAGCGGCGTCGGCTTGCCGAGCTGGTCGCGCTTGACCACCAGGCTGATCGGCACCTGCGTGCCATCGGCGGAGGTGGCCCACAGGCGCTGGCTGACGTAGTCATCGGCATTGAACACGCCGAGTACCGGGGTTTCCTTGAGCACCTGTTGTGCGCCGCTGGCCAGTTCCAGCTGACGGACCTGGGCCGGGCGGTTCAGGGCTTCGTAGCGCAGGCGAATCTTGTCGCTGGGGAATTCCAGGCTGTTCTGTACGTAGAGGCTGTAGGCAGCGTCAGGCAATTCCACGCGATAGGCCGGCAGGCCTTGCGGGTGCACTTCGATCACGGGCAGGCCGCCAATGCGCAGGCTCAGGGTCATGGCGCTGGCGTTCAGGCTGACGCCGTCGAGCATCACGTCGTCGCTGTGGGGGATCAGGTTCTGCCACTGGTCCTCGGTTGGCACATCGCCGGTATCGGCAGCGACGAACAGCGCGTAGTTGATGCCATCGCGGTTGCTGCGGATAAACCAGGTCCACTCGCCGTCGAGCTTGCCGTGGTCGACGTCATATTCATGGTCCTCGACCCGTGGCGCCAGGCAAGTGAAGTCCAGGTGCGGCTGGTTGGCGTCCAGCGCCCAGATTTCGCTGGTGGTCTTGCTGCCCAGGGCCAGCAACAGTTGGCGCTCGGAGCTGGAGCGGTAGCAATGCAGGAAGAAACGCCCGTCGGGCTCGTGGAACACTTCCTGCGCTGCGGTGCCGTCCAGGCGATAGCGATACAACTTGTGCGGGCGGTGCGTGTCGTCGAGTTCGCCGAAAAACAGGGTCAGGCTGTCGTTGGCCCAGGTCATGCTGCCGTCGCAGTTCTCGAACGCCAGTTCGCTGACCTTGTCGGTGGCCAATTCCTTCACGAACAGGGTGTAGATCTCCTCGCCACTGGTATCCAGGCTGTAGGCCAGGCGTTGGTGGTCGGGGCTGATGCTGAATGCACCGAGGGAGAAGAATCCGCCATTGGCCAGCACGTTCGGGTCCAGCAGCAGTTCCTCGCTGCTGTCGTCGACCTGGTTGCTGTCGTCGGCCGGACGGCGGCAGCGGTAGTGGCGGGCGTATTCGTCACCGGCGGTGGTGCGCGTGTAGTACAGGTACGGGCCCCACGGCGAGGGCAGCGACAGGTCGGTTTCGAGGATGCGGCCCTTGATCTCTTCGAACAGCGTTTCGCGCAAGGCCTGCTGGTCGGCGAGCTGGGCTTCCTGCCAGGCGTTTTCGGCCTTGAGGTAATCGAGGACTTCGGCGCTGTCACGCTCCTGCAGCCAGGCGTACGGGTCCTGGCCTGGGGCCTTGCGGGCAATCGGGGCGGCAGTGATGTGGGTCGATGACGGCATGGATCACTCTCTGTCTGGCGGAAGGTGGCAGGCATTGCAGCCGCGACACGCAAAAGCCGTTATCATAGCCGCCTGTTTGCCTACCTTGCCATGGACACCATGACCGAGAACGACTATCTGACCGCTTGGGGCCTCTACGCCTTTGCCGCTTTGGGCTGCCTGTTGGTGTGGTGGCGCATGACCCGCTGGATCTGGCGCTGGCTGCGCGAGCCGCTGCAATTGCTGATGGCGGTGCTGCTGTTCAGCCCGACCATCGTCGACCCGGTCAAGACCCAGTTCGCGCCGGCCGTGGCCATTACCGCGCTGGACCTGGTGCTCAAGGTCGGCAACAACGCCTGGCGGGCGATCTCCGATCTGTTCATGTACACGATGATTGCGTTTGCCGTGTACCTCGTGTTCGTGTTGATCCGTTGGCCCATCGAGCGCGCCGCCAATGCCCGTCGGGAGCGCAAGGCCGCCGTCGATGCCGCCCTGGCCGCCGAGCCGGACGATGACGACGAGCCTTTGCGCCGTCCTGCCCCCGTGAGCGGTATGCGCGTCGAGCCGCGCCTTTAACGTTGTCCGCCCTGCAGCGAGAGCCCTGGCATGTGTGAATTATTGGGCATGAGTGCCAACGTCCCCACCGATATCGTGTTCAGCTTTACCGGGCTGATGCAGCGCGGTGGGCGCACTGGCCCGCACCGCGACGGTTGGGGCATCGCCTTCTACGAAGGCCGTGGCCTGCGCCTGTTCCAGGACCCGGCCGCCAGCAGCGAGTCGGAAGTCGCCCTGCTGGTGCAGCGGTATCCCATCAAGAGCGAAGTGGTGATCGGGCATATCCGCCAGGCCAACGTCGGCAAGGTGAGCCTGGCCAACACTCATCCGTTCGTGCGTGAGCTGTGGGGGCGCAACTGGTGTTTCGCCCACAACGGCCAGCTGGCGGACTTCACCCCGCGCGCCACCTTCTACCGCCCGGTCGGCGATACCGACAGCGAAGCGGCGTTCTGCGACCTGCTCAACCGCGTGCGCGAGGCGTTCCCCGAGCCGGTGGGCATCGAGCGAATGCTGCCGGATCTGATCGCCGCCTGCGCTGAATACCGCAGCAAAGGCGTGTTCAACTGCCTGCTCAGCGATGGCGACTGGCTGTTTTGCTTTTGCTCGACGAAATTGGCGCAGATTACCCGGCGTGCGCCGTTTGGCCCCGCGCGCCTGAAAGATGTCGACGTGATCGTCGATTTTCAGGCCGAAACCACACCCAACGATGTGGTGACGGTGATCGCCACCGAGCCGTTGACCGACAACGAAAACTGGACCCGCTACGAACCGGGCCAATGGAGCCTGTGGCGACGCGGTGAATGCGTCAGCCAGGGCATCACCGAGTAAGGATATCGACCATGTTGCTCAGTTACCTGCGGTTGGTGCTGTTTGCCATTGGCCTGTTGGTCGGCGTGCAAGTGCCGGGGTTCATCAACGATTACGCCAAGCGCGTCGAAGCCCACTTGATCGAGGCCCAGACCGGCCTGCGCGGGTTCGAGTCCACCGCGCAGCAGTTCTTCAATGGCGACCTGCAGGCGCTGGTCGCCCACTACCGCGCCAGCGATGACCCGGTGTTCCAGAGCGATGCCAACAGCCTGGGCGCCATGCTCGATCGGCAGGTGGCGCTGGACAAGCAATTCCAGGCGATGCAAGGCCCCTGGTACATCCGCGCGCTGCAAGTGGCCGTGGCTGCCGACCCGGATATCCGCCTGGAAACCTGGAATGGCTACAGCTACCAGATCCTGTTGACCCCCGAAGCCATGGGCTGGGGCCTCGGCGGGGCGATGCTGCTGTCGTTCGGCCTGGAATGCCTGTTCCGCCTGATCGACTGGGTAGTGCTGGGCGGCAAGCGCCTGCGCCAGAGCCGGCCGATCGAAGAGCGAGATCTGAAAGGCCTCTAACGGCCACCTTGAATCACTGTAGGCGCGCGGTTTGCGGCGATGCGGCTCACGCGACGCTGAGGCGCTATCGCCGGCAAGCCGGCTCCTGCAGGTTTGGGCGGGTCAGGCCAGCACCATGCGCTCGGCGCCCACTTCCTCGGCATACTGCGCCACCACCTTCTGGCACAGCCCGACAATCTCCTCGACCAACTCCACCCCCACACGCCACGACACCACCACCTGCAGATTCGGTAGTTGCTGCGCCATCGGCAGCATCACCAGTTCGCCGCGCGCGAGTTCCTCAGTGACCAGCACCGGCGGCAGTGCGCCAATGCCGAAGCCATCACGCAGCAGCCGCGTGATCGCCGACACGGAGTTCACACAGTTCATCCTCGGCGCGGCCACGCCATTGGCCTGCATCAGGCTGAGCACATCCTGGTGCGGGTGGGAGTTTTTCGAATAGGTGATGATGCGCTCCTGGGCCAGTTCGGCGAGGGACGCGTAGTCGCGGTTGTAGATCGATTGGCTGGCGACGATCCACGCCATGGGGTGGCTGGCCAGTTCCAGGCTGCGCACGGTTTCCAGGCGCAGCAGGTCGGTTTGCAGGATCAAATCCAGAAAGCCTTTTTGCAGCTGATCGCTGAGGTTCAGCGCCGTATCGGCGACCAACTCGATTTCTACCAGCGGAAAATGGTCCATCAACTCGGCGACCAGCGGGCTCAGCCACGTGTGGATCACCGTGTCCATCGCGCCGATGCGGATGCGCCCGACCTTGCTGCTGGTGGTCTCCAGGGACTGCTTCAGGCCTTGCATGGTCACCATCATCTGCTCGGCATAATCGAGCACCTTCAGGCCTTCCGGGGTCAGGCTCACGCCCCGTGAGTCACGCAGAAACAACTTCACGCCCAGCTCGCTTTCCAGCACCGCAATGCGGCTGGAGATCGAGGCCTGGGTGGTGAACAACTTCTCGGCGGTCAGCCGAAAGCTCTTGAGCTTGGCCACCCAGACGAAGGTTTCGAGGAACTTCAAATTCATGGGATCAACTTTTCTTATGCTTGGATCGGTTTTTATTAGTTGGACGCCGCACCGGGCCAGCGCCAAAAATCGAGTTATTCCACGATAAGCGTCGTTGGGGTGCCAGGACAAGTTGCGAGTTCTGTGTAAAAAATCCCACACTACAAAAAAACAAAGCCTACAGGAGCGACCACCGTGAGCCGCCTGCTACTGAATTGCGACATCGGCGAAAGCTTTGGCAACTGGACGATGGGTCTGGACGCCGAGGTCATGCCGTTCATCGATTGCGCCAACGTGGCCTGTGGCTTCCACGCCGGCGACCCGAGCATCATGCGCAAGACCGTCGGCCTGGCGCTCAAGCACGGTGTGCAAGTCGGCGCGCACCCGGCGTATCAGGACCTGCAAGGTTTCGGTCGTCGCTCTATGGCCTACACGCCCGAAGAAATCCAGGACCTGCTGCATTACCAGATCGGCGCTCTCGACGGCATCTGCCGCGCCCAGGGTGGGCGGGTCAGCTACGTCAAGCCACACGGCGCGATGTACAACGACATGATGGCCAACCCCGTGCAGCTGCGCGCGGTGATCCAGGCCGTGGCCGCCTATGGCGACCTGCCGCTGATGCTGCTGGCCACCCGCGACAACAGCGCGGCCCAGGCCCTGGGCGATGAATACGGGGTCATCCTGTGGTTCGAGGCCTTCGCCGACCGTGCCTACGACCCCAAGGGGCATCTGGTTTCGCGCCAATTGCCGGGTGCCGTGCACCATGATTCCGACACCATCGTCCAGCAGGCCCTGACCCTTTCCCGTGGCGAGGCCCTGACGGCCAGCGATGGCAGCCCACTGGTATTGCGGGCCAACACCCTGTGCGTGCATGGCGACAACGCCAGCTCGGTCGCCGCCGTGCAGCGCATTCGCGAGGCATTGAAGCCAACATGAAGCCACGCATTGAAGTGGTGGCCATCGACGCACTGATGGTGCGTCTGTTTGACGTGATTGCCGAAGCCAACATGCCGTGGATGCTCGCCGCCACCCAGCGCTTGCGCAGCGGTTTCGGGCCCGCGCTGGTCGACCTGGTGCCGTCCTACACCACGTTGATGGTGCATTACGACCTCACCGCGTTGAGCCCGTCCCAGGCCCGCGCGTTGATCGACGAAGCCCTGACTGACCTGCAACCCCAAGCCCAGGGCGGCGGCCAGTGCCATGTGCTGCCGGTGTGGTACGACCCGAGCGTCGGCCCTGAACTGACGTTGCTCGCCCAGCGCAGTGGCCTGGCGGTCGATGAAGTGATCCGTCGTCACAGTGCCCACCAATACCAGGTATTCGCCCTCGGCTTCGCCCCCGGTTTTGCCTTTATGGGGCTGGTCGACGAAATCCTCGCCACACCACGCCTGAGTACCCCGCGCAAGCGCGTGGCGGCCGGCAGCGTCGGCCTCGCCGAGCGGCAAACGGCCGCCTACCCGGTGGTATCTCCCGGCGGCTGGAACCTGATCGGCCGCACCCCGGCCAAGCTGTTCGACCGCGAACGCGACGGCTACAGCCTGATGCAACCCGGTGATACGGTGCGTTTTGAAGCCGTCGATCACGCGGAATTTATCCACCTGGGTGGCGATGACACGCCGTTGGAGGCGCAGGCATGAGCCGCTTGTTGATCGAGGCCAGCACGCCGCTGTGCCTGTTGCAGGACGCCGGCCGCTTTGGCGTGCGCCACCTGGGCGTGACCCAGGGCGGTGCGCTGGACTGGGTGTCGATGTCCTGGGCCAATTGGCTGCTGGGCAATGCGCTGGATGCGCCGGTGGTGGAAATCACCCTTGGTGGTTTTACCGTGCAGGCCGAGGAGTATTGCCTGCTGGCGTTGGCCGGTGCGGACCTGGGTGCGTACATCGACGAACGCGCCATCAGCCCCGGCCGCAGTTTCATCCTGCAAAAGGGCCAGCGCCTGCGCTTTACCCAGCCGTTCAGCGGGGCCAGGGCCTACCTGGCGGCGCCGGGCGGCTTTGATGCGCCGCAGGTGCTGGGCAGTTGTGCCACGGTGGTGCGCGAGGAGTTGGGCGGGCTGGATGGCTTCGGCAGGGCGTTGGTCGAAGGCGCGCGGTTGGGCTACTCCGGGACAGGCGGTGCGATGAAAGTGCTGAGCGATTCAGTCCTGCCCGCCAAGGGGCCGCTGGATGTGATCGTCGGTGCACAGATCGGCCAGTTCAGCGGCCAGAGCCTGTTCGATGCCTTCAATACCGAATGGGCGCTGGACAGCCGCGCCGACCGCATGGGCATGCGCCTGTTGGGCACGCCGTTGCAGTACCAGGGGCCGTCATTGATTTCCGAAGGGATTCCGTTGGGGGCCATCCAGGTGCCACCGGATGGACAGCCGATTGTGTTGCTCAATGACCGGCAGACCATTGGCGGGTATCCACGCCTGGGCGCGTTGACGCCGTTGGCGCTGGCGCGACTGGCGCAGTGCCTGCCGGGGGAAAAGCTCAGGTTGGCGCCGGTAGTGCAGGAGACGGCGCATCAGCAACACGTCGACTTCCTGCAGCGTTTTCGCTGAACCCTGTGGGAGCCCGGCTTGCCGGCGATGGCGGCCGCTGGTTCAGCGCAAGACTCAAGGCCCTCATCGCCGGCAAGCCGGGCTCCTGCAAGGGGTTTATTTGGACAGGAAGCGCATCCCTTCTTCCAGCCCGCGCAGCGTCAGCGGGTACATCTGGTCTTCGACCAACTCGCGCACAATCCCCGTCGACGCCGTATAGCCCCAGGTGTCTTTGGGGTACGGGTTTATCCAGATCAGCTTCTTGTACTTGGCCATGAAGCGCTGCATCCACACATACCCTGGCTCTTCATTCCAATGCTCGACGCTGCCGCCGGCCTGGGTGATCTCATACGGGGCCATCGACGCGTCGCCGATAAAGATCACTTTGTAGTCGGCGCCGTACTTGTGCAGCAGGTCCTGGGTGGAAGTGCGCTCCGAGGTGCGGCGCTGGTTGTTCTTCCAGACCGACTCGTACACGAAGTTGTGGAAGTAGAAGTACTCCAGGTGCTTGAACTCGGTCTTGCATGCCGAGAACAGTTCCTCGCAGATCTTCACATGGGCGTCCATCGAGCCGCCGATGTCGAACAGCAACAACAGCTTGATGGTGTTGCGCCGCTCCGGGCGCATCTGGATGTTCAGCAGCCCGGCGTCGCGGGCGGTGTGGTCGATGGTGCCGTCGATATCCAGCTCTTCGGCCGCACCCTGGCGCGCGAATTTGCGCAGGCGGCGCAGGGCGATCTTGATGTTGCGCGTGCCCAGTTCCACCTGGTCGTCGAGGTTCTTGTACTCGCGCTGGTCCCAGACCTTCACGGCCTTGCCCTGGCGTTTGCCGGCGTCGCCGACGCGAATGCCTTCCGGGTTGTAGCCGCCGGAGCCGAACGGGCTGGTACCGCCGGTGCCGATCCACTTATTGCCGCCGGCGTGGCGTTCCTTCTGTTCTTCCAGGCGTTGCTTGAACGCCTCGATCAGCTTGTCGAGGCCGCCGAGGGACTGGATCTGTGCGCGTTCCTCGTCGCTCAGCGAGCGTTCGAATTCCTTGCGCAGCCAGTCTTCGGGGATCAGCGCCTGCAGGTGGTCGTCGAGCTTTTCGAGGCCGTTGAAGTAGGCGCCGAAGGCTCGGTCGAACTTGTCGAAATGCCGTTCGTCCTTGACCAGGATCGCCCGGGCCAAGTAGTAGAACTCGTCCATGTCGGCGAAGGTCACGCGCTGTTTCAGCGCGTTGATCAGGTCGAGCAGCTCGCGCACCGAGACCGGCACCTTGGCTGCGCGCATTTCATTGAACAGGTTGAGCAACATTATCGATTACCGCGACGGCTCATGAATGCCAGACGTTCAAGCAGTTGCACGTCTTGCTCGTTCTTCACCAAGGCACCGGCCAGCGGCGGGATCGCCTTGGTGGGGTCGCGCTCGCGTAGCACCGCTTCGCCGATATTGTCGGCCATCAGCAGCTTGAGCCAGTCCACCAGTTCGGAGGTGGAAGGTTTCTTTTTCAGGCCCGGCACCTTGCGCACATCGAAGAACACGTCCAGCGCTTCGCTGACGAGGTCCTTCTTGATGTCGGGGTAGTGCACATCGACGATCTTTTGCAGGGTGGTACGGTCGGGGAAGGCGATGTAGTGGAAGAAGCATCGGCGCAGGAAGGCGTCCGGCAGCTCTTTTTCATTGTTGGAGGTAATGATGATGATCGGGCGTTTCTTCGCCTTGATCGTCTCGTCGATTTCGTAGACGTAGAACTCCATCTTGTCGAGTTCCTGCAACAGGTCGTTGGGGAACTCGATGTCGGCCTTGTCGATTTCATCGATCAGCAGGATCACGCGCTCTTCGGACTCGAACGCCTCCCACAGCTTGCCTTTCTTCAGGTAGTTGCGCACGTCGTGCACCTTGTCCACGCCCAGTTGCGAGTCGCGCAGGCGGCTGACCGCGTCGTACTCGTACAGGCCCTGGTGGGCCTTGGTGGTGGACTTGATGTGCCAGGTGATCAGCTTGGCACCGAAGGATTCGGCCAGTTGCTCGGCGAGCATGGTCTTGCCGGTGCCGGGCTCACCCTTGACCAGCAGCGGACGCTCCAGGGTAATGGCAGCGTTGACGGCCAGTTTCAGGTCATCGGTGGCAACGTAGGCCTGGGTGCCTTCGAACTTCATCGGTCATTCCTCGAATTCATCAATGCCCGGACTATACCGCGCGGCCCCGGCGACTGTGAACGCAGACGGGTTATTCAGTCTCTGAATGGCCGGTCAGGCTCAATCCGCCGATGGCTTGGGTTGTTCATAGCGCGCGTTGAATGCCTGGATGAAGCCATTGCGCAAAATCGCCAAAAACGCGGAGAACGCGCTGACATTCTGCTGATGCACGCTGCCACTCAGCTCCACGCGGGTGGCGAACTGGTTCTTGGCCTGGTTCTTCAGCACCGTCTCGCTGGCGCCGACCACGGCCTCCCAGATCGAGCGGAAGATGTTCTTGTCCTTGTTTTCGACGTCCTGTTGCCAATCGAAGACTTCCACATTGCGCAGCAGCGGCTTGATGTAGCCGGTCAACTGGCCTTTTTCCGCCTGGGCCTCGATCACCACATCACCGGTACCGGCCTTGAAGTCGAATTTGCCGTACGCCGACGCGAAATCATTCATGCGGCGCAGCTGCAGGTCCCTGGCGCGAAAGCGGAATTCGAAGTCTTCGAAGTTGCTCAGCGGGTCAAATGTGGCGGTCGCTTCCAGGGGGGCCTGGCCTTGCAGCAGGGCCTTGCCGTCGAAGCGGGCGTCGCGCTTGCCTTTGACGTCGACCACGTTGGTGAGGTTATAGAAGCTGGCGTTGACCGACGTGGCGTTGATGTTCACCGGCGGTTTGGAGCTGAAGTTGTGGAAGGCGATCTTGCCGTCCTGGATGCGCACTTCGTTGAGGGTGATCGGCAGCAGTTTGCTCAACTGCGCGCGCCAGTCGGTGCCTTTACCGGTCTGGGACGCCTGCTTGTTGGCCCCGCCATCGACGAAATTGACCTCGGGGTTGACGAACTGCACCTCAGCCACCACCGCATGGTCGTACCACAGCGAATGCCAGCTCACCGCCAGGTCGATCAACGGCGCCTTGACGAACGGTACCGGCACCTTGCCGTCGACCTTGACGATCTGCAGGCCGTTGATCCTGTACGCGCCGCGCCACAGGGCCACGTCCACGTCGGTGACCTGGCCACGGTAGTCGCCCATGTCGGCGAGTTTGTCATTCAAATAGTTGCGCACCAGGTAGGGCAGGGCCAGGTCGATAGCAACCAGCACCACCACCAGGGCGGCGAAGGTCCAGAGTGGCCAACTGTAGCGACGTCTCATGGTCAGGTTCTCCAACGGTATAGGCGATGGACCGCCCGGGTGGGCGCAACGTTCCTCTGACTGGACGCCTTGGTGGACGAGGCATACCCTTGTGACCTTCTTGAAATTGCCTTAAGGACCCGTCATGAGCCGCATCTTTGCAGACAACGCGCACTCCATCGGTAACACGCCCCTGGTCCAGATCAACCGCATCGCCCCGCGTGGCGTGACCATCCTGGCCAAGATCGAAGGGCGTAACCCGGGTTACTCGGTGAAGTGCCGCATTGGCGCAAACATGATCTGGGACGCCGAAAGCACCGGCAAACTCAAGCCGGGCATGACCATCGTCGAACCTACCTCCGGCAACACCGGTATCGGCCTGGCGTTCGTGGCCGCTGCCCGTGGCTACAAGCTGCTGCTGACCATGCCGGCGTCGATGAGTATCGAGCGCCGCAAGGTGCTCAAGGCCCTCGGCGCCGAGCTGGTGCTGACCGAGCCGGCCAAGGGCATGCCAGGGGCCATCGCCAAAGCCGCTGAGATCGTCGCCAGCGACCCGGCCCAGTACTTCATGCCAGGCCAGTTCGAAAACCCGGCCAACCCGGCGATCCACGAGAAAACCACCGGCCCGGAAATCTGGAATGACACCGATGGCGCCGTCGACGTGCTGGTCGCAGGCGTGGGCACCGACGGCACGATCACCGGCGTGTCGCGCTATATCAAGAACACCGCGGGCAAGCCGATTCTGTCGGTGGCCGTGGAGCCGCTTGTGTCGCCGGTGATCACCCAGGCCCTGGCCGGTGAAGAGATCAAGCCGAGTTCGCACAAGATCCAGGGTATTGGTGCCGGCTTTGTGCCGAAGAACCTGGATTTGTCGATGGTCGACCGCGTGGAGCTGGTGACCGACGAAGAGTCCAAGGCCATGGCCCTGCGCCTGATGCAGGAAGAAGGCATCCTCTGCGGAATCTCCTGCGGGGCGGCGATGGCCGTGGCCGTGCGTCTGGCGGAGAAGCCGGAAATGCAGGGCAAGACTATCGTAGTCATTTTGCCGGACTCCGGTGAGCGCTACCTGTCGAGCATGCTGTTCAGCGATTTGTTTACCGAGCAGGAAAACCAGGCTTGATGGTTGTTTTGTGGTGAGCGGGCTTGATGTTTTGTAGTGGGCAGGTTTGATGGGGTAAGTAGGCGTATTGTTGATTTGTCGTGAGCGCGCTTTCCGCTTCCTGTGGTGAGCGGGCTTGCCCCGCGTTGGGCTGCGAAGCGGCCCCAATCAATCCAGCGGGTTTTTGCAGGGAGAAACGCGGTGAATGGTTTCAGGGCCGCTTCGCGCCCCAACGCGGGGCAAGCCCGCTCGCCACAATAAGCCTGCACTAGCCACAACAAGCCCAGTCACCATATGAGATCCGCTGCCCCACCCGCGTTGCTTGCAATGTTTGATTTGTGTCAGCCGGTCAGCTCGGGCCTTCTGCATAATGGCCCAACTGTTTATCATGGTCGGCTGCTACGTCTGCTGTTGGCCAGGCGCTTATTTTCAGGAGTTGCTGCATGACCTTTTCTTTGGCCGCCAAACTGTCGGTGCTGGCGTTGTTTATCGGCAGCACGCTGTATGTGCACCTGCGCGGCAAGGCCCGTTTGCCGATGTTGCGCCAGTTCGTCAACCATTCGGCGCTGTTCGCCCCGTATAACGCCTTGATGTACCTGTTCTCCGCCGTGCCGTCCAAGCCCTACCTGGACCGCAGCAAATTCCCGGAACTGGATGTGCTCAAGGACAACTGGGAAGTGATCCGCGAAGAGGCCATGCACCTGTTCGACGAGGGGTACATCCGCGCCGCCGAAAAGAACAACGACGCCGGGTTCGGTTCGTTCTTCAAGAAGGGCTGGAAGCGTTTCTACCTCAAGTGGTACGACAAACCCCTGCCATCGGCCGAGGCGCTGTGCCCGAAAACCGTGGCGCTGGTGAGCAGCATCCCCAACGTCAAGGGCGCGATGTTCGCGCTGTTGCCAGGCGGCAGCCACCTCAACCCGCACCGCGACCCGTTTGCCGGTTCGCTGCGCTATCACCTGGGCCTGTCCACGCCGAACTCCGACGACTGCCGCATCTTCGTCGATGGCCAGGTGTACGCCTGGCGCGACGGTGAAGACGTGATGTTCGACGAAACGTATGTGCACTGGGTGAAGAACGAAACGGAAAAGACCCGTGTCATCCTGTTCTGCGACATCGAGCGCCCCCTGAGCAACCGCCTGATGACCCGCGTCAACCGCTGGGTCAGCAAGCAACTGGGCCGCGCCACTGCGCCGCAGAACCTCGACGACGAGCGCGTCGGCGGCATCAACCAGGCGTATGCCTGGAGCAAGACCTTCAGCGACAAGTTCAGCGGTGTGGTCAAGCAGTGGAAGCGCAAGCATCCCAAGGCCTACCGCATTGCACGGCCGGTGCTGGCGGTAGTGGTGCTGGTGCTGTTGTGGAAGTGGTTGTTCGGCTGATCTGCAATGCGGTCGAAACTGTGGGAGCGGGCTTGCCCGCGAATGCGGAGTGTCAGTCGATACATTTTTGACTGATCCACCGCATTCGCGAGCAAGCCCGCTCCCACAGTTGGTTTTGCAGGGTCGTTTAAGAGGCGATCAATTGGCGCAGCACGTAGTGCAGGATGCCCCCCGCCTTGAAGTACTCCACCTCATTCAGCGTATCGATCCGGCACAGCACCTCGATCTTCTCGCTGCTGCCATCTTCCCGGGTAATCACCAGCGTCAGGTTCATGCGCGGCTCAATCTCGGCATCCGTCAGGCCGAGGATGTCGATCTTCTCCTTGCCGGTCAGCTTGAGTGACTTACGGTTCTGATCCAGCTTGAACTGCAGCGGCAGCACGCCCATACCCACCAGGTTGGAGCGGTGGATGCGTTCGAAGCTCTCGGCGATCACCGCCTTGACGCCCAACAGGTTGGTGCCCTTGGCCGCCCAGTCGCGGCTGGAGCCGGTGCCGTATTCCTGGCCGGCGATCACCACCAGCGGGGTGCCCGCTGCCTGGTATTTCATCGAGGCATCGTAGATCGGCATTTTCTCGCCGGTAGGGATGTACAGCGTATTGCCGCCTTCCTCGCCGCCGAGCATTTCATTGCGGATCCGGATGTTGGCGAACGTGCCGCGCATCATCACTTCATGGTTGCCCCGGCGTGAGCCGTAGGAGTTGAAGTCACGCGGTTCCACGCCCTGCTCGCGCAGGTAGCGGCCGGCAGGGCTGTCGGTCTTGATGTTGCCGGCGGGGGAGATGTGGTCGGTGGTCACCGAATCACCGAGCAGGGCCAGCACGTTGGCGCCCTTGACGTCCTTGATCACCGGCAGCGGGCCGGCAATGTCGTCGAAGAACGGTGGGTGCTGGATGTAGGTGGAATCTTTCTGCCACACATACGTTGCCGCCTGCGGCACCTCGATCGCTTGCCACTGCTCGTCGCCGGCGAACACTTCGGCGTATTCCTTGTGGAACATACTCGTGCTGACCTGCGCTACCGCGTCGGCGATTTCCTGGCTGCTGGGCCAGATGTCCTTGAGGTACACCGGCTTGCCGTCCTGATCGTTACCCAGTGGTTCGCTGCTGATATCGATGCGCACGGTGCCGGCCAGTGCGTAAGCAACCACCAGCGGTGGCGAGGCCAACCAGTTGGTTTTCACCAGCGGATGCACGCGGCCCTCGAAGTTGCGGTTGCCGGACAGCACTGAAGCGACGGCCAGGTCGGCTTTCTGGATGGCTTTTTCGATCGGCTCGGGCAAGGGACCGGAGTTGCCGATACAGGTGGTGCAGCCGTAGCCGACCAGGTCGAAGCCCAGCTTGTCGAGGTAGTGGGTCAGGCCGGCTGCCTTGTAGTAGTCGGTGACCACTTTGGAGCCGGGCGCCAGCGAGGTTTTCACCCAGGGTTTGCGCGTCAGGCCCTTTTCCACGGCCTTTTTCGCCACCAGGCCGGCGGCCATCATCACGCTGGGGTTGGAGGTGTTGGTGCAGGAGGTAATCGCGGCGATCACCACCGCGCCGTTTTTCAGGCGGTAGGTCTGGCCGTCGTATTCGTAGTCGGTTTCGCCGACGAGGTCGGCATTGCCGACGGCGACACCGCCGCCGCCTTCACTTTCCAGGCGGCCTTCTTCCTTGTTGGTCGGTTTGAATTGCAGGTCGAGGAAGTCGCTGAAGGCCTGGCCGACATTCGGCAGGGACACACGGTCCTGCGGGCGTTTCGGCCCGGCCAGGCTGGCTTCGACGCTGCCCATGTCCAGCGCCAGGCTGTCGGTGAACACCGGTTCCTGGCCAGCGTTGCGCCACAGGCCCTGGGCCTTGGTGTAGGCCTCGACCAGCTTGACGGTATCTGCCGGACGCCCGGACAGGCGCAGGTAGTCCAGCGTCACCTCATCCACCGGGAAAAAGCCGCAGGTGGCACCGTATTCCGGGGCCATGTTGGCGATGGTCGCGCGGTCAGCCAGCGGCAGGTCGGCCAGGCCGTCGCCGTAGAACTCGACGAACTTACCCACCACGCCTTTCTTGCGCAGCATCTGGGTGACGGTCAGCACCAGGTCGGTGGCAGTAATACCTTCTTTCAATTTACCGGTGAGCTTGAAGCCGATCACTTCCGGGATCAGCATCGACACAGGCTGGCCGAGCATCGCCGCTTCCGCCTCGATACCGCCCACGCCCCAGCCGAGCACGCCCAGGCCGTTGATCATGGTGGTGTGCGAGTCGGTGCCCACCAGGGTGTCGGGGAACGCATAGGTGCGGCCGTCCTCATCTTTGGTCCACACGGTGCGGCCGAGGTATTCGAGGTTGACCTGGTGACAGATACCGGTGCCAGGCGGCACCACGCTGAAGTTGTCGAAGGCGCTCTGGCCCCAGCGCAGGAAGGCGTAGCGTTCGCCGTTGCGCTGCATCTCGATGTCGACGTTCTGCTCGAACGCACTGGTGCTGCCGAATTTGTCGACCATCACCGAGTGGTCGATGACCAGGTCCACGGGCGACAGCGGGTTGATGCGCTGCGGGTCGCCACCGGCCTTGGCCACGGCGGCGCGCATGGCGGCCAGGTCGACTACGGCGGGGACCCCGGTAAAGTCTTGCATCAATACTCGGGCGGGGCGGTACTGGATCTCGCGGTCGGACTTGCGCTCTTTGAGCCAGGCGGCGATGGCCTTCAGGTCGGCGCCGGTGACGGTCTTGTCGTCTTCCCAGCGCAGCAGGTTCTCCAGCAGCACTTTGAGGGACATCGGCAGCTTATCCAGGTCACCCAAGCTCTTGGCGGCTTCGGGCAGGCTGAAATAGTGGTAGGTTTTTGCGTCAATCTGCAGGGTCTTAAGGGTTCTCAGGCTATCAAGGGATGACATTACATGACTCCTTATGGTCCGCACGGCTACGGACCTGACGGGACGAACAGAGCTTTCAAACTAGCCCTGTTTTCAGTAGCTGGCTAATTACTGGACTCTATGGACAGAACCAAGGTTCCGAACTCGGCTATCATGCGCGCGTTTTCATGACAGGCCTTGCGCTACAGCAAGCGTGTTACCAGGAGAGTTGATGAACACCCTTTTTATGCACTGCCGCCCGGGTTTTGAAGGCGAAGTCTGTTCCGAGATCGCGGAACACGCCGCGCGCCTGAACGTTTCCGGCTACGCCAAGGCCAAGACCGGCAGCGCCTGCGCCGAATTTGTCTGCACCGAAGAAGACGGCGCCCAGCGCCTGATGCACGGCCAGCGCTTTGCCGAGCTGATCTTCCCGCGGCAGTGGGCGCGCGGGGTGTTCATCGACCTGCCGGAAACCGACCGCATCAGCGTGATCCTCACCCACCTGCGCGAGTTTCCGGTGTGCGGCAGCCTGTGGCTGGAGATGGTCGACACCAATGACGGCAAGGAACTCTCCAACTTCTGTAAGAAATTCGAAGTGCACCTGCGCAAAGCCCTGCTCAACGCCGGCAAGCTGGTGGACGACCCGAGCAAGCCGCGCCTGCTGCTGACCTTCAAGAGTGGCCGCGAAGTGTTCATGGGCCTGGCCGAGTCGAACAACTCGGCAATGTGGCCGATGGGCATCCCGCGCCTCAAGTTTCCGCGTGAGGCGCCCAGCCGCTCGACCCTGAAGCTGGAAGAGGCTTGGCACCACTTCATCCCTCGCGACCAGTGGGATGAACGCCTGCACGGCGACATGACCGGCGTCGACCTCGGCGCAGCGCCGGGCGGCTGGACCTGGCAACTGGTCAATCGTGGCATGCTGGTGACCGCCATCGACAACGGCCCGATGGCCGAAAGCCTGATGGACACCGGCCTGGTGCAGCACTTGATGGCTGACGGCTTCACCTTCGTGCCCAAGCAGCCGGTGGACTGGATGGTCTGCGACATCGTCGAAAAGCCGGCGCGTAACGCAGCCCTGCTGGAAACCTGGATCGGTGAAGGGCATTGTCGCGAGGCGGTGGTCAACCTGAAGTTGCCGATGAAGCAGCGCTACGCCGAAGTGAAGCGTTTGCTGGAGCGCATCGAAGACGGCTTCAAGGCGCGTGGCATCCGCGTGGAGATTGGCTGCAAGCAGCTGTACCACGACCGCGAGGAAGTGACGTGCCACCTGCGTCGGTTGGTCGATGTAAAGAAATCTAAAGGCCGCTGAGATCAAAGGCAGGCGCCGGCTTGCCGGCGAAAGCGGTATAACGGTCGAAATTTATGTTGAATGCGCCCCGTCATCGCGGGCAAGCCCGCTCCCAGAGTGGAGCAGGCTGGATTTAGGAGTAAATGATGAATCAGTCTGTTGATTTGCCTGTCGACGCGACCTTGGACGCCACCGGCCTCAACTGCCCGGAGCCGGTGATGATGCTGCACCAGCACATCCGCGACCTGCCGGCCGGCGGCTTGCTCAAGGTCGTCGCGACCGACCCGTCGACGCGTCGCGATATCCCCAAGTTCTGCGTGTTCCTCGATCACGAACTGGTGGATCAGCAGGAGCAGGCCGGCACGTACCTCTACTGGATCCGCAAGAAGGCCGATTAACCCCGCGCCTTGTCCAGGCGAATGCGCCGGCGTGCACTGCGCGCCAGGCGCACCAGCAACATCCCCGCCGCACAGCTCAGGCCGACGATCAGCCCCTGCCACAAACCGCTCGGGCCGCTGGGTTCGCCGAGCCAGTTGGTCAGGCCCAGCGCATACCCCACCGGCAGCCCCACGCCCCAATAGGCAAACAGCGTCAGCACCATGGTCACGCGGGTGTCCTGGTAACCCCGCAGGGCGCCGGCGGCGGTGACCTGGATCGAATCCGAGAACTGGAACAGCGCCGAGAACACGATCAGCGTCGAAGCCAGGTGGATCACGATCGGGTCCGGGGTGTAGATCGTCGCGATCTGCTCGCGGAACACCAGCATCAGGCTGCAGGACAGGCAGGCATACGCCAGCGCCGTGCCCATCCCGACCCCGGCGGCGAAGCGCGCTTCACGCGGCTCGCCGCGCCCCAGGGCCTGGCCGACGCGCACGGTGACGGCCATGCTCAGGGAGTAAGGGATCATGAACACCAGGGAGCTGACGTTCAGGGCGATCTGGTGCCCGGACACCACCGTGGCACCCAGGCTGCCGATCAGCAGCGCGATCACCGCAAAGATGCTCGATTCGGCGAAGATCGCGATACCGATCGGCAGGCCGATCCCCAGTACGCGCTTGATCACCGCCCACTGCGGCCAGTCAAAGCGCGTGAACAGCTCACTGCTCTGGTAGGCCGGGCCCCAGCGGGTCCAAACGGCCAGGCCGAGCATCATCACCCACATCGCAATCGCCGTGGCCCAGCCGCAGCCCACGCCGCCCATGGCGGGCACGCCGAGGTGGCCGTAGATGAAGATGTAGTTCAGTGGAATGTTCAGCGCCAGCCCGCACAGGCCCATGACCATGCTCGGTCGCGTGCGGCCCAGGCCATCGCTGAAACAGCGCAGCACGTAATACAGCGCAATGGCCGGCATGCCGGCGGCGATGCCGTGCAGGTAGCCCATGGAGGGCTTGATCAGGTCGGGCTCGACCTTCATCGCGTGCAGGATCGGTTCGGCGCAGAGCAGCAACAGGGCCGCGCTGATGCCGACCACCACCGCCAGCCACAGCGATTGGCGCACCAGCGGGCCGATGTCGCTGAACTGCCCGGCACCGTAGCGCTGGGCAACTTTCGGCGTGGTCGCCAGGAGCGTACCGGTCATCAGCAGGTACACCGGGATCCAGATCGAGTTGCCCAGGCCCACTGCCGCCAGGTCCTGGGGGCTGACGCGCCCGGCCATCACCGCATCGACAAAACTCATCGCGGTGGTGGCCAGTTGGCCGATCATGATCGGCAGGGCCAGCGTCAGCAGGCCGCGCACTTCCCGGCTGATGCGGGCGGGGCGGGTAAGGGGAGCGGTGGCAGTGTTCACGTACAAATGTCCAGTCGAGCAGCGCAAGGACGGCGGATTCTACGCCTTGACGCAACGGTCAGGAAAAAACCTGTGTTAGCGATTTGTAAGCGACGGCTGTGATGCCTGTACACTGCTGATCCGCCAAAGGAGCCTGCCATGTTGATTGTTGCCGACGAAAATATCCCGCTGCTCGATGCATTCTTCGAAGGGTTTGGCGAGATTCGCCGCGTGCCCGGCCGTTCCATCGACCGCGCCACGGTCGAGCAGGCCGACGTGCTGCTGGTGCGCTCGGTGACCAACGTCAACCGTGCGCTGCTCGAAGGCAGCAACGTGCGCTTTGTCGGCACCTGCACCATCGGCACCGACCACCTGGACCTGGAGTATTTCCGGCAGGCGGGCATCCAGTGGTCCAGCGCGCCGGGCTGCAACGCGCGCGGCGTGGTCGATTACGTGCTGGGCAGCCTGCAGACGCTGGCCGAGATCGAAGGCGTCGACCTTAACCAGCGAACCTACGGTGTGGTCGGCGCCGGTGAAGTGGGCGGGCGGTTGGTCAAGGTACTCAAGGGCCTGGGCTGGAACGTCCAGGTGTGCGACCCGCCACGCCAAATTGCCGAAGACGGCGATTACGTCAGCCTGGAGCAGATTATCGAGCAGTGCGACGTGATCAGCCTGCACACGCCGCTGACCAAGTCCGGCAATGGCTCCACCTGGCACCTGTTCGACCGCCAGCGCCTCGAGCAGCTTAAACCGGGTACCTGGCTGATCAACGCGAGCCGCGGCCCGGTGGTCGACAATGCCGCCCTGCGCGAAGTCCTGCTGGCGCGCGAAGACCTGCAAGCGGTGCTGGATGTGTGGGAAGGCGAGCCGGAAGTGGACGTCGACCTGGCCGACCTGTGCGTACTGGCCACCCCGCACATTGCCGGCTACAGCCTGGATGGCCGGCAGCGCGGCACGGCGCAGATCTACCAGGCGTTCTGTGCCTACCTGGGCCAGGAACCGGTGATTCAGTTGAACGACCTGCTGCCAGCGCCCTGGTTGGCCGAGGTGCATTTGAACGCGGCCACCGATCCGGCCTGGGCCCTGGCCACCTTGTGCCGCAGCGTGTACGACCCGCGCCGTGATGATGCGGATTTCCGCCGTAGCCTGGTGGGCACCGTGGAAGAACAGCGCAAGGCGTTCGACCTGTTGCGCAAGGGCTACCCGGCGCGCCGCGAGATTGACGCGCTGAAGGTGCGTATCAATGGGGAATCCGCCGCGCTCTCGGCTATGGTCTCGGCCCTCGGCGCAGAATTGCTCTGACCTCGACTCGCGGGTCGCTCCTACAGGGTGGCGGGCATAAAAAAACCGGCCACCCGGGCCGGTTCTAAAAGAGCGTGGGCGCTTCAGCCTTGCTGGGCAGGCTTGACCAGTCGTTGTTCCAGCTCGCTGCAGGCTTGCTGGATCATCTCTTCGGTAATCTGCACTTCGCGGCCCGTGGCGTCGATGTACGAGCAAGGCAACTGTTGCGGTTGGCGGATCACTTCAATTTTGGCGTCGCTGCTGTTTTGCAAGGTCATGGCCTGTCTCCTCATCAGGTTGTGTACCTACTCTGAACCCCCCGCGTGACCAAGCTGTTACAACTCCTTGCACAGTCAGCGGTTCGAACACCCAGTCCACCAGAAACCACTGTGGATTTCCAGCCGGGCGTTAGACCGATAGCCTCTAGGGGCCAGCATCGGCGGGCATAATTAACCTGACTCATTGTTATTCGCGCAAGTTCCCCCCATGTAAGGACGCAGGTACCAACCCTTTCCGATCAGGTGATGCCCTCCATGTTCTCAGTCCGTCAACGCCGTGCAATTCGCCTGGCCAGCCGCTTCATCGCGCCGTACCGCTGGCAGGCCCTCGGTGCCCTGTTGGCGCTGATCGTTACCGCCGGCATCACCTTGTCGATGGGGCAGGGCATTCGCCTGCTGGTGGACCAGGGCTTCATGACCCAGTCGCCGCACCTGCTCAACCAATCCATCGGCCTGTTCATGGTGCTGGTAGTGGGCCTGGCGGTGGGCACCTTTGCGCGGTTTTACCTGGTGTCGTGGATCGGCGAGCGGGTAGTGGCTGACATTCGTCGCCAGGTGTTCAACCATTTGATCTACCTGCATCCCGGGTTCTACGAGAACAACCGCAGTTCGGAGATCCAGTCGCGCCTGACCACCGACACCACCTTGCTGCAATCGGTGATCGGCTCGTCGCTGTCGCTGTTCCTGCGCAATGCCTTGATGGTCATCGGCGGCATCGTGCTGCTGTTTGTCACCAACCCCAAGCTCACCAGCATCGTGGTGATCGCGCTGCCGCTGGTGCTGGCGCCGATCCTGATCTTTGGCCGCCGTGTGCGCAGCTTGTCGCGCCTGAGCCAGGACCGTATCGCCGATGTGGGCAGCTACGTGTCCGAGACCCTCGGCCAGATCAAGACGGTGCAAGCCTATAACCACCAGGTCCAGGATGAGCAGCGCTTTGCCGTCACGGTGGAGGAGGCGTTTACCACCGCGCGCAAACGCATCACCCAGCGCGCCTGGTTGATCACGTTGGTGATCATGCTGGTGCTCGGGGCCGTGGGCGTGATGCTCTGGGTCGGCGGCATGGACGTGATCAGCGGGCGCATTTCCGGCGGCGAACTGGCGGCGTTTGTGTTCTATAGCCTGATCGTCGGCAGCGCCGTCGGCACCCTCAGCGAAGTGCTCGGTGAACTGCAACGTGCGGCGGGTGCCGCCGAGCGGATTGGCGAGTTGTTGCAGTCAAGCAACGAAATCCAGGCGCCGGCCAGCGGCAGCGTGCAGTTGCCCGAGCGAGTCAGTGGCCGGATGGAGCTGCAGGATCTGCGGTTTTCCTACCCGTCACGGCCGGACAGTTACGCGATCGATGGGCTGAGTCTGACTATCAACCCCGGTGAAACCCTGGCGTTGGTGGGGCCTTCCGGCGCGGGCAAGTCGACGATTTTCGACCTGTTGCTGCGTTTCTACGATCCCCAGCATGGCCGCATCCTGCTCGACGGCCATCCACTGACCGAACTCGACCCCCTGGACCTGCGCCGGCATTTCGCGCTGGTCTCGCAGAGCCCGGCGCTGTTTTTCGGCAGCGTCGAAGAAAACATCCGCTACGGCAACCCGACCGCCACGCGCGAGCAGGTTGAAGCTGCCGCGCGCATCGCCCACGCCCACGACTTCATCCTGCAAATGCCCGATGGCTACCAGACTCACCTGGGCGACGGCGGCATGGGCCTCTCCGGCGGCCAGCGCCAACGCCTGGCCATCGCCCGGGCGTTGCTGGTGGACGCCCCGATCCTGCTGCTCGACGAGGCCACCAGCGCCCTTGATGCGCAAAGTGAACACCTGATCCAGCAGGCCTTGCCGCAATTGATGCAAGGGCGCACCACGCTGGTGATCGCCCATCGCCTGGCGACGGTGAAACATGCGGACCGCATTGCGGTGATGGACCAGGGCAAGCTGGTGGCGGTGGGCACGCATCAGCAGTTGATTGCGAACAATCCGCTGTATGCGCGGTTGGCGGCGTTGCAGTTCAATGATGGGATTGAGGTTGCGAAAAACGAAGGCTAGGTGGGGGCAAGCGAGCAGGCTTGAATGTGGTGAGCAGGCTTGTTTGTGGTGAGCGGGCTTGCCCCGCGTTGGGCTGCGTAGCAGCCCTAAAACCTGCTGGCTCGGTCTTCCAGTTGGAGTGAGGTAGGCAGCAGGCTTGTTTGTGGTGAGCGGGCTTGTCCCGCGTTGGGCTGCGTAGCAGCCCTAAAACCTGCTGGCTCGGTCTTCCAGTGGGAGTGAGGGTGGCTTGGATGGGAGCGCTTCGCGCTCCAACGCGGGGCAAGCCCGCTCGCCACAAAAAGCCCACTGAGTCCACAACAAGTACGCTGAATCCACAACAAGCTCACTCAATCCACAATAAGCCAGCTCACCACAAACCAGCCAGCTCGCCATAGTAATCCGGCTGATCGCGGAGCTTTCTTCAGTGTGAATCACTGATCATCGAAATACCGCTCATGCCAATCCACCAGCGGCTGTGGCGAGTTGAGCTTTTGCCCGTAGATCACCGAATAAGACAGCACGTTCTGCACGTACTGGCGGGTTTCGTCGAATGGAATGCTCTCCACCCACACGTCGAAACTCAGGTGGTCGGCACCCCGCAGCCATTGGCGCACGCGGCCGGGGCCGGCGTTGTAGGCGGCGGAGGCGAGCACGCGGTTGCCGTTGAATTGGCTGTGTACCTGGCTCAGGTACGCGGCGCCGAGCTGGATGTTCTTGTCCGGGTCCAGTACCTGGGCCGGTGAGGCCAGCGGGATGCTGAACTTGCGCGCGGTGTCCTTGGCGGTGCCGGGCATCAGTTGCATCAGGCCGCTGGCGCCGACGCCGGAGCGCGCGTCATCCATGAAGGCGCTTTCCTGGCGGGTAATGGCAAACACCCAGCTGGAATGCAGGCCACGGACCTTGGCTTCGCGCACCAGGGTGTCGCGGTGGGCCATCGGGAAGCGGATGTCGAGGTCGTCCCAGTACTGCGCCTGGCTGATGGTGCGAATCGCCGGGAAGTACCACTTCATGTCATAGGCCAGCTTGGCCTGGGCGACCATTTCGTCGCGGTTGAAGTGACGGCTGACGTGGTACCACTCGCGGCGTCCGTCGACCACCTGGCCACGTGCGTAGAACTCCAGCGCACGGCGCACGCCTGGGGTGTTGCGCACTTTGTTGACCAGCGCCTGGCTCATCAGCAGTGGCTTGTTCTTCAACTGATACGGGGCCTTGGAGCGATCCGCGGCGAGGAAACCATAGAAGTCGCGTTCCTGCGCGAGGTTCTTGTACAGCACCAGGGCTTGCGGGTTTTTCGGCTCGGCCAGTTCCAGGCTACGTGCCTGCCAGTAGCGCCAGCGGTTGGTGGTGGCCAGGTCCTGTGGGAGTTTGCGGGTCAGCTGGTAGGCATCTTCCCAGCGGGCCAGGCGCAACAGCAGGCGCAGACGCCATTCCGACACAGTGTTATCGCGCAGCTCCGGGTCGTACTTGGTCATCACTTCAAGGGCGCGTGGGTCGAAACGCTTGGCCAGGGTCAGGCCGATCTCACGGGCGATTGCCACTTTTTCGTCACGGGAGAAGTGCATGCTGCTGGCATAACCGTCGAGCAAGGCCATGGCCTTGTCGGGATCCTGGCGCGCCAGGCGGCGAAGACCCAGCCCGACCGCGTCAGACATGGCCTCGTTGGCCGGCAGGAAACGCGACGGATCGCTGAGCATGTCGGGCTTTTGCGCCACGTCCACCATCAGGCGGCCCTGGGCGCCGAGGGTCGGCAGGGTTTTCACCAGGCTGTTGGCCAGCGCGTAGTTGCGGGCCTCGGCGGCCAGTTTGGCGCGGTCCCAGATCTTCTGTTCGGTGAGCTGGCCATCAGCGGCCCACTGGCCGAAGGTGGCGTCGCAGGCGGCCGGTTGGGATTTGCCGGTCATCCAGAGTTTTTCGGTGGTCTTGTACCCTTCGGCCTTCAGGTTGTGGGTGAGCTGGTACTGGCCGTGGAGGCAGTCCAGCTCGACGAAATTGAGCTTGGGGTCGTAGTACTTTTCAAAGGTCTGCCAGTCGCCACGGTCGGCGAGCCAGCGCAACCAGCGCAGCTTCATCCAGTTGGCCTGGGGCAGGTCGCCGTTCTTGGCGAGGAATTGTTCGATTTCCTCGTTGCTGGCGCTTTTCAGGCGCGCGGTCAGTTCGTCGTAGGCAAGGTAGGGCGTCAGCGGATAATCGGCCAGCGCCTGGCTGTATTGCATGTACGGGCCGGTATCGCCCTTGGCCAGCGCACGTTTGGCTTCATCGTAATATTGACGTTGGGTGGTGAGGTCCACGGCCTGGGCAGATTGAACGGCGGTGGCGGAAAGAAGCAGACAAGACAAGAAATTGAAAAGGCGACTGCGCATGAGACGTCCGTGCAGAGAAATCACGACTAGCACCGGCACCGCCGACACTGATTGCCCCTAGCTTAGCCTTTTGCCCGACGCCTACGAAAGCTTTGCCGGCCGGTTCGTTCAAGTTCGCCGCAAATGTCCTGCTGAACGTGTCAGCTGGGAAAATGCTGGCCGCATCCCCTCCTCAAGTCAGGTAGAATGCGCGCCCAGTTTTTGGAGAAGCGTATGACCCTGCTCAAATTCAGCGATGTGTCCCTTGCTTTCGGCGCTATGCCGTTGTTGGACAAGGTGTCCTGGCAGATCGCCCGTGGTGAGCGGGTGTGCATCATCGGCCGCAATGGCACCGGCAAGTCCAGCATGATGAAGCTGGTCAAAGGCGACCAGAAGCCCGACGACGGCTCTGTCTGGCGCGCCCCGGGCCTCAAGATCGGCGAATTGCCGCAGGAATTGCCGGTGGCCGACGGACGGACAGTCTTCGACGTGGTTGCCGAAGGCCTGGACGGCGTGGGCGCGTTGCTCGCCGAGTACCATCACCTGGCGCAGAACTGCGTCACCGAGGCAGACCTGGACAAACTGATGCATGTCCAGCAAGACCTCGAAGCCCGTGACGGCTGGCGCTTGCAGCAACTGGTCGACAGCACCCTGAGCCGCCTGCAGCTGCCGGCCGACAAGACCCTTGCCGAGTTGTCCGGCGGCTGGCGTCGCCGCGTGCTGCTGGCCCAGGCCCTGGTCTCCGAGCCGGACTTGCTGCTGCTCGACGAGCCAACCAACCACTTGGACATCGGCGCGATTGCCTGGCTGGAAGAAGCCCTCAAGGATTTCCAGGGCGCCGTGTTGTTCATCACGCACGACCGCTCCTTCCTGCAGAACCTGGCGACCCGCATTCTTGAGCTGGACCGTGGTGGCCTGATCGACTGGAACGGCGACTACGCCAGCTTCCTGGTGCACAAGGAGGCCGCCCTGGCCGCCGAAGAAACCGCCAACGCCTTGTTCGACAAGAAGCTGGCCCAGGAAGAAGTCTGGATTCGCCAGGGCATCAAGGCCCGCCGCACCCGTAACGAAGGCCGCGTACGTGCCCTCAAGGCCCTGCGCGTTGAGCGCAGCGAACGTCGCGAGCGCACCGGCAAGGCCAATATCCAGCTGGATACCGCCGATAAATCCGGTAAGCAGGTGATGGTGCTGGAGAACGTCAGCTTCCATCACCCGGACGGCCCGTTCCTGATCAAGGACTTCTCGATGGTCCTGCAGCGCGGCGACCGCATCGGCCTGTTGGGCGCCAACGGTACCGGCAAGACCACCTTGCTCAAGCTGATGCTCAGCGGCCTGCAACCGACCAGCGGCACCGTGGAAGAGGGCACGCGCATCGACGTGGCGTACTTCGACCAGTTGCGTCACCAGTTGGACCTGGAAAAAACCGTGATCGACAACGTCGCCGAAGGTCGCGACTTTATCGACATCGACGGCCAGAGCCGCCACGTGCTGAGCTACCTGGGCGACTTCCTGTTCAGCCCGCAACGTGCCCGTACACCGGTGAAAGCCTTGTCCGGTGGTGAGCGCGCACGCCTGCTGCTGGCCAAGCTGTTCAGCAAGCCAGCCAACCTGCTGGTACTCGATGAACCGACCAACGACCTCGACGTGGAAACCCTCGAGCTGTTGGAAGAAGTGCTGCTGACCTTCAACGGCACTGTGCTGATGGTCAGCCACGACCGGGCATTCCTCGACAACGTGGTCACCAGCACCCTGGTCTTCGAAGGCGAAGGCAAGGTGCGTGAATATGTCGGTGGTTATCAGGACTGGCTGCGCCAGGGCGGCTCGCCGCGCCTGCTGGGCGTAACCGAGAGCAAGTCCGGCAAGGCCGACTTGACCTCCGTTGTGGTCGCGCCAGTGGCCGCTGCGGCACCCGTGCAGGAAACCGCTGCGCCGGCGGCCAAGAAGAAACTCAGCTACAAGCTGCAGCGCGAGCTGGAAGCCTTGCCGGGTGACATCGATGCCAAGGAACAGCAGATTGCCGCCGTAGAAGCGGAAATGGCTGACGCGGGCTTCTACCTGCGTCCGGCGGCGGAAACCGCCAAGGTCATCGCTTCCCTGGAAACGTTGAACCAGGAGCTGGAAGCGCTGGTTGAGCGTTGGGCCGAGCTGGATGCCTGAGTGATCTAGCTGCACTAAAAAAGCCCGGCGTTCATTCCTATGAGCGCCGGGTTTTTTATATGAAATGCGATCCAAATGTGGGAGCGGGCTTGCTCGCGAAAGCGGTGTGTCAGTTACCAGATGCATCAACTGACAAAAAGCTTTCGCGAGCAAGCCCGCTCCCACATTTGATCTTCGTTAGGATTACGAGGCTTTGACCAGCTTCACCGCGAGCACATCACACGGCGCGCCGTGCAGCACGTCGTTGGCGGTAGAACCGAGCAGCAACGCCAAGCCGTGGCGGCCATGGCTGCCGACCACGATCAGGTCGCAGCCCTGTTCCTTGGCGAGGTGGTGGATTTCCTGGCGCGGTTGGCCGTAAGTGAGGTGGGAGTTTTCCTTGGTCACTTCCGGGTATTTGAGGATCAAGCGGTCCAGGCGCTCCTTGGCCTGGTCAAACTGCTGTTGCTGCAGCTGGGAAAGGTCCATGGGCACGTCACCGCCAAAGGCCATGGCCATCGGCTCGACGATGTGCACCAGGGAGAGTTTGGCGTTGCTGGCGACCGCGAAGGCGCGGGCGCGCTTGATCACTGGATCGCACTCTTCGGTCAGGTCGACAGCGACCAGAATATGTTCGTAGGACATGGGGCGTTCCTCCAGGGGACTGCAATAGATTCAGTATGGCTGCTTTCAAGCGGATGGGGTTGCGTCAGGTCAAATCCGCTCATCTAGAAATTCGGGAGTACACATATGACGGTCTGGATAGTGGTGTCAATCCTTGTGGTGGTTCTGAGCCCCCTGGCATGGCTGCGGCCGTCGCGCCATCAGAGCGGGCGCATGGCCCTGCGCATGGAGGCGCGCCGCATCGGCCTGGCCATGCAACTGGCGCCCCAGGAGTGGCCGCACTGGCTCAAGCAGGAGCCGCCGAGCCCGTGTGCGCAGTACTGCCGGCCACGGCGCAGCAGCACGCCGACGATCTGGAGTTACTGGCAGTTGGAGCCGGGCGTGTGGGTCAACCAGTGGCGTGAGGTGTGCGTCGATGAAAAGTTGTTGCCGTATTTTGCGACGCTGCCGGCCAACGTCTACAAAGTCGAAGCCGACAAGCAAATGATCGCCTTGTACTGGGGCGAGAAGGGCGAGCCGAGTGTGTTGAAAGACATCGATGCGTTGCTCAAGGCGCTGGCCTGACACCTGTCCTCCCGGCCCTGGGCTCCTACGGTCGTCGTATTCGGGAGAAACAGCAGGCAATAAAAAGCCCGACATCATCATCGGGCTGGAGTTGGCCAGGCAGGCCGGTAAATCTGTGGTTCCCGCGACGGATGTTCATCCAGTCGCGTTACGGTTGTCGCTAGCCTAGCGGCATATCCCGTTCTGTACAGCCTTTTCCCACATCTTTTCTATTATTGATCTTGTGAATATTTGAATATTGACGAGTCGCCGGCTTATGGTCGGGGTTCTGAAATGACTGGAAAGTCGCGTTTTTCCTAGCCTTTCGAGCGATTGACAATTGCCCGGAATTGGATGAAGGTGGCGTACCCAAATCAAACGGGCGTATGAATTGAGCGTTTGTCTGTCAGACCGCTCATACAGAATCCCGACTATCGCATTGGCGGGTGTGCCTGGCGGATTGGCATGAGCATTGACGCAACAGTCAGTGTCCAACCAGAGGCCAGCGTCCAGTGTGTACTGTTCAGCTTCCATATCGTGGAGATCAGTTGATGATTTACGAAGGTAAAGCCATCACGGTTAAGGCTCTTGAAAGTGGCATCGTCGAATTAAAATTCGACCTCAAGGGTGAGTCCGTCAACAAGTTCAACCGTCTAACCCTGAATGAATTGCGTCAGGCCGTAGACACCATCAAAGCAGATGCTTCGGTCAAGGGCGTGATCGTCTCCAGCGGCAAGGACGTGTTTATCGTCGGCGCTGACATCACCGAATTCGTCGACAACTTCAAGCTGCCCGATGCCGAGCTGGTGGCTGGCAACCTCGAAGCCAACAAGATTTTCAGCGATTTCGAAGACCTCAACGTGCCGACCGTGGCTGCCATCAACGGCATCGCGCTGGGCGGCGGCCTGGAAATGTGCCTCGCGGCAGACTTCCGTGTCATGTCGGCTACCGCCAAGATCGGCCTGCCTGAAGTCAAGCTGGGCATCTACCCGGGCTTTGGCGGCACCGTGCGCCTGCCGCGCCTGATCGGTGCCGACAACGCGATCGAGTGGATCGCCGCCGGTAAGGAAAACAAAGCCGAAGACGCGCTGAAAGTCGGTGCTGTCGACGCTGTAGTCGCCCCGGACAAACTGGCCGAAGCCGCGCTGAACCTGATCAAGGGCGCCATCAGTGGCGAATTTGACTACAAGGCCAAGCGTCAGCCGAAGCTGGAAAAACTCAAGCTCAACGCCATCGAGCAAATGATGTCGTTCGAAACCGCCAAGGGTTTCGTGGCTGGCCAGGCCGGCCCGAACTACCCGGCGCCGGTTGAAGCGATCAAGACCATCCAGAAGGCCGCAAACTTCGGTCGCGACAAGGCCCTGGAAGTGGAAGCGGCAGGTTTCGTCAAACTGGCGAAGACCTCGGCAGCCCAGAGCCTGATCGGCCTGTTCCTGAACGATCAGGAGCTGAAGAAAAAGGCCAAGGCCTACGACGAAATCGCCAAGGACGTGAAACAGGCTGCCGTACTCGGCGCCGGTATCATGGGTGGCGGTATCGCTTATCAGTCGGCGTCCAAAGGCACGCCGATCCTGATGAAGGACATCAACGAGCACGGTATCGAGCAAGGCCTGGCAGAAGCCGCCAAGCTGCTGGTCGGCCGCGTGGACAAAGGCCGCATGACCGCCGCGAAAATGGCTGAAGTGCTTAACGGCATTCGTCCTACGCTGTCCTACGGCGATTTCGGCCACGTCGACCTGGTGGTCGAAGCCGTTGTCGAGAACCCGAAGGTCAAGCAAGCCGTACTGGCAGAAGTGGAAGCCCAGGTCAAAGACGACACCATCCTGGCGTCCAACACCTCGACCATTTCCATCTCGCTGCTGGCCAAGGCACTCAAGCGTCCGGAAAACTTCGTCGGCATGCACTTCTTCAACCCGGTGCACATGATGCCGCTGGTGGAAGTGATCCGTGGCGAGAAGTCCAGTGAGCTGGCAATCGCCACCACCGTGGCTTACGCCAAGAAAATGGGCAAGAACCCGATCGTCGTCAACGACTGCCCGGGCTTCCTGGTCAACCGCGTTCTGTTCCCGTACTTCGGCGGTTTCGCCAAGTTGGTGAGTGCCGGTGTGGACTTCGTACGCATCGACAAGGTCATGGAAAAATTCGGCTGGCCGATGGGCCCGGCGTACCTGATGGACGTGGTCGGCATCGACACCGGCCACCACGGTCGTGACGTAATGGCCGAGGGCTTCCCGGACCGCATGAAAGACGACCGCCGTTCGGCGATCGACGCGCTCTACGAAGCCAAGCGCCTGGGCCAGAAGAACGGCAAGGGCTTCTACGCCTACGAGGCTGACAAGAAGGGCAAGCAGAAGAAAGTGGCCGACCCGTCGGTGCACGAAGTACTCGCGCCGGTCATCTACGAACAGCGTGAGGTGTCCGACGAGGACATCATCAACTGGATGATGATCGCCCTGTGCCTGGAGACCGTGCGTTGCCTGGAAGACGGCATCGTCGAGACCGCCGCCGAAGCCGATATGGGCCTGGTGTACGGTATTGGTTTCCCTCCATTCCGTGGCGGTGCGCTGCGTTACATCGACTCGATCGGTGTGGCCGAGTTCGTTGCCCTGGCTGACAAATACGCTGATTTGGGCCCGCTGTACCACCCGACCGCGAAGCTGCGTGAAATGGCCAAGAACGGCCAGAGCTTCTTCGGTTAAGCGTCCCATACACTTGAGCGAGAATATTTATGAGCTTGAATCCAAGAGACGTCGTGATTGTCGACTTCGGTCGTACTCCGATGGGCCGCTCCAAGGGCGGCATGCACCGCAACACCCGCGCCGAAGACATGTCGGCGCACCTGATCAGCAAACTGCTGGAGCGTAACGTCAAGGTCGACCCGAACGAAGTCGAGGACGTGATCTGGGGCTGCGTCAACCAGACCCTGGAGCAGGGCTGGAACATCGCGCGCATGGCGTCGTTGATGACCCAGATCCCGCACACGGCCGCTGGCCAGACCGTCAGCCGCCTGTGCGGCTCGTCGATGAGCGCGCTGCACACCGCCGCCCAGGCGATCATGACCGGCAACGGCGATGTGTTCGTGGTCGGTGGCGTGGAGCACATGGGCCACGTCAGCATGATGCATGGCGTCGATCCTAACCCGCACATGTCGCTGTACGCGGCAAAAGCCTCGGGCATGATGGGCCTGACCGCGGAAATGCTCGGCAAGATGCACGGCATTACCCGTGAAGCCCAGGACGCCTTCGGCCTGCGTTCCCACCAGCTCGCCCACAAGGCGACCGTGGAAGGCAAGTTCAAGGATGAGATCATCCCGATGAACGGCTATGACGAGAACGGTTTCCTGAAACTGTTCGACTACGACGAAACCATTCGTCCGGATACCACCCTGGAAAGCCTGGCGGCCCTCAAGCCGGCCTTCAATCCAAAGGGTGGCACCGTGACAGCCGGTACTTCGTCGCAGATCACGGACGGTGCTTCGTGCATGATCGTGATGTCGGCGCAGCGGGCCCAGGACCTGGGTATCCAGCCGATGGCGGTGATTCGTTCGATGGCAGTCGCAGGTGTGGACCCGGCAATCATGGGCTATGGTCCAGTACCGGCCACACAAAAAGCCTTGAAGCGCGCAGGCCTGACCATCTCCGATATCGACTTCTTCGAGCTCAACGAAGCTTTCGCCGCACAGGCCCTGCCAGTGCTGAAAGATCTGAAAGTACTCGACAAGATGAACGAGAAGGTTAACCTGCACGGCGGTGCGATTGCCCTGGGCCACCCATTTGGTTGCTCCGGTGCGCGTATTTCCGGCACTCTGCTTAACGTGATGAAGCAAAATGGCGGCAACCTTGGGGTTGCTACCATGTGCATTGGCCTCGGCCAAGGCATCTCCACCGTCTTCGAACGCCTCTAAGCGTTGGGATGACGGAAGCCGGGGCCCAGTGCCCCGGTTTTTGTTTTTTGGAATTTTTAATATTTTTTTTCAACAAATTTTGTAAGAGGGCCAGAGCATGAAAGTCGAACCAGGGCTCTACCAACATTACAAGGGGCCGCAGTACCGCGTATTCAACGTGGCACGGCACTCCGAGACCGAAGAGGAAGTGGTGTTTTACCAAGCACTGTATGGCGATTACGGCTTTTGGGTACGTCCTTTGAGCATGTTCCTGGAGACCGTCGAAGTTGACGGCGAGCAGGTCCCGCGCTTTGCTTTGGTCCAGACCGAACCCAGTCTTTTTTCAGGGCAATAACGGCAGGCCGCGCAGAATGCTGCGCTTGACCTCACCTTGTTGCCACTATATATAGCGTTGCCGCGACAGGCGCCAACTGCCTTTCACTTCTCGAATTCAGGAATTTTCCGATCCATGGGCAAATCGCTGGTCATTGTGGAATCCCCGGCTAAGGCCAAGACCATCAACAAGTACTTGGGCAACGAGTACGTGGTGAAGTCGAGTATCGGCCATATCCGAGACCTGCCCACCAGCGGTTCGGCTAGCGCCAGCAAGGAGCCAGCCGCCAAGCGCGGCAAGGCAGCTGCGGGCGAAGGTCCGGTGCTCAGCCCTAAAGAGAAAGCGCGCAAGCAGCTGGTCTCGCGCATGGGTGTGGACCCGGAACATGGCTGGAAGGCCAAGTACGAAATCCTTCCAGGCAAGGAAAAGGTCATCGAAGAGCTGCGCCGGCTCGCCAAGGATGCTGACACCATCTATCTCGCGACGGACTTGGACCGCGAAGGGGAAGCCATTGCCTGGCACCTGCGGGAAGCCATCGGCGGTGACGACAGCCGCTACAAGCGCGTGGTGTTCAACGAAATCACCAAGAAAGCCATCCAGGAAGCCTTCTCCAAGCCGGGTGAGCTGGATATCGACCGCGTCAACGCCCAGCAGGCCCGGCGTTTCCTCGACCGCGTCGTCGGTTACATGGTTTCGCCGCTGCTGTGGGCCAAGATCGCCCGTGGCCTGTCCGCCGGCCGTGTGCAATCGGTCGCGGTAAAGCTGGTGGTGGAGCGTGAGCGCGAGATCCGTGCGTTCAACCCCGAAGAATACTGGGAAGTCCACGCCGACCTGGGGACTGCCAAGGGCGCCAATGTGCGCTTTGAAGTGGCCCGTGAGAAAGGCGAGGCCTTCAAGCCGCTGAACGAAGCCCAGGCCATGGCCGCGCTGGAGAAGCTCAAGGCCTCCAGCTACAGCATCGTCAAGCGCGAAGACAAACCGACCAGCAGCAAGCCGTCGGCGCCGTTCATCACTTCGACCCTGCAACAGGCCGCGAGTAACCGCCTGGGCTTCGGCGTGAAGAAAACCATGATGATGGCCCAGCGTCTGTACGAAGCCGGCTACATCACCTATATGCGTACCGACTCCACCAACCTCTCGGTGGACGCGGTGGCGATGGCGCGTACGTATATTGAAAGCGAATTCGGCAAGAAGTACCTGCCGGAGAAGCCGAACGTCTACAGCAGCAAAGAGGGCGCCCAGGAGGCTCACGAAGCGATTCGTCCTTCCGACGCGAACACCGAGCCGAGCAAGCTGAGCGGCATGGAACGCGATGCCGAGCGTCTCTACGAGCTGATCTGGCGCCAGTTCCTGGCTTGCCAGATGCTGCCGGCGCAATACCTGTCCACCACCGTCAGCGTGGGTGCTGGTGACTTCGAGCTACGTGCCAAGGGCCGTATCCTCAAGTTTGATGGTTACACCCGCGTCATGCCGCAGATCGCCAAGCCGGGCGACGACGATGTGCTGCCGGACATGGCCCAGGGCGACACGTTGAAGCTGATCAAGCTCGACCCGTCCCAGCACTTCACCAAGCCGCCGGCGCGTTATTCGGAAGCCAGCCTGGTAAAAGAGATGGAAAAACGCGGTATCGGTCGTCCGTCGACCTACGCCGCGATCATTTCCACCATCCAGGACCGTGGCTACGTCGCGCTGCACAACCGTCGTTTCTATTCGGAAAAGATGGGCGATATCGTCACCGAGCGCTTGTCCGAGAGCTTCTCCAACCTGATGGACTACGGCTTCACCGCCGGCATGGAAGAGAACCTCGATGACGTGGCCCAGGGCGAGCGCGACTGGAAAAACGTGCTCGACGAGTTCTACGGTGACTTCAAGAAAAAACTCGAAGTGGCCGAAAGCCCCGAGAACGGCATGCGTGCCAACCAGCCGGTGATGACTGACATCCCGTGCCTGACGTGCGGCCGCCCGATGCAGATTCGTACCGCGTCTACCGGCGTATTCCTCGGTTGCTCGGGCTACAGCCTGCCGCCGAAAGAGCGCTGCAAGGCGACCGTCAACCTGGTACCGGGCGATGAAATCGCCGCCGACGACGAGGGTGAATCCGAGTCGCTGGTACTGCGTGGCAAGCACCGCTGCCCGATCTGCAGCACGGCGATGGATGCCTACCTGCTCGACGAGAAGCACAAGTTGCACATCTGCGGTAACAACCCGGATTGCGACGGCTACGAGATCGAGGAAGGCAGCTACCGCATCAAGGGCTACGAAGGCCCAAGCCTGGAGTGCGACAAGTGCGGCAGCGAGATGCAGCTCAAGACTGGCCGCTTCGGCAAGTTCTTTGGTTGCACCAACCCGACGTGCAAGAACACCCGCAAACTGCTGAAAAGCGGTGACGCGGCGCCGCCGAAAATGGACCCGGTGAAGATGCCTGAACTCAAGTGCGAGAAGGTCAACGACACCTATATCCTGCGTGACGGCGCTTCGGGCCTGTTCCTGGCCGCCAGCCAGTTCCCGAAAAACCGCGAGACCCGAGCGCCGCTGGTGCTGGAGATCGTGCCGCACAAGGACGAGATCGATCCTAAGTACCACTTCCTGTGTGAAGCGCCGAAGAAGGATCCCGACGGTCGTCCGGCCGTGATCCGCTACAGCCGCAAGACCAAGGAGCAGTACGTGCAGTCCGAAGTGGACGGCAAGCCTACCGGCTGGAAAGCGTTCTACGACGGCGGTAAGTGGAAGGTCGAGGACAAGCGCCAGGGCGCTTGATCGACGTGGTCGAGTAATACGAAAGTCGCCTGAAACAGGCTGAAAGCAAATGCCCCGACTTGTCGGGGCATTTGCTTTTGTGGTTATGCAAAAGGACTTTCCATTCAAGGCACGCAGGTTAGCTGTCAGAGAAATGAGTGACAGGTGACGGAACGTTCCCCATAAAGCTGACCACCTATTAGCCGGGTATTAGCCCGTCAATTATCTATAGGGCGCCATGTGAATGGGGTTGGAGACGCTGGTGATGCCTGCAATTAATGGCGCTGATGAGAAAGAGGTGTGCACCATCGTAGATAGTGTCTAAAGAGGGGCAGTGCCCGCCCTCTACTCCATGCTTGCAGTGTGGGCGGTTGATCCGTGACACTGTTAAGCCAGCATCACGCTTTTTCGTTGTGGAGACTGCCGTTATGGCCAACGAACTCTATACCCGTACCAACCAGAAAATTTACTTCGCGGGCTTATCCCTGGAAGCCCTCGGCCGCGCCGAGGAAGGGAAGGAGATGAATGCCATCGCGCTGGTCCAGGCGGGGCGTGAGGCAGCGTTGTTCCACCTGTACGGCGCGTTGCTGGGGCTGTGCCATGAAATCGCCGGGTTCTATCGCTTGCCCCAGGCGGGTTCGCCGCGCGCGGAAATGATCATGAACCGCGAAGTGCTGGAGGCCATGGCTATTCCTGAGCTGGCCGAGCTGGTGGAAATGGCCCAGAGCCCTGTTAGCTGGGTGGCGCGCCTGCTCAAGGCGCATGCGGATATGTTCCAGCCACCGCGAATTCCCCACGTGCCCAAGGGCGACGTGACTCAGCCGTTGATCGTAGCGGTTGCGCTGGAAGAGGAAGAGCCCAAGCCCCTGAGCCGGGAAGAGCTGGAAGGCTGGCGCCAGGAGCTGAAAAAGATGGCCCTGCGCTTTCGTGAAGGCCTCAACGAGTGCTGAGGCGGCGTCACTGATTTACACCAGGACGGGCTTGCTCGCGAAGGCGGAGTGCCAGGCGTTTATAGGGCACTGATACACCGCCTTCGCGAGCAAGCCCGCTGCCACATTTTAACCAAGGCATACCGGCACCATTCATCAAGCCGCAAAGAAACCTGGCCAGATCCTCAGCGATTCCGGGTGGATGACTGATATAATCCCGGCCTTTCGTGGAGAACAGACTTTTATGCCAACGTCCTTTCTGGAAATTGTTGAGTTGCCTGACGGCCGAATCGAGCTGCGCCGGGCTGAGGACGAGGGTTCTCTGGTTATTCTGGATTTTTCCGAGGACGCCAAGGTGTTCCTCCAAGGCCAGCACGTGGAAGTGGCTAAAGCCATGTTGAGCGTGGGCGTGCAGATGGCTGGTCGCCTGGCGGAAGGCGAGCCGGAGAAAGAAGACGGGCCGCGAGTGCTTCACTGAGTTCTGTTGTTAGCAGGCTTGTTGTGGCGGAGGCGGGTGTCTTGAGGGGCGCCAGATCTCTTGAGGTGAGTCAGGTTTGCTTTGGCGAGTAGGCTTGTTGAGGTGAATCGGCTTGCTGGTTAATCGGCGTGTTGTGGTGAGCTGGCTTGTGTGGCGAGCGGGCTTGCCCCGCGTTGGGCTGCGAAGCAGCCCTAGATGGATTCAACGCGATGTATCAGGTATTCCACGGTGCTTGGTTTTGGGGCCGCTTCGCAGCCCAACGCGGGGCAAGCCCGCTCGCCACATATAAGCCCCCCACCACATATAAGCTAAGCCCGGTTGTCACATAAGCCCGCTTGTCATAACAAGCCCGCCATTCATAGAGGCCGGTTCTTAAGATAAGCCCGCTCCTTACCAAGCTGGGTCTTCGTGTTATCCCAATCGAATATTCAAACTCTGCGCGTCGCCTGTGCGCGCTGCGCTGATCAGCTGTTGCTTGGCGGTGGCATTCAGTGGGTTCAGCCAGCTCACCACAGTGTGGCTGCGGCCCAGGCGCAAGGCTTCGCAAGTCAGTTGCTGGGCGCTTTGCGTGCCGCGTGGCTGCAATAACAGGATGCGCTCGCGGTTGAGGCCCGCGTCCCGCAGCCAGGCCTGGGTCAGGCTGGCAGGCGGGGCGATCAGGGTCAGCCAGCGCGCGTCCTGTTCTTCGCTCAATTCGCGAAGGATCGGCGCCAGCAGGCTCAGGCAGCTCCCAGCTGCACCGCGCAACGACAATTCACTGAACGCCTCGGGTTCGGCACTCCAGGGCGCCTCGACCGCTTCCTTGAGGATCGGTGCAAGGGGTTGGGCCATGAAGGCCTCGAACAGCGACAGTTGTGTGTGTTGGGGGGTGTGCACGAGCTGCATGATGCCTCCTTTAGCGACGAATGACGCCGACACTCAAGCCTTCGATCACCAGGTCCTGATCTTTCAGGTTCACTTCAATCGGGGCGAACTCAGGGTTCTCGGCCAGGAGCCAGACCTTGCTGCCTTCGCGCTTGAAGCGTTTTACGGTGACTTCATCGCCGATACGGGCGACGACGATCTGGCCATTACGGGCTTCGCGGGTGGTGTGGACGGCGAGCAGGTCACCATCGAAAATACCCACGTCCTTCATGCTCATGCCGTGCACCCGCAGCAGGTAATCGGCGCGAGGGTGGAAAAAGGTGGGGTTGATGTTGCAGGATTCCTCGACGTGCTGTTGCGCCAGGATCGGCGCACCGGCAGCGACGCGACCGATGATCGGCAGGGTCGATTCGTCGGCCTTGGCTTCGAAGCCAGGGATGCGAATACCGCGCGAAGCACCCGGGGTCATCTCGATCGCGCCTTTGCGAGCGAGGGCCTTGAGGTGTTCCTCGGCGGCGTTGGGGGACTTGAACCCCAGTTCCAGCGCAATTTCCGCTCGTGTCGGCGGGTAGCCGTTGTCATCGAGGCAGCGCTTGATAAAAGCCAGAATCTCAGCTTGGCGTGGCGTCAGTTTTAGCATGTTGATCGCTCTGTCTTTTTATACAGTGACTGGGATTATATACAGTGAACTGCGCTTGGCAATCATCCTTTTCGGGCACTCCGCTGGACGGTCATTCGTCACCCGTCCTACAGGGCAGAGATAGCGCTGCCTACAGACCGGTAGGGATGTGATTAAATAGCGACGAAATAGATGACTGCCCGGCCGGAAAGCGAACCCGCAGGCTTGACAAGACACACCCTGAAACGTATGTTTCAAACAAGTGTTTGTCAGGCGGAGTAGCCATGGCCCAGTCGGAAACCGTTGAACGCATTCTCGATGCTGCCGAGCAATTGTTCGCGGAAAAAGGATTTGCTGAAACTTCATTGCGGCTGATCACCAGCAAGGCTGGGGTCAACCTCGCCGCCGTGAACTACCATTTCGGCTCGAAAAAGGCCCTGATCCAGGCAGTGTTCTCGCGCTTCCTGGGGCCGTTCTGTGCCAGCCTCGACCGTGAGCTCGAGCGCCGTCAGGCCAAGGCCGATCACAAGCCAACCCTGGAAGACCTGCTGGAAATCCTGGTCGAGCAGGCGTTGGTGGTGCAGCCGCGCAGCGGCAACGACCTGTCGATCTTCATGCGCCTGCTGGGGCTGGCATTCAGCCAGAGCCAGGGCCACTTGCGGCGTTATCTGGAAGACATGTACGGCAAGGTGTTTCGTCGCTATATGTTGCTGGTCAACGAAGCCGCCCCGCGTATCCCGCCGATCGAACTGTTCTGGCGCGTGCACTTCATGCTCGGTGCGGCGGCGTTCAGCATGTCCGGGATCAAGGCCCTGCGTGCGATTGCCGAGACCGATTTCGGCGTCAACACCTCCATCGAGCAGGTCATGCGCCTGATGGTGCCTTTCCTGGCCGCCGGCATGCGCGCCGAAACCGGTGTGACCGACCCGACGATGGCCGCCGCGCAATTGCGGCCACGCAGCAAATCCGCGCCGACCGTCGCCAAGGTTTGACCGCTTCGGGTGTGCGTGGCCGCTTGCATCCGCTAAGCTAGCCGCCATGCCGAATTCAGCTATTTACTCGCAACCCGTTGAGCTCACCGCGCCAGTCGCGCCGTGTGAGGTCAACGGGTTGTGTGCGTTATTTAAGGAAGGATTATGAGTGTTGCGCTGCAAGGTTCTTTGATGGTCGACGTGGCCGGTACCTGGCTCACGGCCGAGGATCGCCAGTTGTTGCGCCAACCCGAAGTGGGCGGCCTGATCATTTTTGCGCGCAATATCGAGCATCCACGCCAGGTGCGCGAGCTGAGCGCCGCGATTCGTGCCGTGCGCCCGGATCTGCTGTTGGCGGTCGACCAGGAGGGTGGTCGGGTACAACGCCTGCGCCAGGGTTTTGTGCGCCTGCCGGCCATGCGTGCGTTGGCGGATAACCCCAACGCCGAGTACCTGGCCGAGCAATGCGGCTGGATCATGGCCACCGAGGTGCTGGCGGTAGGCCTCGACCTCAGCTTCGCCCCGGTACTGGACCTCGACTACCAGCGCAGCGCCGTGGTCGGCACCCGTGCGTTCGAAGGCGACCCCGAACGTGCTGCGGTACTTGCCGGGGCCTTTATCCGTGGCATGAACAGCGCCGGCATGGCCGCCACCGGTAAGCATTTTCCGGGTCACGGTTGGGCTGAGGCGGATTCCCACGTCGCGATTCCCAATGATGAACGCAGCCTGGAACAGATTCGTGCGAATGACCTGGTGCCTTTCGCACGCCTGAGCCAGCAACTGGCGGCGGTGATGCCCGCGCATGTCATCTACCCACAGGTTGACCCGCAGCCGGCCGGTTTCTCGCGTCGTTGGCTGCAGGACATTCTGCGCGGCGAGCTGCAGTTCGATGGGGTGATTTTCAGCGATGACTTGTCGATGGCCGGGGCGCATGTGGTCGGTGATGCAGCCAGTCGCATCGAAGCGGCGCTGACCGCCGGTTGCGACATGGGCCTGGTGTGCAATGACCGCGCGGCGGCGGAACTGGCGCTGAGTGCGGCGCAGCGCATGAAGGTGACGCCGTCGGCGCGGATTGCGCGGATGCGTGGGCAGGCGTTTGCTTCGACGGACTACAAGCAGGATCCACGTTGGTTGGCGGCGCTGACTGCGCTGCGGGATGCTCAGTTGATTGATTGAGGCCGCGTCGCGCCCATCGCCGACAAGCCGGTTCCTTCAGGCGAATGCGTTCCAATAGTAGGAGCCGGCTTGCCGGCGATGGTCATCTGGCCATCAACGTTTCTCTTGCTTGTTGGGCAACGGCGCAAACAGCGCCTCGATGTCCTCGTTGCCCAACTGCCAATCCCCGGTCGTACGCCCATCCAGCACGCCCGCCGCCAGGTCGGATTTCTCCTTCTGCAGGTGTTGGATTTTCTCCTCTACCGTGCCCCGCGCGATCATCTTGTACACGAACACCGGCTTCTCTTGGCCGATCCGATACGCACGGTCGGTGGCCTGGTTTTCCGTGGCCGGGTTCCACCATGGGTCATAGTGGATCACGGTGTCGGCTTCGGTCAGGTTCAAGCCCACGCCACCAGCCTTCAGACTGATCAGAAAAATCTGCAGCTTGCCGCTCTGGAAGTCCTTCACCGGTGTGCGCCGATCACGGGTCTGGCCGGTCAGCAGTGCGTAGGCAACACCGCGCTTTTGCAGTTCAACTTCAATCAGGCTCAGCATTGAGGTGAACTGGGAAAACAGCAGGATCCGCCGGCCCTCGGCAAACAATTCCTCGAGCATCTCCATCAGGCTGTCCAGCTTGCCCGAGCTGCTGCCACGCGCGGGCAGGGTGGCGTCGTTGACCAGGCGCAGGTCGCAGCACACCTGGCGCAAATTGAGCAGTGCTTCGAGAATGATGATCTGGCTGCGTGCCACACCTTTGCGGGTGATCTCGTCACGGACCTTTTTATCCATGGCCAGGCGCATGGTTTCGTACACGTCGCGCTGGGCCTCGTTGAGGTCGACCCAGTGGATAATCTCGGTCTTGGGTGGCAACTCGGTCGCCACCTGTTCCTTGGTGCGGCGCAGCAGGAACGGCTTGATCCGACCGTTGAGGTGCTGCAATCGCACATCACTGGCGCGTTTTTCGATCGGCACGCGGTAATCGCGGTTGAAGCTTTTGACGTCACCCAGCCAGCCCGGCAACAGGAAGTGGAACAACGACCATAGCTCGCCCAGATGGTTTTCCAGCGGGGTGCCGCTCAGGCACAGGCGCTGCCGGGCATTCAGCTCGCGTGCCGCCTGGGCGGCCTTGCTCGTCGGGTTCTTGATGTACTGGGCTTCGTCCAGGATCAAGACGTGCAGGGGCAGGGCGGCGAGTGTCTCGATGTCCTTGGGCAACAGCGCATAAGTGGTCAATAGCAGGTCGTAGTCCTGCAGGTTGGCAAAATGTTTCTTACGTCCGGCGCCGTACAACGCCAGCACTTTGAGCTGCGGGGTGAAGTGCGCGGCTTCGTCCAGCCAGTTGGGGATCAGGCTGGTGGGCATCACCACCATGCACGGCCGGTCCAGGCGTCCGGCGGCTTTTTCAGTAAGAATATGCGCCAGGGTCTGCAGGGTTTTGCCCAGGCCCATGTCATCCGCAAGAATTCCGCCGACATCCAGCTGGCGCAGTGACTGCATCCAGCTCAAGCCTTCCAGCTGATAAGGCCGCAGCGTGGCGTTCAACCCTGCAGGCGCGACGCTGGTGAAGTCCTTGATGTCGCGCAGGCGCTGGGCAAAGTTGCGGATCTTTTCACCGCCTTGCCACTGCAGCGGCAGGTCATCCAGCGGGTTGAGGCGGATCGCATCGGCCTTGGCCAGGCGCAGCGTGGTGGTGCCGGGTTCCTGCAGATAAAACTCGCCGAGGGTGGCCAGGACCGGTTTCAACCGGCCATAGGGCAATGCCACTTGCAGCGGGCCATGGCCGCCATTCGGCAAGCCGGGGATATTCACCAGGATCAGTTCATCATCGCGGCGTCGCGCGAGCTTCTCCGGGTTGAGGATTTCGGTGTGGGAGCGCATCAGGTTGAGCAGGATCGGCAGCAGGCTCAGGCGCTCGCCATTGACGATGATCCCCAGTTCGAGGTCGAACCAATCGCGTTCGGGGCCTTCGTCGACGGTGGCATACCAGTCGTCCACCGGGCTCAGGTCGAAGCCGAAATCCTCATCGATCTGCAGCTCCCAGCCCTCTGCGCGCAGGGTGGGCGAGGCGTTGAGGGTGAAGTTCAGCCAGGCGCTGTCATTGACCATCTCGAACAGTTCGCCGGCGCTTTCCGGCAAGGCCTTGCTCTGGCGCGTGGCGATCTTGAAGCCCAGCAGGCGCAGTTGCTCGCGATAGGGCTGCTCCAGCTCTGGATGGCGCTTGATGCGCAGGCTCTGGGTTTCCTGGCGCACAATGATATCGGCGTTCTTCTGCCCGCTGACATAGTTGCCCAGGTAATTGAACGACAGCGCCGCGCGATGCTGGATATAGCGCTGCATTTTGCCGTTGCGCGGTTCAAACGCGCTGAACTCGACACTCGCCAGCCACAGGCGTGGCACCGGCGGCACGTCTTCCATCACCACCTGCGGTACCACCACGCGGTTATCCAGCACGGCCTGCAGCTTCTCGAGCAGCTCGGCATCCTGGGCGGCGGCCGGGTAGGCGAGGGTTTCCTGGACCTTGAGCAGTACTGCCGCGATGTGTTTGCAATTGGTGTGCACCGGGCAGGTACAGCGGCTGTCGACGAGGATCAACGTGCCCTTGGCCGATTCGCGCAACGAGATGGTCTGCCGATACACGTTGCCGCCCGAGCCTTCGCAACTGGCAACGATGGTGCTGTCGCCGGACTCGACGATGCGCACGCGGTTCTCCAGCGCATAACGCCGCCCGCGCTCCAGGCTCTGCTCTTTGAAGCGGTTGGCCCACGAAGGGGCCAGGGGTTTGGTCAACGACGACGTCAGGGGCATGGCGCTGGATCAGTCCTGAATGTCGGGCGGCGGCGCGCTGGGGGGCTTGGCGGTCAGCGAGGTGATCTTGATCAGCAGCGCCAGGTGGCCGCCGTCGAGGTAGTTGAGTTGGTTGTTCTTGGTGCGCACGTCGTGCTGGCTCAGGTGTTCGCTGGCAATCACGCTGCCGTTGGCGTCGAATTGATTGATCCAGAAATCCGCGTCTATATCGGTGAAACGCCCCAGTTGCAGGTTCAGCACGCCCTCGATGGGAAACTGGCCGAACTGCTCCTGGCCATCGCTGATCGCGATCTTCACGGGCTGCTCGCCGAGGTTCTGCTCCCAGGCCTTGTGCGCGAGCACGGTGTAGCTTGAGTCGGCGCTGAGCTTGTCGACGATATTGCCCAGGCGTGGCGGGCTCATCCGCTCACCCAGCCGCGCGGCGCCAGCATCCCAGTTTTCCGGCGCGGGGCGGCTGTTGATCACCGGCTCGGCGTTCTGTCGCACCAGGATCATTTCCACCAGGTACGGGCTGTCGGCAAACGCCGAAGGTGCGAGTACCACCAACAACAGGCTCAGAATGCGGAACAGGCGCATGGGGGCGTCCTTCAAGCAGATTTCGGGATGAGGCGCTCAAACAGCGCCTCCAGGGTATTGAAGCGTTCTTCGGCACGTTCCATCGGCACCATGAACTTGAACAGCGTAGCCCCTTCGAACTTGTAGCGGTTGGGCTGGCCCTGGATCAGCTTGATCAGTACCAGTGGGTCGACCGGCGTCTGCGCTTCGAACTCGATACGCCCGCCCTGCGGCCCGGCGTCAACCTTCTTGATCCCCAACTGCTCAGCCTGCAATTTGAGCAGGGTCAGGCGCACCAGGTTCTTGGTCGGTTCGGGCAACAGGCCGAAGCGGTCGATCATCTCTACCTGCAGGTCCTTGAGGCCTTCTTCGTCGGTCGCCGAAGCGATGCGCTTGTACAGGATCAGCCGTGCATGCACATCCGGCAGGTAGTCCTCGGGAATCAGCGCCGGCAAGCGGAGGTTGATTTCCGGACCGCCGCCCAGGGGTTGGTCGAGGTTCGGTTGTTCGCCTTTGCGGATGGCTTTCACCGCGCGCTCGAGCATCTCCATATAGAGGGTGAAACCCACGGCCTGGATCTGCCCGCTCTGGCCGTCGCCGAGCAATTCACCGGCGCCTCGGATTTCCAGGTCGTTGGTCGCGAGCACAAAGCCGGCGCCGAGGTCCTGGGTGTTGGCGATGGCTTCCAGGCGCTTTTCGGCGTCGCCGGTAATTTGCTGGCGCGGTGGCGTCAGCAAGTAGGCATAGGCCTGGTGGTGACTACGGCCAACCCGGCCGCGCAACTGGTGCAGCTGCGCCAGGCCGAACTTGTCGGCACGCTCGATGATGATGGTGTTGGCGCTCGGCACGTCGATGCCGGTCTCGATGATGGTCGAGGCAATCAGCACGTTGAAGCGCTTGTGGTAGAAGTCGCTCATCACCTGTTCGAGTTCGCGTTCGCGCATCTGCCCGTGGCCGATGGCGATACGCGCCTCCGGCACCAGTTCGGCGAGGTCGGCGGCGCATTTCTCGATGGTCTTCACGTCGTTGTGCAGGTAGTACACCTGGCCGCCGCGGAGCAATTCGCGCAGCAGTGCTTCCTTGACCGTGCTTTTGTTCTGCTCCATCACGAAGGTGCGCACCGACAGCCGGCGCGCCGGCGGCGTAGCGATGATCGACAGGTCGCGCATGCCCGACACGGCCATGTTCAGCGTGCGCGGAATTGGCGTGGCGGTGAGGGTGAGGATGTCGACTTCACTGCGCAGGGCCTTCAGCTGTTCTTTCTGGCGCACGCCGAAGCGGTGTTCTTCGTCGATGATCACCAGGCCCAGGTTCTTGATCTTCACATCGTCGGACAGCAGCTTGTGCGTTCCGATCACGATGTCGATCTTGCCTTCGGCGAGGTCGGCGACGGCGGCATTCACTTCCTTGGCGGACTTGAACCGGCTCATCACCTCCACGGTCACCGGCCAGTCGGCAAAGCGGTCGCGGAAGCTGTTGTAGTGTTGCTGGGCGAGCAGGGTGGTCGGCACCAGGATCGCCACTTGCTTGCCGCCGTGCACCGCGATGAAGGCGGCGCGCATCGCCACTTCGGTCTTGCCGAAGCCGACGTCGCCGCACACCAGGCGGTCCATCGGCTTGGGCGCGAGCATGTCGGCGCGCACCGCTTCGATGGTGGTTTGCTGGTCCGGGGTTTCTTCGAAGGCGAAGCCGGCGCTGAAGGTGGCGTAGTCGGCCTTTGGATCGGCGAAGGCGTAGCCCTCGCGTGCGGCGCGGCGTGCATAGATGTCGAGCAACTCGGCGGCGACATCGCGCACCTGTTCGGCGGCCTTGCGCTTGGCTTTCTGCCAGGTCTCGGAGCCCAGGCGGTGCAACGGCGCCAGCGCGTCGTCGCTGCCGGTGTAGCGCGCGATCAGGTGCAGGTTGGCCACCGGCACGTAGAGCTTGGCGCCCTCGGCGTATTCCAGGGTGAGGAACTCGGCGGCCTGGTTGTCGATCTCCAGCGTCTGCAGGCCCAGGTAGCGGCCGACACCGTGGTCGATATGCACCACCGGCGCGCCTTCACGCAGCTCGGTGAGGTTCTTGATCACGGCGTCGTTGTTGGCGTCGGCGCGTTTTTCACGGCGCCGACGCTGCATCACGCGCTGGCCGAACAGTGGGCTCTCGGCGATCAGTGCCAGGGCTGGGTCATCCAGCAGCAAGCCTTCATCCAGCGGGGCGATGGTGATCGCGAGGCGGTCTTTGCCGGCGACGAAGTCTGGCCAGCTGTCGACGGTTTTCGGCCGCAGCTTCAAGCGTTCCAGCAGCTCCAGCAGCACTTCGCGGCGCCCGGCGGATTCGGCGGTGAACAGCACGCGGCCGGGGAAATCACCGAGGAAGTTGGACAGCGCCTCCAGCGGTTGCGTGGCTTTGGCCTGGATCGCCAGATCCGGCAGCGTGCCTGCAGGGAAACGCTCGCGGCCACTGCCGGCGTCCACGTCCTGTTGGCTGGCGACCACGCGCGGCCAGTTTTTCAGGCGGGCGAAGCAGTCTTCTACCGGCAGGAACAGTTCGGCAGGCGGTAATAAAGGACGGGAAGGGTCGACGCGACGCTCTTCATAGCGGTTGCGCACGTCGTTCCAGAAATTCTCGGCGGCCTGCTCGATGCCGGGCAGCGAGAACACTTGAGTGTCCTGGGGCAGGTAATCGAACAGGGTCGAGGTTTCGTCGAAGAACAACGGCAGGTAGTACTCGATACCGGCCGGGGTAATCCCGCTGCTGAGGTCCTGGAATATCGGGCAGCGGCGGAAGTCGACGTCGAAGCGTTCACGAAAGCGCGCCTTGAAGCGCGTGACCGCATCTTTTTGCAACGGGAACTCACGCGCCGGCAGCAGCTTGATCGACTCGACTTTATCGATAGAGCGCTGGTTTTCCGGATCGAAGGTGCGCAGGGTTTCGATTTCGTCATCGAACAGGTCGATGCGATACGGCAACTTGCTGCCCATCGGGAACAGGTCGATCAGTGCGCCCCGCACGGCAAACTCGCCGTGCTCGTACACCGTATCGACGCAGCGGTAGCCGCTGGCTTCCAGGCGCGTGCGCATCTGTTCGACATCGAGCTTCTGGCCGATATCCAGCACCAGGCTGCTGCCCAGCAGGAACTTGGTCGGCGCCAGGCGATGCAGGGCCGTGGTGATCGGCACCACCAGCACGCCGTGGGCCAGTTCCGGCAGGCGGTACAGGCTGGCGATGCGCTGGGAAATGATGTCCTGGTGCGGCGAGAACAGATCGTAGGGCAGGGTTTCCCAGTCGGGAAAATGCAGCACCGGCAAATCGGGGGCGAAGAAGCTCAGCTCCTGCTCGAGTCGCTCGGCACTTTGGCTGTCGGCGGTGAGCAGCAGGGTAAAGCGCTTGGCTGCGCTGGCAGCCTCGGCAATGGCCAGGCTTAGGGCGGCACCGGGCAGGTTGCCCCAGTGCTGTTTACCTGCCGCGGCAGGGAGAAGCGGTAGACGCAGAACGGGCACGGAAGGTTGAGCTCCAAGCGTTGCGACAAAGTCGGTAATTGTAACGGCCCGAGGTGCCGCCTGTCAGTTGCTGACTGAGCCTATTACGGTTTGTAGGAAATGTAGTGGCTAAGACAAACAATGGCGTGTTTTGACTCAATATGTAGTGCCATTTCGCGCGTATGTTTCGGAGGGTTACGGACAAGTCGGCGTTGTCGGCGAATAGGTGGCCTTCTGGAGCCCGCGTATTTACTGGGCTGCAGCGCGGTGTTGGTTTTTGGCAAGCACTTTTTGTTGCCGGGCGCGCATTGCTCCGAGGGCGGTCGGGCGGCATAATGTAGCCCCTTTTTTCTGCCCCTACATGTGGAAGGTTCCCGTGACTCAGAAGCCCGACCAGTGTCTTGGTGAATGGATCGACCGTGAAGCACTCGCTGAAGCGATGATTCCGCTTATCGGTCAGCTGTACCGCAATAACAATGTGGTGAGCTCGATCTATGGCCGCAGCCTGATCAACCAATCAGTCATCGCGATTCTCAAGGCGCATCGCTTTGCTCGCCATCGCTCTGCCGACGACAGCGAACTCTCCGTCCACGAAACATTCCCCCTGCTCAAGGCCATGAGCGAGCTCAAGCTCGGCGCGGCTTCGGTAGATCTGGGCAAGCTGGCCTATAAATTCCGCAAGGAAGGTGCCGGCCGCAGCGCCGAGCAGTTCGTGCGTGAAGAAATGGCCGAAGTGGTTGGCCAGCAAAACGCCGCAGCCCGCAAAGGCACCGACGTCGTGCTGTACGGCTTCGGTCGTATCGGCCGCCTGCTGGCGCGCATCCTGATCGAAAAAACCGGTGGCGGCGACGGCCTGCGCCTGCGTGCCATCGTCGTGCGCAAAGGCGCCGAGAACGACCTGACCAAGCGCGCAAGCCTGTTGCGTCGTGATTCGGTACACGGTCCGTTCAACGGCACCATCGTCATCGACGAAGAAAACAACACCATTACCGCCAACGGTAACCTGATCCAGGTGATCTACGCGAAGAACCCGTCCGAGGTGGATTACACCCAGTACGGCATCAAGGACGCCCTGCTGGTGGACAACACCGGTGTCTGGCGTGATGCCGAGGGCCTGGGCCAGCACCTGGCCTGCCCGGGTATCGATCGCGTTGTCCTGACCGCTCCGGGCAAGGGCAAGCTGAAGAACATCGTTCACGGCATCAACCACGCTGAAATCACCGCTGACGACAAGATCGTGTCCGCCGCTTCCTGCACCACCAACGCCATCGTGCCGGTGCTGAAGGCTGTGAACGACAAGTTCGGCATCGTCAACGGTCACGTCGAAACCGTTCACTCGTACACCAACGACCAGAACCTGATCGACAACTTCCACAAGGGCGATCGCCGTGGCCGTAGCGCGGCGCTGAACATGGTGATCACCGAGACCGGTGCTGCCACTGCTGCTGCCAAGGCCCTGCCTGAGCTGGCCGGCAAGCTGACCGGTAACGCGATCCGTGTGCCGACGCCGAACGTATCGATGGCGATTCTCAACCTGAACCTTGAGAAGGCCGCCACCCGTGAAGAGATGAACGAGTACCTGCGCTACATGGCGCTGCACTCCGACCTGCATAAGCAGATCGACTTCGTCAATTCGCAGGAAGTGGTGTCCACCGACTTCGTCGGCTCGCGCCACGCCGGTGTGGTGGACGCGGAAGCGACCATTACCCAGGACAACCGCGTTGTGCTGTACGTGTGGTACGACAACGAGTTCGGCTACAGCTGCCAGGTGGTTCGCGTGATGGAAGACATGGCTGGGGTCAACCCGCCTGCATTCCCGCGCTAAGCCTATGCGATGAGTGAAAAAGCCCCGACTGGTTCGGGGCTTTTTTGTGCCTGTGAGGGCCTCTTCGCGAGCAAGCCCGCTCGCACATTCGACCGGGTGTCCTCAGGCGCGCGCGGTCAAATGTGGGAGCGGGCTTGCTCGCGAAGGCGGTCGTTCAGCCAGCGCAAATCCTCAATTGAGCAACTGGGTACGCAAGCGTTCGGACAGCCCATTGGGCGCCAGCCAGAGGCTCAGGTAGGTCCTGGCAAGCTCGTCGTCACCACTGCTGAACACCACCTGCCCATTGATCTCCAGCTTCAAGCCACGCCCCGGACGAAAATCCAGGGCATACCGATCGCCGCTGCGGATATCGCGAAAACTGGCGTGCAGTTTGTCTATCTCGGGCTTCAGTCGGGCGCTGGCCTGCTGGCGCTGCAGCGTGGCAGTGGCGGCTTTGATCACGTCGTTGCGGTCGATGTCGCGAAAGTAATACAGCGTCAGGCGCAACGCTTTTTGTTGCGACCAGGCCTGCTTGGCGCTCAGGTCGGACGGGGCATACAGCGCCGCCGCGTAGACATCCGCCCACAGGTAGGTAAGCACCGCCTGGTTTTTCAGCGCCAGTTCATGGGATTGCAGCGGAAAATCGGCTTGCCGGAGCCGATCCGCCTCACTCGCCTGCGCCGCCAGCGAAAAAATCATCATTAAACAGAAAACGACATGCCGCATAATGGCTCGTCCTGTAAAGCTGCGTGCCAGCAGTGTAATGCCTGTTTCGTGTTTCTGTAGTAAAGGCAAGACTGGCCTACGACGCGACCAAGGGTTAATGTGCGCGGCGTTGAGCCTTATATAGACTGTGCCCCGGTTCACACACTTGAGCCAAATTGTCCTTCATGACCGCTGGCCGCGGCATGATTTAGCCAGGCGTTCAACCGTGCGCCTGGCCTGTTCTGAGGAGTACGCATGGCTGTCTACAACTACGACGTGGTGGTACTGGGTTCCGGCCCGGCTGGAGAAGGTGCGGCGATGAACGCCGCGAAGGCAGGGCGCAAGGTGGCGATGGTCGATAGCCGTCGCCAGGTCGGCGGTAACTGCACCCACCTGGGTACCATCCCGTCCAAGGCCTTGCGTCACTCGGTGCGCCAGATCATGCAGTTCAACACCAACCCGATGTTCCGGGCGATTGGTGAGCCGCGCTGGTTCTCGTTCCCGGACGTGCTGAAAAGCGCCGAGAAGGTGATCTCCAAGCAAGTGGCTTCGCGCACCGGTTACTACGCCCGCAACCGTGTCGACCTGTTCTTCGGTACCGGCAGCTTCGCCGATGAGCAAACCATCGAGGTGGTATGCCCCAACGGCGTGGTCGAGAAGCTGGTGGCCAAGCACATCATCATCGCCACCGGTTCGCGTCCGTATCGCCCGGCGGATATCGATTTCCACCACCCGCGTATCTACGATAGCGACACCATCCTCAGCCTGGGCCACACCCCGCGCAAATTGATCATCTACGGCGCCGGCGTGATCGGCTGTGAATACGCCTCGATCTTCAGCGGCCTGGGTGTACTGGTGGAGCTGGTCGACAACCGCGACCAACTGCTGAGCTTCCTCGACTCGGAAATTTCCCAGGCGTTGAGCTACCACTTCAGCAACAACAACATCACTGTGCGTCACAACGAAGAGTACGAGCGGGTCGAAGGCCTGGACAACGGGGTGATCCTGCACCTCAAGTCCGGCAAGAAGATCAAGGCCGACGCCTTGCTGTGGTGCAACGGCCGTACCGGCAACACCGACAAGCTGGGCATGGAAAACATCGGGGTCAAGGTCAACAGCCGTGGCCAGATCGAGGTGGACGAGAACTACCGTACCTGCGTGGCGAACATCTATGGCGCCGGTGACGTGATCGGCTGGCCAAGCCTGGCCAGTGCCGCGCACGACCAGGGCCGTTCGGCCGCTGGCAGCATCGTCGACAATGGCAGCTGGCGTTATGTGAACGACGTGCCGACCGGGATCTACACGATTCCCGAGATCAGCTCGATCGGCAAGAACGAACATGAGCTGACCAAGGCCAAGGTGCCTTATGAAGTGGGCAAGGCGTTCTTCAAGAGCATGGCGCGTGCGCAGATCGCCGGTGAGCCGCAAGGCATGCTGAAGATCCTGTTCCACCGCGAGACCCTTGAGGTGCTCGGCGTGCACTGCTTCGGCTATCAGGCGTCGGAGATCGTCCACATCGGCCAGGCCATCATGAACCAGCCGGGTGAACTCAATACCCTCAAGTATTTCGTCAACACCACGTTCAACTACCCGACCATGGCCGAAGCCTATCGGGTAGCGGCCTACGACGGCCTCAACCGGCTTTTTTGAGCGGCTCCGGCCGGTGGCCTGAGCCGGCCGGGGAGACCGATTTCAGTAATTCTCGAGGGTGGCAGTGGCCAAACCGGGAAAGTCTGTAATCAGGCTATCTACGCCGAAGTCGGCGAGCCTGCGCATCAGCGCGGGTTCGTTGACTGTCCACACGGACACGTGCAAGCCCTGGCGCTGGGCTTTTTCCAGACGCTCAGGGGTGCACAACGTCCAGTTCAATGCCAGAAACTCACAACCATAGTTCTGCGCGACCTTCAGCGGGTCGAGCCAGGCGTATTCGGCGACCAGGCCGCGTGACAGGTCCGGGGTCAGTTCAACCGCTGCCTTCAGCACTTCCCGCGAGCTTGAGGTCACGGTGACCTTGTCCATCAGGCCAAAGCGCACCGCCATTTCGCGGATGGCCAGTACGGTGGTTGCGGCGCGGGTGCGCGAGGCACTTTTGACTTCCAGTTGCCAGTGATCGAAGTCGCACTGCTCGAACAGCTCTTCCAGGCGTGGGATCGGGCACGGCTTGACCCAGCCGGGGCCGCCTTTGCGCGCGTCCATCTTCACCAGGTCCGCCGCCGAATACTCGACGACCTTGCCGCGCCGGTCAGTGGTGCGCTTGAGCGTCGGGTCGTGGATGACCATCAGCTCGCCGTCCATGGACAGGTGCAAATCCAGTTCGCAGCGGCGTACACCGTGCTTGAGGCACTCCTGGAAGCTGGTCAGGGTGTTTTCCGGTGCTTCGCCTTTGGCACCGCGGTGGCCGTAAATCAGGGTCACAGTTGCTCCTATGCGCCAGGTCTGCTGGCGGGGTGATACGAATTCAGGTGTCTTGGGCGTCGCTCTGTTCCCGCGCCAGGCGCCGTTCCTGGGCTTGTTTCTGCAGGATATAGCGCGCGAGCAGCTGGCGTTGGGCATCGGTCATGGATTCGAATTCCGTGCCCACATCAAAACCTGCGCCCTTGGGATCGCAGTGGGTGACCCGCGCGCGTAGCAACAGGCCGAGCGCCTGGGGCATCAGCACCAGCTTGACCGCCAGGTGCGCGCCGGTCGGCAGGGGCGTGGGGTGCTGGAAGTCGATGCCGCCTTCGGAAATGATCACCGGCTGCGGCGCACCGACTTCATCCAGCAGGCCGCGCGCCATGATCTGGCTGAGCAGGTCCAGGCGTTTGTTCTGCACGCGCAGAAAGGCGGCGAGGGTACGGTCTTTCTCGCTGAGCTGGCGTAACAGGTGCTGGGCTTCGAACTCGCTCAGGTGCAGTTCACTGAGCAGATTGAACAGCGGGGAATCATCCAGCAACACTTCTTTGCTCGCCGCTTCGGGGGCAGACAGGCTTTTGATTTGAAGTGCGATCATGTCGTCGATACGGTAGTATTCGCGGCGCTCTTCTTCATCTAATGTCGACATGGCGAATCCCAGGTAACGGTAATGGTCTGAGTGTAAAGCTGCTTACCAGACCCCGCCACCGGGACGTCTTCTTTTCCTCCGAACAAGCCCCGACATGTTCAGACCTCTCTTCGTATTTATCGGCACGCGTTATACCCGTGCAAAGCGTCGCAATCATTTTGTGTCGTTCATTTCCCTGACCTCGATGATCGGGCTCGCCTTGGGCGTGGTCGTGATGATTGTGGTGTTGTCGGTGATGAACGGCTTCGATCATGAGATGCGCACCCGCGTGCTGGGCATGGTGCCCCACGCGACCATCGAGGGCGATGCGCCCATCAACGACTGGCAAAGCCTGGCCGCCAAGGTCAAGCAGAACCCCAAGGTGGTGGCCGTCGCGCCGTTTACCCAGATGCAGGGGCTGCTGACCAATGACGGCAAGGTGCAGAAAATCCTGCTCAATGCCATCGACCCGGTCCAGGAGCGCAACGTCTCGATCATCGACAAGTTCATGCTGCAGGGCAAACTCGACGACCTCGCGCCCGGCAGCTTCGGCATCGTCATCGGTGACAAGGCCGCGGCGAAGCTCGGCGTGGGCCTCGGGGACAAACTGACCTTCGTCGCCCCGGAAGTCACCGTGACCCCGGCCGGGATGTTCCCGCGCATGAAGCGCTTCACCGTGGTCGGCACCTTCCACGTCGGCGCCGGCGAGATCGACGGCTACCTCGGCCTGACCAACCTCACCGACCTGGCGCGCCTGCACCGCTGGCAGCCGGACCAGGTGCAGGGCCTGCGCCTGAAGTTCAACGACCTGTTCGACGCCCCGCGCGGCGCCTGGGAAATTGCCCAGCACCTGGGCGAATCCCAGTACTACGCCCGCGACTGGACTCGCACCCACGGCAACCTGTACCAGGCCATCCGCATGGAAAAAGCCATGATCGGCCTGCTGTTGCTGCTGATCGTCGCCGTCGCCGCCTTCAACATCATCTCCACGCTGGTGATGGTGGTGAATGACAAGAAAGGCGATATCGCTATCCTGCGCACCCTGGGCGCCACGCCGGGGCAGATCATGGCGATTTTCATGGTGCAGGGCACCGTGATCGGCGTGGTCGGCACCTTGATCGGTACGGCTGTGGGAATCCTGGCCGCACTGAATGTGAGTGCGGCGATCGCCGGCCTCGAAACCCTGATCGGCCACAAGTTTCTCAACGCCGACGTCTACTTCATCGATTACCTGCCGTCCCAGGTGCAAACCCAGGACGTGCTGATGGTGGGTGGCGCCGCGTTGGTCCTGAGTTTCCTTGCCACCCTGTATCCAGCCTGGCGCGCGGCACGTACCCAGCCAGCACAGGCCTTACGTTATGAGTGAATCGGGCATGAGTGAAAAAGCAATCCTGAGCTGCCGCAACCTGGGCAAATCCTATGAGGAAGGCCCGGAATCGGTGGTGGTGCTGTCCAACCTGCAACTTGAACTGCATCCGGGCGAGCGCGTGGCGATCGTCGGCAGTTCCGGCTCCGGCAAAAGTACCTTGCTCAACCTGCTGGGCGGCCTCGATACGCCGTCCCAGGGCAGCGTCTGGCTGGCCGGTGAAGAGCTGTCGGCCCTGGGTGAAAAAGCCCGTGGCCAGTTGCGCAACCGTTCGCTGGGCTTTGTGTACCAGTTTCACCACCTGTTGCCGGAATTCACTGCGCTGGAAAACGTGTGCATGCCGCTGTTGATCGGCAAGACTGCGATCCCGCAGGCGCGCGAGCGTGCCAAGGCGTTGCTGGAGCGCGTCGGCCTTGGCCATCGCCTGGAGCACAAACCGGCCGAATTGTCCGGCGGCGAGCGCCAGCGTGTGGCGATTGCCCGTGCCCTGGTGAACAACCCGGGCCTGGTGATGCTCGATGAGCCTACCGGCAACCTCGACTCCCACACCGCCCAGGGCATCAAGGACTTGATGCTGGAGCTGAGCACCCAGATGCGCACCGCGTTCCTGGTGGTGACCCATGACATGAGCATGGCCCGCCAGATGGACCGTGTGCTGCACCTGCAGGAAGGTCACTTGGTCGCCATCTGATCCGTTTCAAGCCCGGTGCCTATAGCGCCGGGTTTTTTCATTTTTTCAACGGTGCCCGCGAATGTTCAGACCGTTATCGATTTTCATCGGCACGCGCTATACCCGCGCCAAGCGCCGCAACCGTTTTGTTTCGTTTATCTCGATGACCTCGATGATCGGCCTCGCCCTGGGCGTGCTGGCAATGATTGTGGTGCTGTCGGTGATGAACGGCTTCCAGCGCGAAATGAGCTCGCGCATCCTCGGCATGGTGCCCCACGCGACCATCGTCGGCGTGAACCCGATCGATGATTGGCAGCCGGTAGCGGCGGCGGCGATGAAAAATCCAGAAGTCACCGCCGCTGTTCCGTTCACGCAGATGGACGGCATGTTCTCCTACAAGGGCGCGATGCAGCCGATCGAGATCAGCGGCGTCGATCCGGCGCAGGAAGGCAAGGTGTCGATCGTGGCCCAGCACATCGTGCAGGGCAAACTCGACGACCTGAAGCCCGGCGAGTTCGGCGTGGTCGTCGGTGAAATCACCGCGCGGCGTTTTCGCCTGAGTGTGGGCGACAAGCTGACCCTGATCGTGCCGGAAATCAGCAGCGCTCCGGGCGGTATCACCCCACGCATGCAGCGCTTGAATGTGGTCGGCATCTTCAAGGTCGGCGCCGAGCTGGATGGCTCCATGGCCCTGATCCATATGGCTGACGCTGCCGAGATACAGCATTGGCAGCCGAACCAGGTGCAGAGCGTGCGCCTGGCGGTGAAGGACCTGTACGCAGCGCCCAAGGTCTCGACGGACATCGCCGGCAGCCTCGGTGCAGCCTACAAGGCGGATGACTGGACCCACACCCAGGGCAGCCTGTTCAGCGCGATGAAGATGGAAAAGACCATGATCGGCCTGCTGTTGCTGATGATCGTCGCCGTGGCCGCGTTCAACATCATCGCGACCTTGATCATGGTGGTGAATGACAAGGGCGCAGACATCGCGATCCTGCGCACCATCGGCGCCACGCCTCGGCAGATCATGGCGATCTTCATGGTGCAGGGCACGGTGATCGGCATCGTCGGCACCTTGATCGGCGGCGTGCTGGGAGTGATTGCGGCGCTGAATGTCAGTGAGCTGGTGGGCTGGCTGGAGCGCGTGACTGGGCAGCATATCTTCAGTTCGGATGTGTATTTTGTCAGCAACCTGCCGTCGGAGCTGCAGGGTGGGGATGTGTTGCTGATTTGCTCGGCGGGGTTTGTGTTGAGCTTCTTGGCGACCATTTACCCGGCGTATCGCGCGGCGAAGATTGAGCCGGCGCATGCCCTCAGATATTCGTAGCCGTTAACACCGCAATCGCAGGTAAGTCAGCTCTCATATTTGAATGTATTCACAAGCTGGCTTGCCTGCGATAGGGTCCGCCAGCTTGCCTCAATCCTCCTTCGGCAACTCAATCACAAACCGCGTCCATCCTGCCTGCGACTCACAATAAATCCTTCCGCCATGCGCTCGCACGATCGACTGGGTAATCGCCAGGCCCAGCCCTGCATGCTCGCTGCTGCCTTCACGGCGCGCCGGGTCGACTCGATAGAAGCGATCAAACAGGCGCGGTAACAGCGCCGGTGCAATACCTTCACCGCTGTTCTCCACGGTCAGCGTCACCCCGCGAGCACCTTCTGTCATCCGTACCCGCACTTCGCCACCCGCCGGGGTAAACCGCAGCGCGTTATCCAGCAGGTTCGACAAGGCCCGGCGCAGCATGCTGCGATCGCCGCGTGTATGGGCAGCGCCTGCGCACACCAGGCTGACCTGCGCGTCTTCGGCCAGCAGCGTGAAGAACTCCAGCAACGCGTCGACTTCCTCCGCCAGCGCCAGCGGTTCGCGCGTGGGTACCAGCAAGCCGTGGTCGGCCTTGGCCAGGTAGAGCATGTCGTTGACCAGTTGCGCCATCCATTGCAACTCTTCCAGGTTGCTGTGCAGCGCCTCGCGGTAGTCCTCCAGCGGGCGCGGCTGGGTGAGGATGACCTGGGTGTGGGTCAACAGGTTCGACAGCGGCGTGCGCAGTTCGTGGGCGATATCGGCGGAGAACGCCGAAAGGCGCTGGAACGCGTCATCCAGGCGACCGAGCATCGCGTTGAAGACCTGGGCCAGCTCCGCCAGCTCTGGCGGCATGTGCTGCTCGGGCAGGCGCTGGGTCAGGGAATGCGCGGAGACGCTGGCCGCCACATCGCCCATGCGTCGCAAGGGCCGCAACCCACTGCGCGCGGCCCAGGCGCCGAGCAATGCGGTGGCCAGGGCCGAGAGGCCGACAGTCAACCAGATCAGGTGCTGCATGCGCTGCAGGAAGTGTTGGTGGTGAGTGATGTCGAGTATCAGGCTCAGTTGCGGCGAGTCCGGCTGGCTCGGCGCCAGTGGCACGTTGTACACGCGGTAGTCGGTGCCGGCGTTCTGCAGGCGGTACAAGCCCGGTGCCTCGGGCAAGCTCATGCCCGCCGCGCCGTCAAACCAGCGCTGGCCAGCGGCGCTGATGCGCAGCGTCAGGTCGGGTTGGCGAGTGAGTTCGGTGCGCAGTTGCGCTTCGCGCTGGGCAAACAGCTGCGGCGTGTCGACGCCCTGCAAGGTACTGCGCAAGGCGACTAGTTTGCCGTCGAGCAGTTGCTGGTCCAACTCGATAAAGTGCATTTCGCTGGCATGATTGAACAGCACGCCGGCCAGCAGCGACACCACCGCAGTACAGCCGGCAAACAGCAAGGCCAGGCGGCTGGCCAGGGACAGGCGCGAGATCAATTGCACCGTGCCTCCAGCACATAACCCATGCCGCGCACGGTGTGGATCAGCTTGGTGGGGTAGTTGTCGTCGACTTTCAGGCGCAACCGGCGGATCGCCACTTCGATGATGTTGGTGTCGCTGTCGAAATTCATGTCCCAGACCTGGGAGGCAATCAGCGACTTGGGCAGCACTTCGCCCTGGCGGCGCAGCAACAGTTCCAGCAGCGAGAACTCCTTGGCGGTGAGGTCGATGCGCTGGCCGTCCCGTTCGACACGGCGGCGAATCAAATCCAGGCGCAGGTCGGCCAACTGCAAGGCGGTTTCCTGCGGGGCACTGCTGCCACGGCGCAACAGGCTGCGCACGCGTGCCAGCAGTTCGGAAAAGGCGAAGGGTTTGACCAGGTAGTCGTCAGCGCCGAGTTCCAGGCCGTGCACGCGGTCTTCCACGGCATCCCGGGCGGTCAGGAACAGCACCGGAATATCCAGGCCGGCGCCGCGCACCGCTTGCAGGATTTGCCAGCCGTCGCGGCCGGGCAGCATCACGTCGAGGATCAGCAGGTCGTAGTCGCCGGTCAACGCCAGGTGCTGGCCGCTGGCGCCGTCGGCCACCCATTCGGTGGTAAAGCCAGCCTCGGCCAGGCCCTGGCGCAGGTATTGGCCGGTTTTGGCTTGGTCTTCGACAATCAACAGTTTCATGGGCAGCTCTTGGCAAACAGGGCACGACCGGCTTTATACCGTGGGGGCCGGGGTAAGGGCGCAACCTGACAAAGTTGTAATCTAGCAGTCAGCTGGCTGGCAGCGGCGTCATCTTAGAGTGCTGATCCTGCGGTTTACATAGTTTCGGAGAAGAGAGATGGCGTTGCGTACTCCCCTGATGTTGGCGGGCTGCCTGTTGGCGCTGAGTTTCGGTGCGGCGGCTGACACGGCTCACACTTACGCGTTCGGCCAGCCGGCGCCGGCGAACCAGGCCACGCGCACTGTGCAAGTCACGCTGCAGGACATTTCCTTTTCACCCAAGTCCTTGGACGTCAAGGCTGGTGAGACGGTGCGCTTTGTACTCGTCAACAAAGGCCAGTTGCTCCATGAATTCAACCTGGGTGACGCGGCGATGCATGCCGAGCACCAGAAGGAAATGTTGCAGATGCAAGCCAGCGGCATGCTTACCGCCACCGGTATGGGCAAGATGGACCACAGTGCGATGGGCCATGGCGACATGGGCGGCATGAAGCACGACGACCCCAACAGTGTGCTGGTGGAGCCGGGCAAAACCGCCGAGCTGACCTGGACCTTTACCAAGGCCACCGGGCTCGAGTTCGCGTGCAACCTGCCGGGGCATTACCAGGCGGGGATGGTCGGCAAGCTGACCGTCGAGTAAGGCGGTTCTTAGAGGCGGGATCAAAGGCTGGTAGACTGGCGGGGTTTATTTAGCCAGGTTTCCGCCATGCATCCCGCAGCCGAACATTCGCCGCTGGGCAAGTCCAGTGAATACATCTCCACCTACACCCCCTCGTTGCTGTTCCCGATTCCGCGCGCCGCCAAATGGGCCGAGCTGGGCCTGAGCGCCGAGACCCTGCCTTATAAAGGCGTGGATTTCTGGAATTGCTTCGAATTGTCCTGGTTGTTGCCATCGGGCAAGCCGGTGGTGGCCATCGGTGAATTCAGCATTCCGGCCGATTCGCCGAACATCATCGAATCCAAGTCATTCAAGCTGTACCTCAATTCGCTCAACCAGAGCGCGTTTGCCGACGTACACAGCCTGGAAGCCACCCTGCGCACCGACCTAAGCGCGGCTGCCGGCAAGCCTGTGAGCGTGCGCGTGCGCAGCCTGGCCGAGGTTGAAGCCGAAGGCGTGCAGGCTTTGCCGGGTGTGTGCATCGACGATCTGGATATCAGCGTCAGCAACTACGAACACCCGCGCCCCGAACTCTTGCGCTGCGATGCTTCGCGTGTGGTCGAGGAGAGCGTGCACAGCCACTTGCTCAAATCCAACTGCCCGGTGACCAGCCAGCCAGACTGGGGCAGCGTGGTGGTGGACTATCGCGGGGCGGCACTTGATCACGCCAGTTTGCTCGAATACCTGGTGAGCTTTCGCCAGCATTCGGACTTCCATGAGCAGTGCGTGGAGCGCATCTTCCTGGACCTGCAGCGCTTGCTCAAGCCAGAGAAACTGACGGTGTATGCGCGGTATGTGCGGCGTGGCGGGCTGGACATCAACCCGTACCGCAGCACCGAGGATGTGGCGTTCCAGAACGTGCGCCTGGCTCGCCAGTAGCTATCACGCAAATCAAATGTGGGAGCTGGCTTGCCTGCGACTGCGGTGTATCAGTCACCTGATGGATGACTGAATGATCGCGATCGCAGGCAAGCCAGCTCCCACATGGGTTTCTGCGCTTGCCTTGGGGCTTGGTTCAGATCCCGATGTTGCCCAGGGTGATCATGATATTGCGCAATGTGCCGGAAATGACCGGATGATCGGCATCGAACTCTATGGCCGCTTGGTTCACATCATCGGAAATACTCGGCGTCTGAGTCGCCGGTTCAAGTTCAAGTTGTAATTCAAACTTGGCAATCAAGGCTTCCAGCGCTTCGCGTTTTTCTTCCGGCAGCGGCGGTTCCTGTTCCAACTGCCCGCGCAGGATCTCGACCTGTTCTTCCAGTTTTTTGCGATCAGGCATGACGTGGTTCCTTTTATCGATAGGCACTGGCATAGACCACGGCACGCCGAGAAAGGTCTACGAGCTGACCTGTAGATTAATCCACTGGCGCCCTCCGTGCATGATCTCGATCAGGGCTTCTCGCCCTTGAGCTGGCGCAGGCTGATGTCGGCCAGGCAACTGCCGAGCTCGCCCAGGTGGTCGATCACCGAGTGCACGCCCAGGCCATACAGGGCGACGGTGGCCTTGCCGCGCTTGTACTCGCGCTCCTGCTCGCTCAGCGCCTGCCATTGCTCGGGGGCCATGCCGCACAGCGAGCCGCACGAGGCCAGGCCGATGGTCCACAGGCCAGCGTTCAGCCCCGATTGCAGCAAGCGCGGCTCGCCGCTGACCAGCACGCAGCCTTCCAGGCGTTCGATATTCAGTTCCATCAAGGCTTGCCAGCACGCGTGGGGCGCAGGCCAGCGGATGGAGGAGGGCGATGCAGCCTTGAGCCACTCGGGAAGTGAGGCCGACAGCGCGGTGGTCACCGGGGGTGGCAATTCATCCAGCCAGGCGCAGGGCACGCCTTGATCCTTCAGGCTGCGCAGGATTTTCAGGGCGCCGGGTGTGGCATGGGAGCCAAGCGTGGGGGAATCGGTGCGTGCCCGGGAACCGAAGTCCACCAGGCAGCCACTCAGGCCAAACAGAACTGCAGTCAAGGCAGGCGCGCTGGCGATGGCAATCTCGGCGTGAGGCATTTCAACATCCCTGAAATAGCCCTGACGCTAGCGGGGCACGATGACAAGCCGATGACAGCAGGGTTAATTGTAGGAATTTTGTGCATTTCCCGTATGTCGTTTCCTGCATGCTGCCTAATTGGACACTTCCGTCATATACTGGCCGTCTTATTCAGGGCATAGCGCCCATGACAGACCATTCAAGGAGCAAAAGCTATGCGCTGGAGCCACTACTTCGCTCAGCTGTCGGTGTGTGCCACTGTGCTGCTGGCGCCGTTCGCCGCACAGGCCGCGTCCGAAGACGATCCATGGGAAAGCGTCAACCGCCCGATCTTCACCTTCAACGACACCGTTGATACCTACGCGCTCAAGCCGTTGGCCCAGGGCTATCAGTTTGTGACTCCGCAGTTCGTGCAGGACGGCGTGCACAACTTCTTCCGCAACATCGGCGATGTCGGCAACCTGGCCAACAACGTGCTGCAACTCAAGCCGCATGCGGCGGGTGTGGACACGGCTCGCCTGCTGATGAACACCACCTTCGGTGTGCTGGGGTTTATCGATGTCGGCACCAAAATGGGGCTGCAGCGCAGTGACGAAGACTTCGGCCAGACCCTCGGCTACTGGGGCGTCGGCAGCGGGCCTTACGTGATGCTGCCGTTGCTGGGCCCGAGCACCTTGCGTGACGCGCCGTCCAAGTACGTGGACAGCTACACCCAACCGTACCGCTACATGAACGATATCGGCTGGCGCAACAGCACCTTCGGCCTGAATATCGTGGACACCCGTGCCAGCCTGCTCGACAGCGAGAAGCTGATCACCGGCGACAAATATACGTTTATCCGCAACGCCTACCTGCAGAACCGTGAGTTCAAGGTCAAGGATGGCAAGGTCGTCGACGACTTCTAAGCCGTGACGTTTTGAAATGAAAAAAGGCGACCCTGGCGGTCGCCTTTTTTTGTGCGCACTTTTCAGTGCATTTTCAAGATCTTGAGGCCCAGTTGCTGCTCGTCACCGGTGGTCTTGGTCCAGACCACTTCGGTGTCCGCCTCCAACCCCTTGAGTGCGGCGTGCTCCGATTCGATGCGCACCGTCAGGTGGTCGCCTGCGTTGAAATGGCGAGGCGCCTGGACCTGCATTCCGGAGCTTGAAAGGTCCACGCACACCCCGGCAATCTCCTGCCCGGCGTGGATAAGAGACACATCGGCATCCACGCGCATGCGGATGAAATCGCGTTTTTCGGCGTAGTCGCGCTCGTGTTCGCTCATGGGTTCCATCCTTACTTTGTGTTGTGGTCGTGCCCGTTCTTATAACTCCCGGTGATTTGCGGTGTAAAGACGCCCGGCGACCATCGGCATGAGCTTGAAACCCCTGGCGGATGGGAGTACCGTCTGCGCCTTAGAAGGGCACCTCTGCTTTACCGTTGTGCGTGGGCTAAAATCCCGTATGTTGTAGGACAGAGAGGCTAGAAAGCGAATCCAGTACGTGCGCCCGGCCATTGCCGAGCCACCTACGCCAACCTAATTCTGGCGCCGTTTGCCCACATGCAAAAAACCAGTGCCACGCTGCTGATAATCGATGACGACGAAGTAGTGCGCGCGAGCCTCGCGGCCTATTTGGAAGACAGTGGCTTCAGCGTCCTGCAGGCCAGCAATGGCCAACAGGGTCTCCAAGTGTTCGAGCGCGACAAGCCCGACCTCGTGATCTGCGACCTGCGCATGCCCCAGATGGGCGGCCTCGAGCTGATTCGCCAGGTGACCGAGCTTGCCCCGCAGACGCCGGTGATTGTCGTGTCCGGTGCCGGGGTGATGAACGATGCCGTCGAGGCCTTGCGCCTGGGCGCTGCCGACTACCTGATCAAGCCCCTGGAAGACCTGGCGGTGCTGGAGCACTCGGTACGTCGCGCCCTGGACCGTGCACGCCTGTTGTTGGAAAACCAGCGTTACCGCGAAAAACTCGAAACCGCCAACCGCGAACTCGAAGCCAGCCTGAACCTGCTCCAGGAAGACCAGAACGCCGGTCGCCAGGTGCAGATGAACATGTTGCCGGTCAGCCCGTGGACCATCGACGAATTCCAGTTCGCTCACCAGATCATCCCGTCGTTGTACCTGTCGGGTGATTTCGTCGACTACTTCCGTGTTGATGAGCGGCGTGTCGCGTTTTACCTGGCCGATGTTTCCGGCCATGGCGCATCCTCTGCCTTTGTAACCGTGTTGTTGAAGTTCATGACCACACGGCTGTTGTTCGAATCCAAGCGCAATGGCACCTTGCCGGAGTTCACCCCCTCCGAGGTGTTGGGCCACATCAACCGGGGCTTGATCAGCTGCAAGCTGGGCAAGCACGTGACGATGGTAGGCGGCGTGATTGATGAAGAAACCGGTCTTTTGACCTACAGCATCGGCGGTCACCTGCCGATGCCGGTTTTGTACACTCCCGACAGTGTGCGCTACCTGGAAGGGCGTGGCCTGCCCGTAGGCTTGTTCAATGAAGCGACCTACGAAGACCACATCCTGGAGCTGCCACCGACGTTCAGCCTGACGCTGATGTCCGATGGCATCCTGGACCTGCTTCCAGAGCCTACACTCAAGGAGAAAGAAGCCGCCTTGCCCCAAAAGGTCAAGTCGGCGGGCGGCAGCCTGGATGGCCTGCGGCAGGTTTTTGGATTGGCCACGCTAGGGGAGATGCCGGATGATATCGCCCTATTGGTGTTGAGCAGGAATCTTTGATGAGTACCGGAAGAATCCAATTCGCCGAGCAAGACGGGACCTTCGTCCTGAAGTTTGTCGGTGAAGTGCGCCTGACCTTGTGTTCGGCGCTGGATGCGACGATTGAGCGGATTTTCACAGCGTTGAATTTTTCGGCGATCGTGATCGATCTGACCGAAACCCGCAGCATCGATAGCACCACCCTTGGGTTGTTGGCCAAGTTGTCCATTCTGTCTCGGCAGAAGGTCGGCCTGTTGCCGACGGTCGTCACCACCCATGAAGACATCACCCGTCTGCTGCAGTCCATGGGCTTCGACCAGGTGTTCAACATCGTTGATCGCCCGATCCCATGCCCTGAATGCCTGACCGACCTGCCTTCCCAGGATCAGTCCGAGGAAGTGGTGCGGGTCAAGGTGCTGGAAGCGCACAAGATCCTGATGGGCCTGAACGAGTCCAATCGCGAAGCGTTCCACGACCTTGTGAATGCCCTCGAACGCCACTGACCTGGATTTTCAACGGTAGGCGCTGGCTTGCCAGCGATGGCGGCGTGTCGGTCACCTTATCCGTTGCTGCCGCACCCGTGAGCAAGCGTGCTCCTGCAGCTTGAACGGTGGCCGGCTCAAGATCGATGAAACACAAAAAAGGGCGGTACCCGCGAGGGTGCCGCCCTTTTTGCTACCGCCGCTTTTTACAGCTTGGCAGTCAGCAACGCCTCCAGCTTCTCCTGGTCGCGAGCAAACTGACGAATACCCTCGGCCAGCTTCTCGGTGGCCATCGCATCCTCGTTGGACTCCCAACGGAACTGCGCTTCTGTCAGATGCACACGGGCTTCGCCGGCATGGCCTGGCGAAAGCTTGCGCTCCAGCTTGCCTTCATCGGCTGCCAGCTTCTCCAGCAGATCCGGGCTGATGGTCAGGCGATCACACCCGGCCAGCTCTTCGATCTGGCTCAGATTGCGGAAGCTCGCCCCCATTACCACGGTCTTGTAGCCATTGGCCTTGTAGTAGTTGTAGATGCGCATTACCGACTGCACCCCTGGGTCTTCGGCGCCGGTGTAGTCATTGCCATTGGCCTTCTTGTACCAGTCATAGATACGGCCCACGAACGGCGAGATCAGGAACACGCCGGCTTCTGCGCACGCTACGGCCTGGGCGAAGGAGAACAGCAGCGTCAGGTTGGTCTGGATGCCTTCCTTCTCGAGCTTCTCCGCCGCGCGGATACCTTCCCAGGTGGAGGCGATCTTGATCAGCACGCGATCACGGCCAACACCAGCCTTGTCGTACAGGTCGATCAGGCGATGCGCACGCTTGAGCACGGCGTCGGTATCGAATGACAGGCGCGCATCCACTTCGGTGGAGATGCGCCCAGGCACCACTTTCAGGATCTCCTGGCCGACGGCCACTGCAAACCGGTCGCTGGCCAGGCCGACATCACCGTTGCAGTCCTTTACGCACTCATCCAGCAGCTTGGCATAGCCTGGAATCGAGGCGGCCTTGAGCAGCAGGGAAGGGTTGGTGGTGGCGTCTTGCGGCTTGAGCTTGGCGAGGGTTGAGAAATCGCCGGTATCGGCTACGACAGTGGTGAATTGCTTGAGTTGTTCCAGCTTGGAAGTCATGGGCGTGCTCTGTCCTATGGGTCTGATGACATTACCCGAGCGCTGGCAGGCGCTCAAGGGCGCAAATGCGTTCGATCGTTTGCGAGGGCAACAACCTGAAAACAGCCGTTTGAATGACTGATCTTGCTGGTAAATAGGAGGGCAAAACGGCCGGCAGGTTCAACCCAACTGCCCTACGGGCAGCGTAGCCCCGCGGAAGCCGTCTCCCTGTGGCGAGCAGGCTTGCCCTGCGTTGGGTCGCGCAGCGGCCCTAAAATCTTTGAACGCGTTCCAACTGAAAAATCGCATCAGTCCTACTGGGGGCGCTTCGCACCCCAACGCAGGGCAAGCCTGCTCGCCACAACAGCCCAGCCACTCAACATCTCCCTGGCGCCCAGCCCATCACCGCCCTTCCAACAACTCCCCAGCCTGGTCCAGCAACGCCAAAGGGTCCGTGGCTTTATGAATGTCCACCGACAACAACTGCCGAAACTTGCGCGCCCCGGGGAAACCCGTGCCGAGTCCCAGCACATGCCGCGTGATGTGATGCATCGAACCGCCCGTGGCCAAGTGCTGCGCAATATAAGGCCGCAACTGCGCCAGCGCCTCAGCGCGGCTGATCACCAGCTGCGAGCTGCCATACAACTGCTGATCCACCTCTGCCAGCAAATACGGATTGTGATAGGCCTCGCGGCCGAGCATTACGCCGTCAAATGTCTGCAAGTGCTCGTGGCACTGCTCCAGCGTCTTGATCCCGCCATTGAGGATAATCTCCAGCTCGGCAAAATCCTGCTTCAACTGCGCCGCCACGTCATAACGCAACGGTGGAATGTCCCGATTCTCCTTGGGCGACAACCCCTCCAGAATCGCGATCCGCGCATGCACGGTAAAACTGGTGCAGCCCGCGTCCTTGACCTGCCCGACGAAATCACACAGCTCGGCGTAACTGTCCCGGCCGTTGATCCCGATACGATGCTTCACCGTCACTGGAATCGACACTGCATCGCGCATCGCCTTCACACAATCGGCCACCAGGGCCGGGTGACCCATCAGGCACGCGCCAATCATGTTGTTCTGCACGCGGTCGCTGGGGCAACCCACGTTCAGGTTCACCTCGTCATACCCCGCAGCTTCGGCCATGCGCGCGCACGCAGCCAGATCCGCCGGCACACTGCCGCCCAACTGCAACGCAAGCGGGTGCTCGGCTTCGTTGTGACGCAGGAAGCGTTCGTGATCGCCGTGCAGGATTGCGCCAGTGGTGACCATCTCGGTGTAGAGCAGGGCGTGCTTGGAGAGCAGACGCAGGAAGTACCGGCAGTGGCGGTCGGTCCAATCCATCATCGGGGCGACGGAAAATCGGCGGGACAAGGGTTGCGATAAAGCGCTGGTCGGGGACATTGGACAATCTGAGTGGGTAAGGCAGAGGGGGCGAGTTTATCAGGAATCAAGGGCAGGATTCGTGCTCTGCCTGCCCTGGTCCAGGAAGCCCGGCTTCAATCATTGCGTCCGACATTCCCTTGATGAAAAATCTTGCGCTTGGCGAGGCGGCTGGTGGTTGCAAGCCCGCATGCCAGACGACCGAAAAGAGGGGGGGGCTCCTCGCCCGCACGCGCAAAAAACACTGTGAATAAAGAGTGGCGCAGTGCGATAATGGCTCCAGGCCATCACCTGCTTTCTTATAAGTACTATTAATGAAAACGACATTTTCTGCGAAATTGTTTATTTTTTTTGTTGCATCGCTGTTGGTCTGCACTATCTATTTTCTGGTTGAAGCATTTCTATAGCGCACTTCACGCCCGACGGGCGTGTTGGTGTTGCTGTATGAGAAATCTACTGATCACGAACAAGCTGCCTAATATCAAGCCTAAAAAGCCACCTAGAAAGGTGAATTTTTTTGAGGGTCTGGTATTGGCGGCTTTTACGTCGTCAAGGGCGTTGAACGCGCGCACGTTATTATCAGAAGCCAAGGCGGGTAAGTTCAGCGCGATGGCGTCCGTGTTCGCTGTATCCAGGGCGGATTTGAGTTGCGATCGCGCCAGCGCTTCAGTGGTCGCGGTGGCCGATGCGATATACAGGATAGCCTCGTTTTTACCTGTCTTCGGCGCAGTTTCCTTCACGTTAACCGACTGCGCCGCCATCACGCCCATGGCCGTATAGAACATGTCGTTTTGTATGGAGCTGTAGAGCTCGGTTTCCTGCGGTGGTGTATTCGCTTGGGCGCTTGCATCGTTGTCTTTAACTGCTTTATATAAATTATAGAGCGAAGACTTGGTGATGTAAGTACTGGCAGTCCATTGTTCGGGAGCCGTCGCATTGATTGCAAATGAGACAGCCGCGCCCGCGACGGTGGTGGCTATGACGGTTTTCTTACTTGACCACAAGGCGAGGAGAAGTGGAATAAGGTCTATTTCATCATCAGTGGAACGCGGTTTTGAATTCGTTGAAATGCTCACGAAAAATTCCTTTCTTTACGTTCCCGGAGTGTAGAGAAAAAACCGCCATATGCCATGTATTCATCTCACTGCCAATAAATGCGAATAATTCCTGTTTGTTCTGGTGGGTGTTGTTTCAAACGACTGCCCGCGTATTGATTGCAGCCTGAACCGCAGCTGTCACGTAGAGAAACTTCATGATGCCTGGCAACCCACAGGCATAGGATCATCCGCACGACACAATCGTTCACGCTTGAGCCGCCAGGGATCTGAAAAATGCGCTTGAACCTTATAAAAACCATGCTTATTGCCGGTGTTGTGCTGCTCAGTGGTTGCGCGGGCGTCAGCACCAGTACATGCCTTTCCGAAGGCTGTCAGTCGTTCGATGGCCATGGCGCCGCAAATGCGACCAAGGTGAACGTTGGCGGGAGCGGGTTGGGCAGTAGTTTCAGCCAGTACAGCTCAGGCTTGCTGCACGATTAAACCCGTGATCGGGGCAGGGTTACCTGCCCCTTTTTCGTTCAATGACCGCCTTGCATCCGTCGTGCCATCAGGTAAACGCCCAGTCCGACCAGCGCCGTGGCCGCGCCGATATACCCGGTGCTGGTCCATCCCAACCCCGCTGTAATCGCCATGCCGCCAAACCACGGGCCCAGCGCGTTGGCCAGGTTGAACGCAGCATGGTTGGACGCGGCCGCCAGGCTCGGTGCTTCGTGCGCGATGTCCATCAGGCGGATTTGCAGCGGTGCGGCCAGTGACACCATGGTGCCGACCAGGCCGATGCCCAGCAGCACGCCCCAGAGCGACCCCGCGGCGAATGGGAAGAACAGCAGCACCGCCATCGACCACACCAGAATCAAACCCACCGCCCGAAATTGCAGGCGATCAAACAGTTTGCCGCCGGCAATGTTGCCGATAATCCCGCCGACGCCAAATGCGGCCAGCCCGAACGGAATCCATTGCGGTGACACCTTGGTGACTTCAAGCATCGTCGGCGCCAGGTAGCTGAACACGCAGAACATCCCGGCAAAGCCGATGGCGCCAATGGCCAGGGCCATCCACACCTGAGGTTTGGTGAAGGCGCGCAGTTCCTTGCGCGGGTCGCTGCGCGGTTCATCGCGGCGATCGGGGACGTAGCGCCAGACCAGCGCAATCGTGCACACGGCGATGGCACTGACCAGTGCAAATGCCGAACGCCAGCCCAGATACTGGCCGAGGAAGGTGGCAATCGGGTTGCCCAGCAGCATCGCCAGGGTCAGCCCCATCATTACCCGCGCGACGGCGCCGGCGCGTTTGTCGGTGGGCACCATGCTGGAGGCGACAACGGCAGCGATGCCAAAGTAGGCACCATGGGGCAGGCCACTGATAAAGCGGAAAGCCACCAGTGAACCAAAGGTCGGGGTGAACGCCGTGGCCAGGTTGCCCAAGGCATACAGCCCCATCAACAGCAGCAACATATGTTTGCGCAGCAGTTTGGCGCCGAGGATTGCCAGCAGTGGCGCGCCGACCATCACGCCCAGGGCGTAGGCACTGATGGCGTGGCCGACCTGGGGTTCGCTGAGGTTGAGGTTGTGGGCAATGTCGGGCATCAGGCCCATGATGGCGAATTCGCCGGTACCGATAGCGAAAGCGCCCACGGCCATGGCCGCTTCCATTTTGGCGGCACTGCGCGCGGGCAGCACGTGCCCGGGAGTTTGGTGGATAGGCATGGATCGCTCTGTTTGGATGAATGGCACGAAGGAGAGCCGCCGATGCTACGCAAGCAGCGACGAAGGTGTCTAGAACAGCCTTTTTCGGCAGAGTTCCATCGCCCTGGCCACCCTGTGACCCCACGTCGCGCCCATCGGGCTTGACAGTAAAGCGTTAAAACCCGCGTTTTAGAGCTGTCAATTGGCCAAACAGCGCATAACCGCTGTTTGGCGTGATATTCTGCGCGCCGTCTTGGTCTAGTCTTTCTCCGGTGCGTACACCCGTATACGTCCCGGTGATTGGCTGTCGCCCAGGTAGCTGAAGCCAATAATGATAAGAAGTCAGCGCAGAAGGGACATAAAAGTGAGGTCGACACGTCGGCCTTGTGTGCCCACCCTGCGGTCCCCGAATGAATGTGCACACCCCGCGATGCGTTGCCTGGCGCAGCGTGATTGAGGGGTGCCCATGATCCGGATCGGCAGGGCGGATGGCGTTTTATCATAGGTGCTACTGATGTTTAAAAAAGTAAACACTGCCCTGCTGGGGCTGGCTTTGTCGCTGGGGATAACGTCCGTTCACGCGGAAGAGGCAAAGAAAGTCGATGTGCTGCTGATCGGCGGCGGCATCATGAGTGCGACCCTGGGTGTATGGCTCAATGAGCTGCAGCCGGACTGGTCGATGGAAATGGTCGAGCGCCTCGACGGCGTGGCCGAAGAAAGCTCCAACGGCTGGAACAACGCCGGTACCGGTCACTCGGCCCTGGCTGAGCTGAACTACACCCCCGAAGACAAGAACGGCAACGTTGAGATCCCTAAAGCGGTCGAAATCAACGAAGCGTTCCAGATTTCCCGTCAGTTCTGGTCTTGGCAGGTCCAGCAGGGCGTGCTGAAGAACCCGCGTTCGTTCATCAACTCCACGCCGCACATGAGCTTTGTGTGGGGCGATGACAACATCAAGTTCCTCAAGAAGCGTTACGAAGCACTGAAAGCCAGCCCGCTGTTTGCCGGCATGCAGTACTCCGAAGACCCGGCGCAGATCGCCAAGTGGGTTCCGCTGATGATGGAAGGGCGTGACCCGAACCAGAAAATCGCGGCCACCTGGACCCCGATCGGCACCGACGTGAACTTCGGCGAGATCACCCGCCAGTTCGTCGCTCACCTGCAAACCACGCCGAAGTTTGATCTGAAACTGTCGAGCGAAGTGCAGGACATCACCAAGAACGCCGACGGTTCGTGGCGCGTCAGCTACAAAAACCTGAAAGACGGCACCAAGACTGAAACCGACGCCAAGTTCGTGTTCATCGGCGCTGGCGGCGGTGCCTTGCACCTGCTGCAGAAGTCGGGCATCCCGGAAGCCAAGGAATACGCCGGCTTCCCAGTGGGTGGTTCGTTCCTGGTGACTGATAACCCAGCCATCGCCGAGCAGCACCTGGCCAAGGCCTACGGCAAGGCTTCGGTTGGCGCGCCACCGATGTCGGTTCCGCACCTGGACACCCGCGTGCTTGATGGCAAGCGCGTAATCCTGTTTGGCCCATTCGCGACCTTCTCGACCAAGTTCCTGAAAGAAGGCTCGTATCTGGACCTGCTGACCAGCACCACCACCCACAACATCTGGCCAATGACCAAAGTCGGTATTCGCGAATACCCACTGGTCGAGTACCTTGCCGGCCAACTGATGCTGTCGGATGACGACCGCTACAACGCGCTGAAAGAGTACTTCCCGAACGCCAAGAAAGAAGACTGGCGCCTGTGGCAAGCCGGTCAGCGCGTGCAGATCATCAAGCGTGACGAAGAGCAGGGCGGCGTCCTGAAACTCGGTACCGAAGTGGTCAGCTCCGCCGACAACACCATCGCAGGCCTGTTGGGTGCATCGCCAGGCGCGTCCACCGCGGCTCCGATCATGCTGACCGTGCTGCAGAAAGTGTTCAAGGACAAGGTCGCGACCCCTGAGTGGCAGGAAAAACTGCACCAGATCGTACCGAGCTACGGCACCAAGCTGAACGACAGTCCTGAGGCTGTTGCCAAGGAATGGGCGTACACCGCCGGTATCCTGCAACTGACCCCACCGCCTGCGATTCCGCAGCTCACCGCTCCAAAGGCCACCGAGGCTGCCAAGCCTGCGGCTGAGCCGAGCAAGCCGGCTTCTGACCTGGCGCTGTAAGCCAAGTACCGAGCCTGTGTAAAAAGCCCGCTGAACCGGTAACGGTCAGCGGGCTTTTTTGTGCGCTACACCTTGAAGTGCCTGACCTGCTCGTGCAGGTGCAACGCCAATGCATTGCCGGTATCGCAGAGGAGGTACAAGTGCTGCGCCGACAACGGCGGCAGTTCCGTCATGTGTTTCAGCCCTTCGCCCATCCGGCTTTTTTCCATCAGGCCTACCGCCACGCCACTGCGCACACAGGCTTCAACCGCTGATGAGTTGGGGCTCTCCAGCAACACACGGTGGTAAACCCCGTGATCCTTCAACGCCTGCAAGGCCGCCGCGCGGTAGGGGCAGCCGGCGACAGGCACGGTGATCGGCAGTGCCGCATTCGACGCACAGCTAAAGCCCTCGGCCGCAACCCACAACGGTTGAACCGACCCCAGGCGCTCACCCTGTGCCAGCGGTTGTGCGCTCACGGTAATGGCCAGGTCCAGCTGGTTTGCCATGAATAAATTCAGCAATTCACCACTGGTACGTGCTTCTACTTCCAGTTCGAGCAGCGGGTTGTCGGCGATCAAGTCGGGCAGGAATTCCTGCATGAATGCCGGCGCGTAGGTGTCGGGAATGCCCAGGCGGATTTTGCCCTGCATGCGCTGGGGCATCAGCGTGATCAGCAGGCGGTCGTGGCTCTTGAGAAATTCGGTGGTTTCGCCGAGGAGTTTCAGGCCGTACAGCGTCAGCTCCACACCCTGGTTGCTGCGGCTGAACAGGCGTTGGCCGACTTGGTCTTCGAGTTTTTGAATCTGCGTGGTCACGGTCGACGCGCTGCGGTGCACATGTTCGGCCGCCTCGTTGAAGCGCCGAAAGCGCGCCACGGCGTGGAAGGTGCGTAACAAGTCGATATTCAATTGTCTGGCCATGATTCCACTATTACGGATTGGTAGTGCAAGTTATTCAAATATACAGAATCATGCGTGGCCCTTAGCCTTTCAGTCAACGTGCACTGACCGGAGGCTTCATGACGCGATCAACCTTAAAGCGGCTGCTGTTGCAGGTGGCGTTCGTGCTGTCGTGGAGTTCAGGCTATATCGGCGCCAAATTGGGCACGCAAAGTAGTGGCGCGTTCAACCTGCTGTTCTGGCGTTTCCTGTTGGTCTCGGTGTGCCTGGGACTGTTCCTCAACGTGAGGTTGTTGCGGGTCTCGTGGGCACAGGTTCGCCATTACGCCGTGATCGGGTTTCTCTCGCAGTTCCTGTATCTGAGTTGTCTCTATGTCGCGATCCAGAATGGCTTGCCGCCCGGCATCGCGGCGATCATCGCCGCGTTGCAGCCGTTGATGACGGCGGCATTGTCGACCGGCAGCGCTACCGAGCGCAGTGGGGGCTGGCAGTGGATCGGCCTGATGATCAGCTTCGCTGGCGTTTCCATCGTGATAGCTGGGCAGCATGGCAGTGATGCGGACAGCGTCGGCTGGGTCATGTACGTGTTGCCACTCGCCGCGGCACTGGGGCTGACGCTGGCGACCCTGTATGAGCGCCGCACGGTGCAGAAAACGGACGCTGGGTTGGTGTTGCCGCTGTTCATCCAGTCGCTGCTGACCTTGATCGGCTTTACCGGCGCCGTGCTCTACACCGACACGCTGAGTATTCCCCACGACCCTGACGTGTTGATCTCAATCGTCTGGCTCACCGTGTTCTCGACCTTCGTCGCCTATTTGAGCCTGTGGATGCTGCTGCGCGTGATGACCGCTACCCACGTGGCCGCGCTGGTCTATCTGGAGCCGCCGGTCACCCTGGTGTGGGCGGCACTGATGTTTGGCGACGTGATCCATGCGCCGACCTACGCCGGCATTGCCGTGGTCGCCGCCGGGCTGTTGTTGGTGCGCCTGAAACGACCGACCGTCGCGTGCAGCACTTGAGGGCTGTGGGTTCAGCAAGCTGACAGACACCTCCTGTTAAAAAGTACCCAGGGCCACGCAGGAGCGTGGCTGCAACAAGGGGGCATTTTTCAGCGATGCAGGTACTGGGCGCCAGCGCCCGAGGATTGTTTATGTGGCTACGTTATGCGGCACTGGCGGCCATGGTCGTCGCGGCATCCGGGTGTGTGCAAGAACGCGTTGTGCATGAGCGCAGGCCGGTGCAACGTGAGTATGTCGAAGTCGTCGCGCCGCAACCGCCGCCGGTGCAGGTGATTGAAGTCGAGCCGCCGGTTCGCTACGGCTATATCTGGTCACGCGGTTACTGGCGTTGGGAAGGCGGTCGCTACGTCGCGGTGCACGGCCACTGGGAGCCGGTGCGCGAAGGTTATCGCTATGTGCATCCGCATTGGGTGCAGCGCAATGATGGGTATCACTGGCAGGCGGGTGGTTGGGTTCGCTGACCCCGGCTGAATCGGTAGCGTTTTTGCAGGCGCAAGCTTGCGCCTGCAAAAAACCTTAAATCGGCTTCTGGGTACCCAGCAGCCGAACTTCCCGCAACAGCGCCGCGCCCAATTGATCGGTGCCCAACTCCCTATAACCCACCGCCTTGACCTCGCCATTCTCCTCTGCCTGGATGAGGATCACCGGGGTTTCCTTGCCCGTGGCTTCGTCCACATGCATGGCGTACTGGGGAATATCAAGCTTGATCGGTGTACCCGCCGCCTGGCCTTTCACGTTGATCAGGAAGGCGGCGCAACCGGTATCGACATCCATGCTGGTGGCGGAGCGGCCGCTGACAAAGCAGCTCTTCGGCAGGTCGGGCCAGGTGATGGTGTCGGCCAGGACGAGGGTCGGGGCGATGGCCAGGGCGGCGAGTAGAAACGTGCGCACGTCAGTCTTTCTCTCGAAAGGTAAAAGCGGTTTGTACCAAAGCCCGCTCGCTGTCGCAACGCTGTGGTTCAGCCCAGGCGTTTCATGCCCGTTGTCTTGATCGCGTTGAGGTCGAAGGTGGCCGTGTACTTGCAACCGGCGGCATGGGCGCAGCGTTCGATCAGGCAGTCTGCAAAGTCGGCCTTGTTCGCCACAAACTTGCGCAGTGCCTGCCAGATGATCTCCCCATGCTCCACGGTCAATTCGCGGGTGCGTAGCAGGGTTTCCAGTACCGTCACCACATCGCTCTTGGCCGACTGGTAGCAGCTTTGCAGCACCCACACCAATTCCACGATCGACACCATGCTGACAAAGCCGGGCGAGGCGGTGGTCAGCGATTCGATCAGCTCGGATGCCTTGGCGGATTGAACCGGATCATCCTGGGTGACGTAGCGCACCAGCACATTGGTATCCAGTCCGATCATCCGGCTTTTGCCCCCTGTGCTGCGATGGCCTGGTTCATCTCCTCGATGGAAACGGCCTTGGCAGGTTTGCGGATCAACCCCTTGAGGTCCTGAACCCTGTGGCTCGCGGCAATGATGGAAAACTGCCCGTTTTCCATTTCAACAAACTCGACCCGGTCGCCTGTTTCCAGGCCAAGGGCTGTCCTGACTTGGACAGGAATGGTGATTTGACCTTTCGAGGTCAGTGTGGCGGTCGCCATAGTGAAGATCTCCATCGTTATATTCCTTACCTTAGGGTAAGGAGTGACAGAGGACAATATCCGTTGGTCCATAGGTCGCTCATCTGGTGTGGGTTAGTCGGAACAGGTAAAACACTAGTCCGAACTGTTCCCGCCCACAGGGTTTAAAGAGATACAAACCATGACCGACCGCTTTCTCATCATTCCCCCTTCCATGCACCCCATCGTCGAGCGCGCCGGCTACGTGCCGGCGGTCAAAGTCGGCAAGACGTTGTACTGCGCAGGCCAGGTCGGTCGGACGGCGGGATTGGCAGTGATTGAGGACCCCGAGGCGCAGTTCGTCGCGGCCTGGGAGAATCTGCGGGAGGTTCTGGAGGAGGGTGGCTGCACCTTCGACGACGTGGTGGACATGACCACCTACCACGTCAACATGAGCCAGCACATGGCGGTTTTTCGCGAGGTGAAAAACCGTCTGTTCCCACGCGGGCATTGCGCCTGGACCACGATCGGAGTGTCTGAACTGGCACACCCCGGTCTGCTGGTGGAAATCAAATGTGTGGCGGTACAGCGCTAACTCATTGCACCACGCGGTAGCACGGTACGTACGCCGCGCCGCCCGGTAACTTCATGCGGTGCTGGGCGACGAAAGCCTGCAACAGTTCGTCCAGCGGTTTCATGATGGCCGGGTCGCCGTGGATTTCATACGGACCGTGCTGCTCGATCAGGCGGATGCCCTTGTCCTTGACGTTGCCTGCCACGATCCCCGAGAACGCGCGGCGCAAGTTGGCGGCGAGTTCGTGGGGCGGCAGCGCGTGGCTCAGTTGCAGGCTGGCCATGTTGGCGTGGGTCGGGTCGAACGGGCGCTGGAAACCTTCGTCGATTTTCAGCAGCCAGTTGAAATGGAATGCGTCATTGCGCTCGCGACGGAACTGTTTCACCGCCTTGAGACCCGCGGTCATCTGCCGCGCCACTTCGGCCGGGTCGTCGATGATGATCTGGTAGTGCGCCTGTGCGGCCTCGCCCAATGTCGCGCCGACGAAGGCATGCAGTTGTTGCAGGTACGGCGCGGCGTGCTTCGGCCCGGTGAGGATGACCGGGAACGGCAGGTCGCGGTTGTCCGGGTGCATGAGGATGCCCAGCAGGTACAGGAACTCTTCGGCCGTGCCGGCACCGCCCGGGAAGATGATGATCCCGTGGCCGACACGCACGAAGGCTTCCAGGCGCTTCTCGATGTCCGGCAGGATCACCAGTTCATTGACGATCGGATTCGGCGCTTCGGCGGCGATGATGCCCGGCTCGGTCAGGCCCAGGTAGCGGCCGCCGGTAATTCGTTGTTTGGCGTGGGAAATGGTCGCGCCTTTCATCGGACCTTTCATCACGCCAGGGCCGCAACCGGTGCACACGTCGAGGCTGCGCAGGCCGAGTTCGTGGCCGACTTTCTTGGTGTATTTGTATTCTTCGGTATTGATCGAGTGCCCGCCCCAGCACACCACGATTTTCGGCTCGACACCCGGGCGCAGCGTGCGCGCATTGCGCAGCAGGTGGAACACGTAGTCGGTGATGCCCTGGGAGTTGCTCAGGTCGATGCGCTGGCTGTCCAGCTCGTTCTCGGTGTAGACGATGTCACGCAGGGCGCTGAACAGCATCTCGCGGGTACTGGCGATCATCTCGCCATCGACGAAAGCGTCGGCCGGTGCGTTCAGCAGCTCCAGGCGCACGCCGCGATCCTGCTGGTGGATGCGCACTTCAAAATCTTTGTAGGCGTCGAGGATGGTCTTGGCGTTGTCGATATGCGCGCCGGTGTTGAGGATCGCCAGGGCGCATTGGCGGAAGAGGGTGTAGATGCTGCCGGTACCGGCTTCGCTCAGTTGCTGGACTTCACGTTGCGACAGGGTTTCGAGGCTGCCCTTGGGGCTGACGGAGGCATTGATGACTTGACGTTGGGGCATTCTGATTCCTTGAAAGCACAGCCACCGCGCCCGATAGAACTACGCGATGGCTTGAGAATGATGGGCGCCGAAAACGGTCGCACGAGACGATTATTTACCTCAGGCATGCCGCCGAGTGCAAACACCGTCCAGCACCATCATGCCGCAGAAGTTACTGAATCAGCTTCCAGTTTTTGTAGAAAACCCGACGCAGGGTAAAGACCAGCCCGGCAAACCCTGCGATCACGGCGTTCAATACTGAAGGCAGCGGAGTCGGCCGTACGATATCGATAAACAGGCAGTAGCGTTTTGCATCATTCTTGTTGAAGGACGCGTGCATCAACGTGTCATCGAAGATAAACAGCGGGTCGTCGTGCCAGTAGTGCTTGTGCTTGCCCACCTGGATGTAGACGCCGTCGTGATGGGGCACCGGTGCCATGTTGTAGAGCACGCGAAACATCATGCGCAGCGGGCCGAAGTGGAAGGAGGTCGAACGGTTTTCGTTGAACACCGATACGCCGACAGTCTTCACGAACGGCAGCTTCTCCCGCAGTTGCGGAATGTTCAGCGTGGTTTCGATCGGCCGTCCGTACCATTGGAAAAACAGCATGCCGCGCTTCTTCTCGGCCATGCGTTCATCCAGGTAACCGATGATTTCATCCTTGTGAGCCATGGCATCACTGATCACCTGCTGCAGGTCTGCGCGCCAGGCGGGCGGCAGGTCGTCCATCGTATACACGTGACGGTTGCGCGAACTCAGCAGGTCGAACAGCGTGTTGAACGGCGCCAGCAGCCAGGTGTTACGACCGCTGCCGATAAAGTATTTCTTGATGGTGGGCGCGTCATACAAGCCATTGCGCAGGAAATCGTAAATGCCGCAGACCAGCACCAGGCCGAGAAACACCAGGGTGGTTTCGGGGAAGACCGCAATAATCAGCAGTACGCCCAATACCCAGGCGATCGATACGGCCTTTTTATGCAACGCAGACTTGTTCATGACACTCAGCTCCAGCAGGACGCCATTCGACAGGTCCGGATCCGTGGCCGCGAGTGGTGGGGTTTTGAAACATATTGAAACAACTACGTCATGATAAGGCGTTCAGTGCCGGAGAGGCGTTTTAAATCGTGCAAAATTGTGAAGGCTCTACACCGTTTTTAACCGTTGCCCCGCGTGAGTGGATTGGATTTTGTAAACGGAAGATTTGCGACTATCGTGACGCTTCGGTTTTTCAGGCGTCATAGACCGGTACGATTGAAGTTGAATGGCCACCATTGGCCTTCGGCACCTTGGAAGAGGCAGAAATTTTATGATCATCAAACCGCGGGTTCGTGGCTTTATCTGTGTGACCGCTCACCCTGTTGGCTGTGAGGCGAACGTCAAGGAACAGATCGACTACGTCACCCAACACGGCGCCATCGAAGGCGGCCCGAAGAAGGTGCTGGTCCTCGGCGCTTCCACCGGCTACGGCCTGGCCGCGCGCATCAGTGCTGCGTTTGGCTGCGGCGCCGACACCCTGGGCGTGTTTTTTGAAAAAGAAGGCGAAGAAGGCAAGCTCAGCTCTGCCGGCTGGTACAACAGCGCCGCATTCGAGAAGTTTGCCGTCGAAAGAGGCCTATACGCCAAGAGCATCAATGGCGATGCGTTCTCCGACGAGATCAAGCGCCTGACCATCGAAACCATCAAGAAAGACCTGGGCAAGATCGACCTGGTCGTCTACAGCCTGGCGGCGCCACGTCGCACCGACCCGCAGGGCGTGGTGCACAACTCCACCCTCAAGCCGATCGGCAAGGCCGTGACCCTGCGCGGGATCAACACCGACAAGGGCATTGTGGTCGACACCACGCTTGAGCCGGCGACCCAGGAAGAAATCGACGGTACCGTGAAAGTCATGGGTGGCGAAGACTGGCAGCTGTGGATCGACGCCCTGCGTGACGCCGACGTGCTGGCCGAAGGCGCCAAGACCACCGCGTTCACCTACCTTGGCGAGAAGCTGACCCAGGATATCTACTGGAACGGCTCCATCGGCGAAGCCAAGAAAGACCTCGACAAGAAAGTCCTGACCCTGCGCGACAACCTCGCCGCACTGAAGGGCGACGCCCGTGTCTCGGTGCTCAAGGCCGTGGTCACCCAGGCCAGTTCCGCGATCCCGATCATGCCGCTGTACCTGTCGTTGCTGTTCAAGGTGATGAAAGAGCAGGGCACCCACGAAGGTTGCATCGAGCAGGTCTACGGCCTGTTCAAGGACAGCCTGTACGGCGCCGAGCCTAAGCTGGACGCCGACGGTCGCCTGCGTGCCGACCTGGCCGAGTTGGAGCCAAAGGTCCAAGACGCGGTAGCAGCCCTGTGGAACCAGGTTACCGACGACAATGTCAACGAGATCAGCGATTTTGCCGGCTACAAGGCTGAATTCCTGCGCTTGTTCGGCTTCGAGATCGATGGCGTGGACTACGACGCTGATGTAAACCCTACTGTGAAGATCAACGGCCTCATTAACGCGTAAGCGCAGTGAGTAGCAGCCTCGATCATCTGAATATCGAGGCTGCCGCCTGGCGCTCAGCTCCGGTCAAAGGCTCGCGCCAGGCGCGCCTGCGCTTGGATGAAGCCTGGGCGTTTGACACTGATCACTTCTTTTTCCCACAGCGGATTCAGGGGCACGTGATAGCCGCTGTCTTTCGCGGTCCTTACCAGTTCTGCCATTTCCTTGCTGTTATTGATCAGGCAGATTTCGTCGAATTGGCCCAACTTGGCCGGCAGAAAAAAAGTCGCCGGATAGTTGGTCGCCACATCTGCAGCGGGGCTGCCTGAATCCGCGTTGTGGTGGACCACTCGCTCTGTATCGCCCACCAGCTTTTGGTTGATGAGCTCGATCATGTGCTTGATGCGCGGCGTGGCGTTACCGAGGTCGGGATCTTCTCTGCTATAAAAGTGGGCTGCGCTGTCAAAATCCGCGCGCAACGCTTCTGGCACTTGATAGTTGTCGACATCGGCGTGGCGATGCTTGTAGCTGTTGATGCGGTCTGTGTAAACACTATGAGCGATATCGGGTACGGGGAGTCTGTCCTGGCGGCCGTAGTCGCTGATATGAGGCGCGATCGTGTGCAGGTCATAGTCTGCCGTCAATGCCTTGCCCTCCGGACTTTTCGCCAGCACTTGCACGGGCTTGCCCTCTTGGCTGATGACATAGCGCTCGTCTGAAGACGAAGCGCGCTTGCCTTCGAATACATACTGCTGCTGGCTGGGCCCCAGGGCCTTGAGGTGGATAGTGCCGTCGTCGTCGGGCAGCGTCAGCTCAGAGAGCTTGCCCAGGCCGAGCAATTCATCCAGGCGGGCGCGGGAGATCTCCAGTGGGACGCTTACTGCATGGCCATCGCGAATGCATGCCTGTATTTGCTCGTTGGCGCGTGCGACTTTCTCCGGCGCCAGTGTTGCAGACTTCTCGAGCTTGCTAAGTGCCTGGTCCGCGCAGATCAGACCCGCCTGCGGCCCCCAGTCAGCGCTTTTTCCTTTGATATGGAAGTCCTTGGTGGGGTGCCCTTCCCGTATCAATCCGGTGGCGACGGATTCCACCGGGCGGATACCAATGATGGTGTTGGTCTGTGTTGCGAGGCTTTGCAAGGGAATCAGGTGGTCCGACAGGATTCCGGTCCCGTCCTGGGCACGTGCTGCCGCCGCTTCCACTGAATTCAACGCCGATTGCGCGTGACTCTGCGGATTGGAAGGGCGGGGCTCCAAGGGCGCCTGATTGCGGCTGGATGCAGAGCAATGGGCGTTGATCACGTTTGTCATGGGGAGCTCCAACTGAGGTTTCAGCATACCGTTGGATAATCCTTTCCAGTCTGAGGCATTCCCTCCTTTGCGCGTCGGACCCTAAACAGATCGGTTGGCCTGGGCTAAATAAAAAATATGACTACTTGTATGCCCTACACTCGCGCGAGGGAGGTCAAAGCGCGATTATCGGGGATGCAGGCGCAGTTTATCTGTAGGTAAGCTGCGAAATTCCCAGAAAATTCCTACGTTTCTTTGTTCTTCTAGAAGCATGCCAGCATGCCAGACTCGTGTGCCTGTCACGCCACACTGAGGGGAGACCCCATGACCATTCGTGCAGTAGTCTTTGATTTCGGCGGTGTCCTGTTCGACTGGAACCCGCAGCACCTCTACCGTCAGCTGATTGCCGATGATCACGAGCGGCAACACTTTCTCGACACTGTCTGCACCCAGGCCTGGAACACCGAGCAGGACGCCGGCCGCAGCCTGGCAGAAGGCACTCGCCACCTCGTCGAGCAATACCCTGAACACGAACCCTTGATCCAGGCCTATTACGCCCGTTGGCACGAGATGCTGCGTGGCTCGTTGCCAGAAGGCGTGGCGATTCTCGAAGCGCTGCATGCCGCCGATATGCCGCTGTTCGGGCTCACCAACTGGTCCGCCGAGACCTTCCCTTATGCGCGGGCCAACTATCCGTTCCTGCAACGCCTGCGCGATATCGTGGTGTCGGGAGAGCTTAAGCTGATCAAGCCGGACGCGGCCATTTATCACGCGAGCCTCGCCCAGGTGCGGGCGCATCTGCCGGATATCCAGCCCGGTGAAGTGGTGTTTATCGACGATGTCGCGGGCAATATCGACGCTGCGGTCGCCTTGGGCTGGCAGGGTATTCACCATGTGTCGGCCGAGCGCACAGCAGCGCGCCTGCGCGAGTTGGGCGTGAGCTTCTAGCGCGCCCATTTTTCCATGGCGAAGTCCACAAAGGCGCGCAGCTTGGGCAGGCGGTAGCGATCCTGTCTGTAGAGCAGGTGCATGGGACGCGAGGGCAGTTGGTAGCCGGGTAACAGGGCCACCAGCTTGCCGCTCTCCAGGTCCGGTTGTACCAGCGCGTCGGCCAGCATGATGATGCCCATGCCGTTGACGGCGGCCTGGCGCAAGCCTTGCGAGCTGTTGATGGTCAACGAGCCGGACACCGGCACCTCCACCTCGCCTTCCGCGCCGGTCATGCGCCAGAGTTTGTCGGTGTCTCGCCAGTTGTCGCTGGCCGGGTAGGCAAACGCCAGGCAGTCGTGCTGCTGCAGGTCGTCGGGTGTCTGCGGCGTGCCGCGACGCGCCAGGTACGCAGGTGATGCACACAGCGTGAGGGTGTAGGCCTGCAGGGGCCTGGCGATCAGGCTGGAAGTCTCCAGCTCGCCGAGGCGGATCGCCACGTCGAAGCCGCTGTCGACCAGGTCCATGCGCTCGTTGCTCAGCACCACGTACAGGTTGATCTGCGGGTAACGTTGGGCAAACTCGCTAAGGGCGGGCGTCAGGCGTTCGGTGCCGAACACCGGTGGCGCAGTGATGCGCAGGCTGCCTTTGGGGATTTCGCTGTGGGCCTGCTCCGCCAGTAGCTCGGAGTCGGCCACCAGGCCCAGCACCTCCAGGCATCGCTGGTAATACTGGCCGCCAAATTCCGTGAGGCTTTGCTTGCGGGTGGTGCGCTTGAGCAGGCTGACGCCCAGCCGCTGCTCCAGGGCGCGCAGGTGATTGCCGACCATGGTGGTCGACATCCCGCATTCGTGCGCGGCGGCCGTCATGCTGCCGGTCTCCACCACTTTCACGTACACCGACATTGCCTGGAACAGATCCATTATCAAGCCCTGGTTTAAAGTTATTGCAGAGTTGCGCAGTTTATCCAGCTCAGATGGCTAACGATACTGCAGGTATCCCAACGATGCACTGGAGCCCGCCACCATGACTGCCGCCTGCCTGATGACTACCTACCAACCCATGGCCCTGAGTTTTACCCGCGGCCTGGGCACGCGCCTGTGGGACCAGCAGGGGCGCGAATACCTGGACGCGGTGGCGGGTGTGGCAGTGACCAATGTCGGGCATTCCCACCCCAGGTTGGTGGCGGCCATCAGCGAGCAGGCCGGTTTGCTCTTACACACTTCCAACCTCTACAGCATCGACTGGCAGCAACGCCTGGCCCAGCGCCTGACCCAGCTGTCAGGTCTGGATCGCGCGTTCTTCAACAACTCCGGCGCCGAAGCCAACGAGACGGCGCTGAAGCTGGCGCGGTTGCACGGGTGGAAAAAAGGCATTGAAGAGCCGCTGGTGGTGGTGATGGAGAACGCTTTTCACGGCCGTACGCTGGGGACCATGGCCGCGAGCGATGGTCCGTCGGTGCGCTTGGGTTTCCAGCGTTTACCGGGGGATTTCCTCAAAGTGGGCTTTGGGGACCTGGCGGCGCTGGAGGCCATCACCCGGACGTTTGGGGCGCGTATCGCGGCGGTCCTCCTCGAGCCGATCCAGGGCGAAAGTGGCGTACTGCCGGCTCCCGCCGGCTATCTGCAAGCCCTGCGTGATCACTGCACACGCCATGGCTGGCTGATGATGCTCGACGAAATCCAGACCGGCATCGGCCGCACTGGTGCCTGGTTTGCGTTCCAGCATGAAGGCATCCTGCCCGATGTCATGACCCTGGCCAAAGGTCTCGGCAACGGAGTGCCCATCGGCGCCTGCCTGGCCCGCACCGCAGTGGCCCAGCTGTTTACCCCGGGCAGTCACGGCAGCACGTTTGGTGGCAATCCACTGGCCTGCCGGGTGGGCTGCACTGTGCTGGACATCATCGAAGAGCAGGGGTTGCTGCAGAACGCCGCGCTTCAGGGCGAACGCTTGCTGGCGCGGTTACGCGTGGAGTTGAGTGAACACCCGCAGGTGCTGGCGATTCGTGGGCAGGGCTTGATGATCGGGATCGAATTGGCGACCCCGTATCGCGACCTGTCGCAGCGGGCGGCCCAGGAGCATGGCCTGCTGATCAATGTCACGCGGGGCAAGGTCATTCGCCTGCTGCCGCCGCTGACGCTGGACGCCAAGGAGGTCGAGATGATCGTACGCGCCATTAGCCGCCTATTGGATTGAAACGAGATCCGCCCTTGTAGGAACGGGCTTGTCCGCTCCTACGAGGGATCTTCATCATCCTCAGAGGTCGTTTCCGTTCAGCCACTCTTGGTTCATCGTTTCGGTATCTCCCAGGTATTCCAGCAACCAGGCCATGGCCGGGGACAGCTTGCCCTGTGCCCAGGCCACGCACGACGGGCTGGCCGGGAAGGGCCGCGACAGGTGCAGCGCCACCAATTCACCCCGTTCGATCCACGGCAGTACCTGATGCGCCGGTGCCATGCCGACGCAGAGGCCGTCGCGCAGGCAATCAATGGCGGAGGCCCAGTTGGGCACCACCAGGCGGCGTTGGTTATCCAGAGTCCAGGTGTCGCGCTTGGGCAGGTTGCGAGAAGTGTCGGTCATGCACAATGAGGCGAATGGGCGCAGTTGGTCGTCATTGAGCAACCCTTGCATGGCTGCCAATGGATGTTTCGCGCTGACCACACACAGCCAGTTCAACAAGCCCATGTCGCGAAAGGTGAAGTGACTGGCCACCGGCACCGCGCTGGTGGCACCGATGACGATATCGGTGCGCTCGTCCGCCAGGGCATCCCACACGCCGTTGTACACCTCGTACTCCAGCAGCAATTCCACTTCAGGAAACTGCCGGTAGAAGTCCAGTACCAGTTGCCGACAACGCTGGGGTTTGACGATGGAGTCCACGGCCACCTTCAGCTGGCCGCTCCAGCCATTGGCAACCTGCTGGCACAAACGCCGGGTGCCGAGCATTTTTTTCATCACGCCGCGAGCTTCGTCGATAAACAGGCGGCCGGCGGGGGTCAGCTCGACGTCACGGTGACGCCGTACAAACAATGGAACCGCCAGCCACTCCTCAAGCTGACGCACCGTATAGCTGATGGCCGACGGCACGCGGTGCAGTTCCTGGGCAGCGGCGCTGAAGCTGCCGTGGCGCGCCACGGCATCGACCACATCCAGGGAATATTCGGACCACATGGCGGCTGCCTTCAAAAATATTGATAAGAATGTCCAATTATTATCGCTTCACACAAAAACTGTCAGCTTCATAATGGGCGCCAGTCAGCAAATAGTTTGATGGCAGGATCTACAAGGCTTCAATGAAAAATTCTTTTGGTTTTACCGGGTATCTGGCGGGGCTGAGCATGCTCGGCTATCTGGCGATGGACATGTACCTGCCGGCGTTCGGCGCCATGGGCGAGCAGCTGCAGATCAGCGCAGGCGCGGTCGGCGCCAGCTTGAGTATTTTCCTCGCGGGCTTTGCGCTGGGGCAATTGTTGTGGGGGCCGTTGTCCGATCGGCTGGGCCGCAAGCCGATCCTGCTCGCGGGCCTGAGCCTGTTCGTGCTCGGCTGTGCGGGGATGTTCTGGGTCGAAACGGCGCCGCAGTTGCTGGCCTTGCGGTTTATGCAAGCGGTGGGTGTGTGTGCCGCTGCCGTCAGTTGGCAGGCGCTGGTGATCGACCGCTACCCGGCCGACAAGGCTCACCGCGTGTTCGCCAGCATCATGCCGCTGATGTCGCTGTCGCCGGCCCTGGCGCCGCTGCTGGGCGCGATGGTACTGAATCACTTGGGATGGCAGGCCATCTTCGGCGTATTGCTGGGGGTGTCGGTGTTGTTGCTGGTGCCAACCTTGTTCCTGCGCAGCCTGCCGAAACGTCCGATAGAAGAGGGCGAACCTACGCGTCTGGGGTATGGGCAATTGCTCACGTCCCGCGTGTTTACCGGCAATGTGATGATCTTTGCTGCGTGTTCGGCCAGCTTCTTCGCCTGGCTGACCGCTTCGCCGTTCATCCTTGGGGGCATGGGCTACAGCCCGAACGATATCGGCCTGAGCTACGTGCTGCCGACCCTCGCGTTCCTGATCGGCGGCTACAGCTGCCGCAGCGCCTTGCAGCGCTTCCAGGGCAAGACGCTGTTGCCGTGGCTGCTGCTGGCTTATTGCATCAGCATGGTTGCGTTGTACCTGGTCGCGACATTCACCGCGCCGACTCTCACCACGTTGCTGATTCCATTCTGCCTGATGGCGCTGGTCAACGGTGCCAGCTACCCGATTGTGGTAGCAAATGCACTGATGCCGTTTGCGGAAAACTCCGGCAAGGCGGCGGCCCTGCAAAACACCCTGCAACTGGGCCTGTGCTTTCTCAGCAGCCTGCTGGTGTCGTCGATGATCGATGAGCCGCTGATGATCACCGTGATCGTGATGCTGGCGACCGCACCGTTGGCGGTGCTGGGTTACTGGCTGGCGCGGCCGAAAACCGTCCATTCAGCGCTGGCGCCGGATCTGGAGTGACACCCCGGTCAAGCTGTAGGCGTTGGCTTGCCTGCAATGCGGACGACTGGGTGTATCAGGTACACCGAGCCGATGCGGTCGCAGGCAGGCCAGCGCCTGCCGTCAGAAGGTGATTTCCAGATTCACCGTCGGCGTTGACGTGCGGCTGCCCCGGCCGCCGTCCACGCCGAACTTGTTATGCCAGTACTCATAACCCACCCCGAGGTACAGGTTCGGCTTCACGCTTTTACCCGGTCGCACCGACACCATCAGCGCGGTGCGCATCAGTGCTTCCGGTGCCGTGTCACGGCCATGGTAGTCCTCGCCTTTTTCCCCGACGTAATTGATGAACCCCTGGAATTTCGCAGCGTGGTTAGCGATCTCGAAAGGACGCATCCACGTCAGGTTGAGCATGTAGGTGTCATCGAAGGTGTGGTTGGACTCCTGCGCGCCGGGGATGCCGGTGTGATTGCGTTCCTTGTAGTACATCAGGCTCAGGTCCAGCACCCCCACGGTGTTGAATTTCAGGGTCGGGCCGATCACCAGCGCACGTTTTTTCGCCGACGCGAAGTTGTTGTTGCGGTTGGCGTCGAAGCCCAGGGTCAGTGCGTAGTCCTTGATCAGGCCAGTGCCCAGCGGCCTATCGAACACCCGTGATGCATACAACTGGTGCCGGTACACCGCGTACACCTCGCTGCCCCCGTGGTCGGTGCCCTTGCGCGGGTCGCGGCTGTCGGACAGGAACACATCCAGGTTCAGAAAATTACTGCCGTACGTGTAGCCGCTGGCATGGGTAAAGCTGTAGATGCGCTTGCTGAATTCGTCGGGGTTATTCGGGTTGGTGAACTGCTGGCCGTAGCGAAATCCTACGCTGTTGTTCATCCATTCCACCGCGACAGCCTCCCCGCCGCCGAGGAGGGTGAGTGCGACGGTTGCTCCCTGTAGGGCTTTTTTCATTGTTATCGGTCCTTGGGCGTTCTGGCTCATCACGGCCGGATTATTTTTGTAACGCCGATGGAGGGTATCTTGTTCGAAGGATTGTATACAACTCTATGGACATCCACTCCAAAGATTGCATACAGTGTCCGCACAACAAAAACAGAGAACCCCTCACCATGACTATCCCGAAGGCGTCACCGCAGCGGCCAGAAGATGAGAATCTCGGCGTCGCCGCCAACATGGCTTACGGCCTGCAGCATGTGCTCACCATGTACGGCGGCATCGTCGCGGTACCGTTGATCGTCGGCCAGGCAGCCGGGTTGTCGCCGGCAGATATCGGTCTGTTGATCGCTGCATCGCTGTTTGCCGGCGGCCTCGCAACGTTGCTGCAAACCCTGGGGCTGCCGTTTTTTGGCTGTCAGTTGCCGCTGGTGCAGGGCGTGTCGTTTGCTGGCGTGGCAACCATGGTTGCGATTGTCGGCAGCGACGGCGCTGGCGGGGTGCCGGCGATTCTCGGCGCGGTGATGGCCGCATCATTCATAGGCCTGCTGATCACCCCGGTGTTCTCGCGGATCACCCAGTTTTTCCCGCCGTTGGTCACAGGCATCGTGATCACCACCATCGGCTTGACGCTGATGCCGGTGGCGGCGCGCTGGGCCATGGGCGGCAACAGCCGCGCGGCGGATTTCGGCAGCATGCCCAATATCGGCCTGGCGGCACTGACATTGGTGTTGGTGTTGTTGCTGAGCAAAATCGGCAGCGCGACCATCTCGCGCCTGTCGATCCTGCTGGCGATGGTGATCGGCACCGTGATTGCGGTGTTCCTCGGCATGGCCGACTTCTCCGGTGTTACCCAAGGGCCGATGTTCGGCTTCCCCACGCCTTTCCATTTCGGCATGCCGACGTTCCATGTGGCCGCGATCATTTCGATGTGCATCGTGGTGATGGTGACCCTGGTGGAAACCTCGGCAGATATCCTGGCGGTGGGTGAGATCATCGACACCAAGGTCGACTCCAAGCGCCTGGGCAACGGCCTGCGCGCCGACATGCTGTCGAGCATGTTTGCGCCGATCTTCGGTTCGTTCACCCAGAGCGCGTTTGCCCAGAACGTCGGCCTGGTGGCGGTCACCGGGGTGAAAAGCCGCTTTGTGGTGGCCACCGGCGGGCTGTTCCTGGTGATCCTCGGCCTGCTGCCCTTCATGGGGCGGGTGATCGCCGCGGTGCCGACTTCAGTGCTGGGCGGTGCCGGGATTGTGCTGTTCGGCACGGTGGCGGCCAGTGGCATTCGCACCCTGTCGAAGGTCGATTACCGCAACAATATGAACCTGATCATCGTCGCCACGAGCATCGGTTTCGGCATGATCCCGATTGCCGCGCCGAGTTTCTACGATCACTTCCCCACCTGGTTCGCGACCATTTTTCACTCAGGCATCAGTTCGTCGGCAATCATGGCGATCTTGCTGAACCTGGCGTTCAACCATTTCACCGCAGGCAACTCCGACCAGCAGTCGGTGTTCGTGGCGGGGACTGAGCGCAGCCTGTGCTTCCACGACGTGGCCGCCTTGCGCGAGGGGGATTACTTCAGCGGCGGCAAGTTGTTCGATGCCGAGGGCAAGGAGATTCCGATGGTGGCGGATGTGCCGAGGAAAATGACAAAGCCCGAAACCAGCCACGTTTAACCCTGTGGAAGCGGGCTTGCTCGCGAATGCGGTGGATCAGTCGAAACATAGGCCGGCTGACAGACCGCATTCGCGAGCAAGCCCGCACACACATGGAGATTCAACTGGCCTTGAGCACTTGGTGCGAACACACCTCATCCAGAAACTTCACCACCGTGCCCATGCACGCCTGGCGCTCTTCCACATGGGGCATGTGGCTGGAGTCTTCAAACAGCGCCCAGCGCACATCGGCGATTTCATCCAAGAACGGCTTGACCACCAGCGGGGTGGCCTCGTCATGCCGGCCGGAAATCACCAGGGTCGGGACATTGATTGCCGACAGGCGGCCGATCGACTTCCAGTCCTTCAAACTGCCGATCACGTGGAATTCAGTCGGGCCGCTCATGGCGTGGTACACCGTGGGGTCCGAATCGACTTGGGCGAAAGTGCGCGCGACTTCTTCCGGCCATGGGTTGACCCGGCACACGTGGTGGTCATAGAACACCCGCGAGGCGGCGAGGTATTCGGGGTCTTGATAAGTGCCGGCGGCTTCATGCTTGAGCAGGGTTTCATGCACACCTTCGGGCAACAGCTTGCGCAGGCGGTTGGCCTCGCTGACCCAGGTGCGCATGCACGTCGGTGAGTTGGCCGGGATAAACGCCCGCAGGCCCTTGGGTTGCAGGATCGCGTGCTCACTGCCGAGCATGCCGCCCCAGGACTGGCCGAGGATCGCGTAGTCGTCGCTGATCTGCAGGTGATCCAAGAGGTTGTTCAGCTCTGCGAGAAACAGGTCGACCGTCCAGAAAGAGCGGGCTTCGTCGGGCAGGTGGGTCGAGCGGCCGTTACCCAGTTGGTCGTAGTGGATGACGGCGTGGCCGCTGGCGGCGACATCCTTGAACGCGTCTACGTAGTCATGGGTGCAGCCGGGACCGCCGTGAATGACCACCAGCGGGGTGAGGCCGCTGGAGAGGTCGCCGGTGACGCGGTACCAGGTCTGGTAGGCACCAAACGCCGCATAGCCTTCGCGGATTTTTTCGATGAATTCCATTTCGTACCCTGCTCTCTTTGAAAAAGGATCAGGGACACGATAATGCGTGCGCGAAATTTAAGTAACTAGCAAAACAGCTAGGTTTTGCCCAGGGATCAATCTTCGAGCAGGCGGTAATGGGTGGCACGCACCACCGCCTGCACACGGTTCTTGGCCCCCAGCTTGTGCATCGCCGAGGCCAGGTGCAGGGTAACCACGGCCAGCGAGCGGCTCAGTTGCGTGGCGATTTCGGCGGCGGTCAGGCCTTCGGCTGCCCATTTGAGGCACTCGCGCTCGCGCTTGGTCAGGTGAATATGCGGGTAAGTGCGCAGTTCCTTGCTGAACAACGGGTAGGCCGCTTCCTGCAATGCGTGGGAAATCAGGCTGAAGTCCGACAGGGTCTGCTGCGCATCCTGCAACACGGAATGTGCTGTGCCGGTCCGCAGGCCTGTGAGCGAGGCGAAGCCGCCACGGGGCAGGTGGATCGGCACGCTGACACCGCAGGTCAGTTGCTGGTCGTGCAGGTAGGACGAAACGGGGGCGTGGCAGGGGTCGATGATGGTTTGCAGGGCGGTGTCGGCCTTGGCTTCGTAGGACCACACGAACGCCGACACCGTGCGCAAGGCCAGGTGTTGCACTGGGTCGATCTGGTAAAACCCTTTGCTGCACCACAACGCATGCCAGTCGGGCGGGGTGTTGCGCAGTTCCAGTACCGAGGGGGTGATCAGTGCACCATCCTGGTCAATCGGCACCGGGGTGTAGTCATACACCAGCGCGTCGAAACCCAGCTGTTGGGCGAGGATAAAAGTGTTGTCCATCTGCTCGTCCAGGCTCCTGCCCGGCATCAGACGCTGATTGAAGGCAGTTAGCTTGGCCAGCATCCGTTCTGCTCCCGAATTCATTTGAATCTCGACTTGCTGCAAGTAGAATGCCACGCCCCGGCGAAGGACAGCCAGGCCAAACCTATAAGAAATGCTAGGTTATGGACGCGCGGCATCCTCGGTAGTGTTGGCCCGACAAAAGGCCGCTACCTGCCAGGCCGACACAACACAAGGAATGTATGCATGTGGCGTGAAATTGCCCCCGACCAGCAGTACAACGTGCAAGTCGACGGCCATAACCTCGTGGCCTACAGCTTTGGCGAAGGCGATGAGGTGCTGCTGTGCCTCAATGGCGGCCCGGGCCTGCCGTGTGACTACTTGCGCGACGCCCATGGCTGGCTCAAGGAGCAAGGCCTGCGAGTGGTTGCATTCGACCAGCTTGGCACGGGCGCATCAGCCAGACCGACCGATGTTTCGCTGTGGGAAATCCGCCGTTATGTCGAAGAAGTTGAAACCGTGCGCCAAGCCCTGGGGCTGGGACGCGTGCACCTGCTCGGGCATTCCTGGGGCGGCTGGCTCGGTATCGAATACGCCATTCATTACCCCGACGCCCTGAAAAGCCTGATCCTCGAGAACACCGTCGGCGACATTCCCCACCTGTCCCAGGAACTCGAACGCCTGCGCGGCGCGCTCGGCAGCGAAACCGTGGCCATGATGCAGCGCCATGAGGCCATGGGCACCCTTGACCACCCGCAATACCAGGCCGCGATCACCTTGCTCAACTACCGCCACGTCTGCCGCCTGGACGAGTGGCCCGAGCCGGTCAAGCGCTCCCTGGGCGACTGGAACATGGGGCCCTACGAAACCATGCAGGGGCCCAACGAATTCCTCTACATCGGCAACCTCAAGGACTGGAACCGCCTTCCTGAAATGGCCGCGTTCAAGATGCCGATCCTGATTACCACCGGCCAGCACGACGAACTCACCCCGGCCTGCGCCATGCGCATGAAAATGGCGGCCCGGCACGCCGAATTGCACGTATTCCCCAACAGCAGCCATATGCCATTTTATGAGGAGCCCCAGGCGTATTTCCCCGTGCTGCTGGACTTCCTCGCTCGCCATCGAGGTTGACGGATGAACCTGGCGCGCTACCGTTTTGTGCTGTCCCGGCCGCTGCAATTGCTGCCGGTGCTGTTTGGCATCAGCCTGATTACCTTCGTGCTGGTGCGCTCGATTCCGGGCGACCCGGCGCGCGCCTTGCTGGGGTCGCGCAGCACACCCGATGCGTTGCTGAAGATCCGCGCCCAGTACGGCCTCGACCAGCCGCTGTGGCTGCAATATTTCTACTTCCTGAAAAACCTGCTCAAGGGCGACCTCGGCCAATCGCTGCTGTACAAGGTCGACGCCTTGAAACTGATCGTCACCCGCATCGAGCCGACCCTGGTACTGGTGCTCGGCAGTGTGGTGCTGGCGCTGCTGATTGCGCTGCCGCTGGCGAGTTGGGCCGCGCGTAACAAGGGCGGTTGGGTGGATAACCTGATCCGCGTGTTTACCACCGTGGGCCTGGGCATGCCGGCGTTCTGGCTGGGCTTGATGCTGATCCTGCTGCTCGGCGTGCAATGGGGCTTGTTCCCGGTGTCCGGCTACGGGCGGACCTGGCTGGACAAGGCCCACCACATGGTCTTGCCGTGCCTGACCATCGCCCTGGCATTGTCGGCGGTGCTGGTGCGCAACCTGCGGGCGAGCATGTTGATGGAGTTGCAGGCTGACCACGTCACCGCCGCCCGGGCGCGCGGGCTGTCGGAAGCGGCGGTGTTTCGCCGCCATGTACTGCCCAACTCCCTGGTGCCGGCGGTCAACCTGCTGGCGGTGAACATTGGTTGGCTGATCAGCGGTACGGTGGTGATCGAAAGCCTGTTCGCGATTCCCGGTATCGGCCAACTGCTGGTGCGCGGCATTTTCACCCGCGACTACATGGTGGTGCAGGGCGTGGCCATGGTGCTGGCGTGCGCAACGGTGCTGGTCAACTTCGTCGCGGACGTGGTGACGGTGGCCCTAGACCCACGGGTAAAAATGCAATGAGCAGCCGCCCGTTGATTGCCCCGTGGCGCTTGCGTCTGCGTTTGGGTTTGCGCAATGGCCGGCTGACGGCCGCGTGGGGGCTGCTGGTGCTGCTGCTGTGGTTGGCCCTGGCGGTGTTTGCGCCGTGGATTGCGCCGTATGACCCGATTGCGCAGAACACCGATATCAGCTTGCTCAGCCCAAGCCTGGCCCATCCATTTGGCACGGACAACTATGGCAGGGATATCCTTTCGAGGGTGATCTGGGGCGCGCGTATCGACCTGCAACTGGCGATCATCGGCGTGATCTTCCCGTTCATGATCGGCACCTTTGTCGGTGCGGTGTCCGGTTACATCGGTGGGCGCTTCGACAGCGTGTGCATGCGCGTGATCGACGTGATTCTGGCGTTCCCGTTCCTGGTGTTGATGTTGGCAATCATGGCCATCCTGGGGCCCGGCCTGAAGAGTTTTTATATCGCCATGGCATTGGTGGGCTGGGTGTCGTACGCGCGGCTGATCCGCTCGCAGATCCTGGTGCTCAAGGAAAGCGACTTCGCCCTGGCCGCCAAGAGCCTGGGCTTTGGCCATGGGCGCATTCTGTTTCGGCATTTGCTGCCCAATGCGCTGTTTGGCTCGATCGTGTTTTCCATGTCCGATGCCGTGTTGGTGCTGCTCAACGGCGCCGCCGTGAGCTACCTCGGCCTGGGGGTGCAGCCACCGACGGCCGAGTGGGGGACGATGGTCGCCGAAGGCCAGGCGTTTATCACCACGGCCTGGTGGATCTGCACCTTTCCCGGCCTGGCCATCGTCACCCTGGCCATGGGCTTCAGCCTGCTGGCCGATGGGGTGGCGCAAGTGTTGGGGGATCGCGCATGAGCCTGTTGCAGGTGCGTGACTTGAGTGTGATCGCCAACAACGCCGGGCAGGATGTGACCCTGGTGGACCGGGTGTCCTTCGACCTCGCCGAAGGTGAAGTCCTGGGCCTGGTGGGCGAGAGCGGGTCGGGCAAGACCATGGCCTGTCGTGGCCTGATGCGCCTGTTGCCGTCGCCCAGCCTGCGCGTGCAAGGCGGTGCCGTGCACCTGGCTGGCCGTGACCTGCTGCAACTCGACGATGCCGGCATGCGCGCCGTGCGGGGTGGGCAGCTGGGCATGATCTTCCAGAACCCCAGCAGCCACCTCGACCCCTTGATGCGCATCGGTGCGCAGATCGCCGAGGGCGTGCGCCTGCATCAAGGCGCATCGAAAAAAGACGCGCACCGCCACGCCATCGAGGTGTTGCGCCAGGTCGGCATTCCCGATCCCCAGGCACGGGTCGACAACTATCCCCACGAATTTTCCGGCGGCATGCGCCAGCGCGCGATGATCGCCGTGGCCTTGGGTTGCAACCCGAGAGTGCTGATCGCCGACGAGCCGACCACTGCCCTGGATGTGACGGTACAGGCGCAAATCCTGCGGCTGTTGCTCGACCTGCGCGACCAGCGCGGCCTGTCGATCATCATGATCACCCATGACCTCGGCGTGGTGGCGCAGACCTGCGATTCCATCGCGGTGATGTACGCCGGGCGCCTGTGCGAGCACGGCAGCAAATACGCGCTGCTGGCGCATCCGCAACACCCGTACACCGCCGGCCTGATCGACTGCCAGCCGGCCCACAGCAGCGGGCATGCCTTGTTGCGCACCATTCCCGGCCAGCCGCCGTTGCTGGATGCGCTGCCGGCGGGCTGTCGGTTCAACCCGCGCTGCCCACAGGCCGGCGCCCTGTGTACCGAAGTGTTGCCCGAAGGTGCGCGGGTGGCGTGTCACTATCCGTTGGGAGCTCGCCCATGAGCCTGTTGCAGATCAAGGATCTGGAGGTGCGCTTTGCGGCGTCCGGCACGGGTGTGTTCGGCCTGAACAAGCAGTGGGTGAGGGCGGTGAACGGTGTCTCGCTGAACCTGGCGGCGGGCGAGACGCTGGGGCTGGTCGGCGAGTCCGGCAGCGGCAAGAGCACGCTGGGGCGGGCGATCCTGCACCTCAACCCGATCAGCGCCGGGCAGGTGTTGTTCGATGGCGTCGACATGGCCCACGGCAGTGCGATCGACATCGCCCGGTTGCGTCACGAAACCGCGATGATTTTCCAGGATCCGTATGCCGCGTTGAATCCGCGCCACACCATCGGCGAGACCATCGCCGAGGTCTTGCGGGTACAGCGCAAGGTCACGCCGGCGCGGATTCCCGACCGCGTCGCCGAGTTGCTCGAACTGGTCGGCCTGCGCCCCGAACTGGCCGGCCGTAAACCCGCCTCCCTCAGCGGTGGCCAGTGCCAGCGCGTGGGGATTGCCCGGGCGCTGGCGGTGGAGCCGCGCCTGATCATCGCCGATGAATGCGTGGCGGCGCTGGACGTGTCGATCCAGGGCCAGATCATCAATCTGTTGCTGGAACTGCAACAGCGCATGAACCTGGCGATCCTGTTTATCGCCCACGACCTGGCCATCGTGCGCCGCCTGTGCGACCGCGTGGCGGTGATGTACCTGGGCAAAATTGTCGAGGAAGGCCCGGTGGAAGCGGTGTTTACCACGCCGCGTCATCCCTACACGGCGGCCTTGATCCAGGCGATTCCGGAGATCGACCCGTATCGGCCATTGCCTGCCGAGCCGTTGCCCGGCGAACCCCCGAGCCCGCTGAATTTGCCTGCGGGCTGCGCCTTTCACCCGCGTTGTCGGTATGCCCGGGCCATGTGTTCCGTGGTGTTGCCGCCGACTCATTTCCTGCACGAGCATCGGTACAGTTGCGTGCTTGAAGAACCGTTGACCCTTCCTGCCCATCATGAACAAGGAGTTATGACATGCAATCGCGCCACTTGAAGTTGCTTGCCGCCGCCACGCTGACGGCGTGGTCGCTGACCGCCGGTTTTGCCCAGGCCGCCGGCGTCCTGACCATCGGCTGCCGTGAAGACAGCACCACGTTCGACCCGATCAAAAGCGCGCAAAACCGCGACACCTGGGTGTTCGCCAACGTTTACGACACCCTCGTGCGCGTGGATAACCTGGGCACCAAGATGGAACCTGGGCTGGCAGAAAGCTGGGACATCTCCAAGGACGGCCTGACCTACACCTTCAAGCTGCGCGATGCGAAATTCTCCGATGGCTCGGCGATCACCGCCGACGACGCCGCGTTCAGCCTGCTGCGCATCCGCGACAACAAAGCCTCGCTGTGGGCAGACCCTTTCAACCTGATCAACACGGCCAAGGCGGCTGACGCGAAAACCCTGGTGGTCACGCTGAAGACCCCGGCGGTGGCGTTTCTCTCGCAACTGGCGTCGCCGACGGTGTCGATCCTGTCGGAAAAGGCCATGACCAAAATGGGCGAGGACGCCTACTCGGAGAATCCAGTGACCTCCGGTGCGTTCACCGTCGACGAGTGGCGCAAGGGTGACCGGGTGATTCTGAAAAAGAACCCGAACTTCTGGCAGGCCGGGAAGGTGAGCCTGGACGGTGTGGAATGGGTGTCGGTGACCGATGACAACACGCGTATGCGCATGGTGCAGAACAACGAACTGGACACAGCGATCTTCGTGCCGTTCTCGCGGGTGGAAGAGCTGAAGAAAGACCAGAACGTGGTGATCCACGCCGACCCGTCCACCCGTGAAGATCACCTGCTGATCAACCACGAGCATGGCCTGCTGGCCAAGCCGCAAGTGCGTCAGGCGTTGGACATGGCGATCGACAAGCAATCGCTGGTCAAGACCGCCACTTACGGTCAAGGCACCGTGGCTTATTCCTACATCCCGAAAGGCTCGCTGTACCACTACGCCAACAACCTGCAGCGCCCGTATGACCCGACCGCCGCCAGGAAACTGCTGGACGAGGCGGGGGCCAAGGACTTGAAACTCAACTACGTGGTCAACGCCGGCAACGAAGCCGACGAGCAGATTGCGGTGATCATCAAGGATCAACTGGCCAAGGTCGGCGTCACCGCCAACCTGCAGAAGGTCGACCCGACCCAAAGCTGGCAGATGCTGGTGGACGGTGACTACGATATTTCGGTGATGTACTGGACCAACGACATTCTCGACCCGGACCAGAAGACCACCTTTGTGCTGGGTCACGACACCAACCAGAACTACATGACCCGCTACAAGAACGACCAGGTCAAGGCGCTGGTGGCGGCAGCGCGGATCGAGGCCGATCCGGCCAAGCGTGAGCAGATGTATATCGACCTGCAGAAACTGGCGAAACAGGATGTGAACTGGATCGACCTGTACTACAGCCCTTACATCAACATCTCACGCAAGAATGTGAGCAACTTCCTGCAAAATCCGCTGGGTCGCTTCACCCTTGAGGAAGTGGTGAAAAACTAAGTTCCAGAGAGCACTGCAATGCAAATGTGGGAGCGGGCTTGCTCGCGAAGGCGGAGTGTCAGTCAACAGAAATACCGACTGATCCACCGCTTTCGCGAGCAAGCCCGCTCCCACATTAGGTTCTGCTGTGTTCCCGATATTTATTGCGCGTCAAACGCCTGCCCGTTGATCCCGGCACTGTCCGGCCCCATCAGGTACAGGTACACCGGCATGATCTCTTCCGGCGCCGGCCGCTCCATCGGGTTTTCACCCGGATACGCCTGGGCGCGCATGCTGGTGCGTGTGCCGCCGGGGTTGATGCTGTTGGAGCGTACCGCCGCCACATCCTCGAGTTCGTCGGCCAGGGTTTGCATCAAACCTTCCGTGGCAAACTTCGACACCCCATAAGCCCCCCAATACGCCCGGCCCTTGCGCCCGACGCTGCTGGAGGTGAACACCACCGACGCATCCTGGGACAGCTTGAGCAGCGGCAGCAAGGTGCTGGTCAGCATGAACATCGCGTTGACGTTCACGTGCATCACGCGCATGAAGTTTTCACCGGACAACTGCTCGATCGGCGTGCGTGGGCCGATGATCGAGGCGTTGTGCAGCAACCCGTCGAGGTGGCCGAAGGCCTTTTCGATCATCGCCGCCAGCTCATCGTATTGATGCGGCAGTGCCGTCTCCAGGTTGAACGGAATCACCACCGGCTGCGGGTGGCCTGCGGCTTCGATCTCGTCGTAGACCTGGGCCAGGTTGGCTTCGGTCTTGCCCAGCAGCAGCACCGTGGCGCCATGGGCCGCGTAGGTTTTCGCCGCCGCCGCACCAATCCCGCGACCGGCACCGGTCACCAGGATGACGCGGTCTTTGAGCAGTTCTGGACGTGCGGAGTAATCAAACATAAATAGCCTCGACAAAATTCAACAGATTGCTAACACCACGCTTGAGAGTAGTGAAGATCCCCTGTGGGAGCGGGCGTGCTCGCGAAGGCGGTGGGTCAGTTGACACGTTCATTGACTGCCACGCTGCCTTCGCGAGCAAGCCCGCTCCCACATTCATATCTTCATTGGCCTCAGCAGCTGCACAGCGCGTTATCCAGCACATTGCGCAGCTCCAGCGGGTGATCCACCACCACATCGGCGCCCCAGTGGCGCGGGTTGTCATCCGGGTGGATGTAGCCGTAGGTCACCGCCGCCGTGCGCGTGCCGGCGTCGCGGCCGGACTCGATGTCGCGCAGGTCATCGCCCACGAACAGCACGCTGGCCGGGTCCAGGTCGAGCATCTTGCAGGCCAGGATCAGCGGCTCCGGGTCCGGCTTGCTGTTCTTCACATGGTCCGGGCAGATCAACAGCGCCGAACGCTCGGCCAGGCCCAGTTGCTGCATGATCGGCTCGGCAAAGCGCACCGGCTTGTTGGTGACCACGCCCCAGATCAGCTTGGCTTTCTCGATGTCTTGCAGCAGTTCTTCCATGCCATCGAACAGCTTGCTGTGGATCGCGCAGCCCTTGAGGTAGCGCTCCAGGAACTCCTGGCGCAACGCTTCAAAACCTGGCGATTCGGGGTCCATGGAAAAGGTCACGGCGACCATGGCGCGGGCGCCACCGGAGATTTCATCGCGGATGTGCTGGTCGTTGATCGGCGCCAGGCCGCGATCGGCACGCATCGCCTGACAGATGGCGATAAAGTCCGGCGCGGTGTCCAGCAGGGTACCGTCCATATCGAAGAGAACCGCTCGCAACTTCACAGGCTTACTCCTCGCGCAGGGTCTGGATCATGTAGTTGACGTCAACGTCGCTGGCCAGCTTGTAGTGCTTGGTCAATGGGTTGTAGGTCAGGCCGATGATGTCCTTGACGGTCAGCCCGGCCTGGCGACTCCAGGCACCCAGCTCGGAAGGACGGATGAATTTCTTGAAGTCGTGGGTGCCGCGCGGCAGCAGCTTCATGATGTATTCGGCGCCGATGATCGCGAACAGGTAGGCCTTGGGGTTGCGGTTGATGGTGGAGAAGAACACCTGGCCGCCCGGCTTGACCATGCGGAAGCAGGCGCGGATCACCGAGGACGGGTCTGGCACGTGCTCGAGCATTTCCAGGCAGGTGACCACGTCGAACTGCTCGGGCATTTCCTCGGCCAGGGCTTCGGCGGTGATCTGGCGGTATTCCACGCTCACGCCGGATTCCAGCTGGTGCAACTGGGCCACGGCGAGCGGGGCTTCGCCCATGTCGATCCCCATCACGGTGGCTCCGCGCTGGGCCATGGCTTCGCTGAGGATGCCGCCGCCGCAACCGACGTCCAGCACCTTCTTGCCGGCCAGGTTGACGCGTTCGTCAATCCAGTTGACCCGCAGCGGGTTGATGTCGTGCAGGGGCTTGAACTCGCTCTCGCGGTCCCACCAGCGGTGGGCGAGGGCTTCGAATTTGGCGATTTCGGCGTGGTCGACGTTGCTCATGGTGAATCCTCTAAACCTGATAAATCGTGTGGTCGGTGCCCGGCGCGCACGCCCGGCACCGGCGTTATTCGTGGTGTCCGCTGATGCGTTGGCCCCAGGCAATGGCCGTGGCGGTCAACTGTTGTTCATCCATGCGGGTCAATTGCCGGTCGTCGAGCAACTGCTTGCCGGCGACCCAAAGGTGTTTCACGCAATCGCGTCCGGTGGCATATATAAGCTGTGAGACCGGATCGTAGATCGGTTGTTGCGCCAGCCCGGAAAGATCGAAGGCCACCATGTCCGCGGCCTTGCCGACTTCCAGCGAGCCGATTTCGTTCTCCAGGCCCATGGCGCGCGCGCCATTGAGCGTCGCCATGCGCAGTGCGCGGTGGGCATCCAGAGCGGTGGCCGAGCCGGCGACAGCCTTGGCCAGCATCGCCGCTGTGCGGGTTTCGCCCAGCAGGTCCAGGTCATTGTTGCTGGCGGCGCCGTCGGTGCCGATGGCCACATTGACGCCAGCCTGCCACAGGCGCTCCACCGGGCAGAAGCCACTGGCCAGTTTCAGGTTCGACTCCGGGCAATGGATGATGCTGGTGTTGCTTTCTACCAGCAAAGCCAGGTCGTCCTCGCTGATTTGGGTCATATGAACGGCCTGGAAGCGCGGGCCGAGCAGCCCGAGGCGGCCCAGGCGTGCCAGCGGCCGTTCGCCGGTCTGCTCGACGGCCTGTTGGACCTCGAAGGCGGTTTCGTGCACATGCATATGGATCGCGGCGTCCAGTTCCTCGGCGATCACGCGGATCTTTTCCAGGTTGGCATCGCACACGGTATAGGGCGCGTGGGGGCCGAAGGTGATCTTGATGCGCGGGTGGTGCTTGAGGTCGCCGAACAGCTCGATGCCCTGGCGGATCGCCTCATCGGCGCTGCTGGCGCCGGGAATCGGGAAGTCGAGGATCGGAATCGCGATCTGCGCGCGCATGCCGCTGTTGTGCACGCAATCGCTGGCGACCTTGGGGTAGAAATACATGTCGGAGAAGCAGGTGATGCCGCCCTTGAGTTGCTCGGCGATGGCCAGATCGGTGCCGTCCCGCACAAAGGCCTCATCGACCCATTTGGCTTCGGCGGGCCAGATGTGCTTTTCCAGCCATATCATCAGCGGCAGGTCATCGGCCAGGCCGCGAAACAGGCTCATCGCCGCGTGCCCGTGGGCGTTGATCAGGCCCGGGCTGAGCAGCATGCCCGGCAACTCGCGGACCTCGGTGGCCGCCAGTTTCAGCGCGGCGGCCCGTGGGCCGATAAAGGCAATGCGCCCATCGCGGATCCCCAGGGCATGCTCCTTGAGCACCACGCCGGCAGGTTCGACAGGCACCAGCCAGGTCGGCAGGAGTAATAAGTCGAGCGGGGCGGCAGTGGCGGTCATCGCAGGCTTCTTCCGGGGCAGCTATAAAAGAAGGGCGAAGTATACCCGAGCGTCCAGGCTGGCGGATCGCTATAATCGGCGGCTTTTGTTGATGAGTACGGGGTGAGGGATGCGCGATCGACTGTTGGCAGCGGAGAAAGTGAAGGCCATCGATTGGCGTGATGGCGCACTGCACCTGCTCGATCAGCGTGTTTTGCCCTCCCGCGAAAGCTGGGTGGTGTGTTCGACGGTCGAAGACGTCGCCGCTGCCATCCGCTCGATGACCGTGCGTGGTGCGCCGGCCATCGGCATCAGCGCAGCCTACGGGCTGGTGCTCTCCGCCCGTCGACGCATTGCCGAAGGCGGTGACTGGCAGGCGGCATGGGAAGAGGACTACGCGTTGCTGGCCGATTCGCGTCCGACAGGGTCGAATCTGTTCTGGGCCCTCAAGCGCATGCGTGACCGCCTCGACCGTCTCAAGAAGCACGCCGACCCGGCCGCGGTGCTGGAAGCCGAAGCCATCGCGATCCACGAAAGCGACCGTGAAGCCAACCTGAGCATGGCGCAGTTGGGCCTTGAGCGGATTCGCAAGCACCAGGGCAATGCCCAGGCGATCCTCACCCATGGCAATGCTGGCGCCCTGGCCACCGGGGGTGTCGGCACGGCCCTCGGGGTGATCCGCGCCGCCTTCCTGGAGGGGTTGGTCGAGCATGTCTACGTCAACGAAACGCGCCCCTGGCTGCAGGGCTCGCGGTTGACGGCCTGGGAGCTGGCGGGCGAGGGGATTGCGACCACCGTCAATGCAGACTCGGCCGGCGCGCATATCCTCAAGACCAAAGGGGTGACCTGGGTGGTCGTCGGCGCCGACTGCATCGCGGCCAATGGTGATGTGATCGGCACGATCGGCACTTATCAGCTGGCGGTGTGTGCCATGCACCATGGTGTGCGCTTCATGGTGGTGGCGCCGAGTTCGACGCTGGACCTGATGATGGCCACTGGCGAGGACGTCGCCCTGGAAGAGCGCGACGCGGGCGAGTTGCTGGAAGTCGCCGGGCAGCGTTTGGACGCGGCGGCTTTCAACCCCGTGTTCGACGTGACTCCCGCCGACCTGATCGATGTGATCGTGACTGAAAAAGGCATCGTCGAGCGGCCGGATACCGCCAAGCTGGCCAAGTTGATGTGCCGTAAACGATTGCATTGAGGGTGTTGCGGCCTGGGAGATTGCTATTGCTGGCAAGCCAGCTCCTGCGGTGGCAGTGCGCACTGTGCAACATTGTAGGAACTGGCCTGCCGGCGAACCCCCTCAAATGTCAACAAAACCATTGGATCCATACGCAAAAAATAGCACCAAGGCATCTCTGAGCCCCTCTCGTCGCCCTTAAGCCTGTCATCCGTCAACTTACTATGCTCCATGCGCATCAGGGGGATAGGTGCGTGGCGGCGATTGTGATAACATCCGGCGGTTTCCAGGGCTGCCCCGAGGGGTGGCCTATAACGTGCAGATCCGTGTCATAACTCGTTGATTTGTCGTAAGTCGTTGTCAGGCACTGTGCCGGCAGCGGCGAGCTTCGTTCGTCCCATATGGATGTGACGAAGTTTCACCCGAAAAAGGAATCAGGCTTCTCATGGGCGAACTGGCCAAAGAAATCCTCCCGGTCAATATCGAAGACGAGCTGAAACAGTCCTACCTCGACTACGCGATGAGCGTAATTGTCGGTCGGGCACTGCCTGATGCGCGCGATGGCTTGAAGCCCGTGCACCGGCGTGTGCTGTTCGCGATGAGCGAGCTGGGTAACGACTGGAACAAGCCGTACAAGAAATCTGCCCGTGTTGTCGGTGACGTGATCGGTAAGTATCACCCTCACGGCGACACTGCGGTGTACGACACCATCGTTCGGATGGCCCAGCCGTTTTCCCTGCGCTACCTGCTGGTAGACGGCCAGGGCAACTTCGGTTCGGTCGACGGCGACAACGCCGCGGCCATGCGATACACCGAAGTGCGCATGACCAAGCTGGCGCACGAGCTGCTGGCCGACCTGCATAAAGAAACCGTGGACTGGGTGCCGAACTACGACGGCACCGAAATGATCCCGGCCGTCATGCCGACCAAGATTCCAAACCTGCTGGTCAACGGCTCCAGCGGTATCGCCGTGGGCATGGCCACCAACATCCCGCCACACAACCTCGGTGAAGTCATCGACGGTTGCCTGGCCCTTATCGACAATCCTGAGCTGACTGTCGATGAGCTGATGCAATACATCCCCGGTCCGGACTTCCCGACCGCTGCGATCATCAACGGTCGCGCCGGTATCATCGAAGCCTACCGCACCGGTCGCGGGCGCATTTACATGCGCGCCCGCTCGATCATCGAAGACATCGACAAGGTCGGTGGTCGCCAGCAGATCGTCATCACCGAACTGCCGTACCAGTTGAACAAGGCCCGGCTGATCGAGAAGATCGCCGAGCTGGTCAAAGAGAAGAAGCTCGAAGGCATCACCGAGCTGCGCGACGAGTCCGACAAAGACGGTATGCGCGTGGTGATCGAGCTGCGTCGTGGCGAAGTGCCTGAGGTTATCCTCAACAACCTCTACGCCCAGACCCAGCTGCAAAGCGTGTTTGGTATCAACGTGGTAGCACTGATCGACGGCCGCCCGCGCATCCTGAACCTCAAGGATCTGCTCGAAGCCTTCGTTCGTCACCGCCGCGAAGTGGTTACCCGCCGTACCGTATTCGAGCTGCGCAAGGCCCGCGAGCGCGGCCACATCCTGGAAGGCCAGGCAGTTGCGCTGTCGAATATCGACCCGGTGATCGCCCTGATCAAGGCCTCGCCAACCCCGTCGGAAGCCAAGGAAGCGCTGATCAGCACCCCTTGGGAATCCAGCGCCGTGGTGGCCATGGTTGAACGCGCCGGCGCCGACTCGTGCCGTCCGGAGACCCTGGACCCGCAATACGGTCTGCGCGAAGGCAAGTACTTCCTGTCGCCGGAACAGGCCCAGGCCATCCTGGAGCTGCGCCTGCACCGCCTGACCGGCCTGGAGCACGAGAAGCTGCTGGCCGAGTACCAGGAGATCCTCAACCAGATCGGTGAGTTGATCCGCATCCTCAGCAGCGCCGTGCGCCTGATGGAAGTGATCCGCGAAGAACTGGAAGTGATCCGCGCCGAATATGGCGACGTGCGCCGCACCGAAATCCTCGATGCGCGTCTCGACCTGACCCTGGGTGACATGATCCCGGAAGAAGAGCGCGTCGTGACCATTTCCCACGGTGGTTATGCCAAGACCCAGCCCCTGGCTGCGTACCAGGCCCAGCGTCGTGGTGGTAAAGGTAAATCGGCTACCGGCGTGAAGGATGAGGACTACATCGCTCACCTGCTGGTCGCCAACAGCCACACCACGCTGCTGCTGTTCTCCAGCAAGGGCAAGGTGTACTGGCTCAAGACCTACGAGATCCCGGAAGCCTCGCGTGCCGCCCGTGGTCGTCCGTTGGTCAACCTGCTGCCGCTGGACAGTGATGAGTACATCACCACCATGCTGCCGGTCGAGGAATACACCGAAGGTCACTTCATCTTCATGGCGACCGCCAAAGGCACCGTGAAGAAGACCCCGCTGGAATCCTTCAGCCGTCAACGCAGCGTGGGCCTGATCGCCCTGGAGCTGGACGAAGGCGACGTACTGATCTCCGCCGCCATTACCGATGGCGAGCGTGAAGTCATGCTGTTCTCCGACGGCGGCAAGGTCACGCGCTTCAAGGAATCCGACGTCCGCGCCATGGGCCGTACCGCCCGCGGTGTGCGTGGCATGCGCCTGCCGGAAGGGCAGAAGCTGATTTCGATGCTGATCCCGGAAGAAGGCAGCCAGATCCTCACGGCTTCCGAGCGTGGTTATGGCAAGCGCACCGCCATCAGCGAGTTCCCGGAGTACAAGCGTGGCGGCCAGGGCGTGATCGCCATGGTCAGCAACGATCGCAACGGCCGTCTGGTCGGCGCGGTCCAGGTGCTCGACGGCGAGGAGATCATGCTGATTTCCGACCAGGGCACACTGGTACGTACCCGTGTGGCTGAAGTGTCGAGCCTGGGCCGTAACACCCAGGGCGTGACGCTGATCAAGCTGGCCAAAGACGAAAAACTGGTGGGCCTGGAGCGTGTGCAGGAACCATCGGAAGTCGAAGGCGAAGAGCTGGAAGGTGAAGAATTCGACGGCGAGGTGATCGCAGCAGGCGATGACAACGTCGACGAGCCAACCCTCGATGCTGCCGCAGACGAAGAAGAACCGCAGGAATAAGCGGACACACAGGGGGCGGATGAAGATTCGCCCCCTTGTTGTTTGTCCCTTGTGAAATAACACGTCCTTTGGCTGGACGCGCTCAATGTGGGAGCTGGCTTGCCCGCGATGGCAGCGCCACGGTATCACTGCGCTACCGAGGTGCCCTTATCGCAGGCAAGCCAGCTCCCACAAGGGTTCGCTCCAGAGAAAGGTTGTTGCCGAACATGATTGCAGCCCCACCAGATCAGAGTGAGATTGGATGTGAGCAAGAGAGCCTATAACTTCTGTGCCGGTCCCGCGGCGCTTCCTGAAGCAGTCCTGCAGCGTGCGCAGGGTGAACTCCTCGACTGGCATGGAAAAGGCCTCTCCGTGATGGAAATGAGCCATCGCAGCGATGAGTTCGTGTCCATTGCCACCAAGGCCGAGCAGGATCTGCGCGACTTGCTGGACATCCCATCCAACTACAAAGTGTTGTTCCTGCAGGGCGGCGCCAGCCAGCAGTTCGCCCAGCTGCCCCTGAACCTGCTGCCGGAAGACGGCACCGCCGACTACATCGACACCGGTATCTGGGGCCAGAAGGCCATTGAAGAGGCTTCGCGCTACGGTCACGTCAACGTTGCCGGTACCGCCAAGCCCTACGACTACTTCGCCATTCCCGGCCAGAACGAGTGGAAGCTGTCGAAGGACGCGGCCTACGTGCACTACGTCGCGAACGAAACCATCGGCGGCCTGGAATTCGACTGGGTACCGGAAGTAGGCGACGTCCCGCTGGTGTGCGACATGTCCTCGGACATCCTCTCGCGCCCGATCGATGTGTCCAGGTACGGCATGATCTACGCCGGCGCGCAGAAGAACATCGGCCCGAGCGGCATCCTGGTCAACATCATCCGCGAAGACCTGCTGGGTCGTGCCCGTTCGCTGTGCCCGACCATGCTCAACTACAAGGTCGCGGCCGATAACGGCTCGATGTACAACACCCCGCCGGCGTTCGCCTGGTACCTGTCCGGCCTGGTCTTCGAGTGGCTCAAGGAGCAGGGCGGCGTGGCTGCCATGGGCAAGCTGAACGAAGAGAAGAAGCGCACCCTGTACGACTTCATCGACGCCAGCGGCCTGTACAGCAACCCGATCAACCTGACCGACCGCTCGTGGATGAACGTGCCGTTCCGCCTGGCCGATGACCGCCTGGACAAGCCGTTCCTGGCCGGTGCCGACGCGCGCGGCCTGCTGAACCTCAAGGGCCACCGTTCGGTCGGTGGCATGCGCGCCTCCATCTACAACGCTGTCGACATCCACGCCATCAACGCGTTGGTGGCCTACATGGCAGAGTTCGAAAAGGAACACGGCTAATGTCTGAGCAAGAACTCAAGGCCCTGCGCGTGCGCATTGACAGCCTGGACGAGAAAGTCCTGGAGCTGATCAGTGAGCGCGCGCGGTGCGCCCAGGAAGTGGCACGGGTAAAGATGGCCTCCCTGGCTGAAGGCGAAGTGCCAGTGTTCTACCGGCCTGAGCGTGAAGCCCAGGTGCTCAAGCGCGTGATGGAGCGCAACAAGGGCCCATTGGGCAATGAAGAGATGGCGCGGTTGTTCCGTGAAATCATGTCTTCCTGCCTGGCGCTGGAGCAGCCACTGAAAGTGGCTTACCTCGGGCCTGAAGGCACCTTCACCCAGGCGGCGGCCATGAAGCACTTCGGCCACGCGGTGATCAGCAAGCCAATGGCGGCGATCGACGAAGTGTTTCGTGAAGTGGCGGCCGGTGCCGTGAACTTTGGCGTGGTGCCGGTGGAAAACTCCACCGAAGGCGCGGTCAACCACACGCTGGACAGCTTCCTCGAGCACGACATGGTGATCTGTGGCGAAGTCGAGCTGCGCATCCACCATCACCTGCTGGTGGGCGAGAACACCAAGACCGACAGCATCAGCCGTATCTACTCCCACGCCCAGTCGCTGGCCCAGTGCCGCAAGTGGCTGGACGCGCATTATCCGAATGTCGAGCGCGTGGCGGTGTCCAGCAATGCCGAGGCGGCCAAGCGGGTCAAGGGTGAGTGGAATTCGGCGGCCATTGCCGGTGACATGGCGGCGGGCCTGTATGGCCTGACGCGCCTGGCCGAGAAAATCGAGGATCGCCCGGACAACTCCACGCGGTTCCTGATGATCGGCAACCAGGAAGTGCCGCCGACCGGCGACGACAAGACGTCGATCATCGTCTCCATGAGCAACAAGCCCGGCGCGCTGCATGAGCTGCTGGTGCCGTTCCACGACAACGGGATTGACCTGACGCGTATCGAGACTCGTCCTTCGCGCAGCGGTAAATGGACTTACGTGTTCTTTATCGACTTCGTCGGCCATCACCGCGACCCACTGGTCAAGGGTGTGCTCGAGAAAATCAGTCAGGAAGCCGTGGCACTCAAAGTGCTGGGCTCTTACCCGAAAGCGGTTTTGTGAGGCTTTAACATGAGTGGCAACTTCCTCGCCCTGGCTCAGCCGGGCGTGCAACAACTGTCGCCTTACGTTCCAGGCAAGCCTGTGGACGAGCTGGCGCGTGAGTTGAACCTGGATCCTTCGAAGATCGTCAAGTTGGCCAGTAACGAAAACCCGCTGGGCCCAAGCCCCAAGGTGTTGGCGGCCATTCGGGAGGAGCTGGCCGAGCTGACCCGCTACCCCGATGGCAACGGCTTTGCGCTCAAGTCCCTGCTGGCGCAGAAGTGCCGGGTCGAGCTGAGCCAGGTGACCTTGGGCAACGGTTCCAACGACATTCTCGAGCTGGTCGGCCGTGCCTACCTGGCGCCGGGCCTCAACGCGGTGTTCAGCGAACACGCGTTTGCGGTTTATCCGATCGTGACCCAGGCGGTCGGCGCTGATGCACGCATCATTCCTGCGAAGGAGTGGGGCCACGACCTGCCGGCCATGCTGGCAGCCATCGACGCCCAGACCCGTGTGGTGTTCATCGCCAACCCGAACAACCCGACGGGCACCTGGTTCGACGCGCAGGCGCTGAACGACTTCCTGCAGGATGTGCCGGAGCACGTGCTGGTGGTGCTGGACGAGGCCTACATCGAGTACGCCGAAGGCAGCGACCTGCCGGACGGCCTCGACTTCCTGGCGGCCTACCCGAACCTGCTGGTCTCGCGCACCTTTTCCAAGGCCTATGGCCTGGCGTCGTTGCGGGTGGGCTACGGCCTCTCCACGGCGGTCGTCGCGGACGTGCTGAACCGCGTGCGCCAACCGTTCAACGTCAACAGCCTCGCGCTGGCGGCGGCCTGTGCCGCCGTGCAGGATGCCGAATACCTGGAAGAGGGCCGGCGCATCAACGAAAGCGGCATGTTGCAGTTGCAGGCAGGCTTTCGCGAACTGGGCCTGGGCTGGATTCCGTCCAAGGGCAACTTCATCTGTGTCGACCTCGGCCAAGTGGCTGCGCCGGTATTCCAGGGCCTGCTGCGCGAAGGCGTGATCGTGCGTCCGGTGGCTAACTACGGTATGCCGAACCACCTGCGTATCACCATTGGCTTGCCGGCAGAAAACAGCCGCTTCCTGGAGGCGTTGGCCAAGGTTCTGGCTCGTGGTTGATGTCACTGCATTGCAACCTGTTGTGCCTATGATCGGTCGCCTGGTGGTGGTCGGTCTGGGGTTGATCGGCGGCTCCTTCGCCAAAGGCCTGCGTGAGAGTGGGTTGTGTGGCGAAGTGGTCGGTGTGGACCTGGACCCGCAATCGCGCAAGCTGGCGGTCGAGTTGGGCGTGGTGGATCGCTGCGAGGCGAACCTGGCACTCGCATGCCAGGGCGCTGACGTGATCCAGTTGGCGGTGCCGATCCTGGCCATGGAGAAATTGCTGGCGGTATTGGCGGGCATGGACCTGGGGCAGGCGATCCTGACGGACGTCGGCAGCGCCAAGGGCAACGTAGTGCGCGCGGCGCAACAGGCGTTTGGCGGCATGCCCGCGCGCTTCGTGCCGGGCCATCCGATTGCCGGTTCCGAGCAGAGTGGTGTGGAGGCATCGAATGCGCAGCTGTTCCGGCGCCATAAGGTGATCCTGACGCCGCTCGAGCAGACCGATCCTGCGGCGTTGGCCGTGGTTGACCGGCTGTGGCGTGAGCTGGGCGCTGACGTGGAGCATATGCAGGTCGAGCGCCACGACGAAGTGCTGGCGGCGACCAGTCACTTGCCGCATCTGCTGGCATTTGGCCTGGTGGACTCGCTGGCCAAGCGCAATGAAAACCTCGAGATTTTCCGTTACGCCGCCGGTGGCTTTCGCGATTTCACGCGGATTGCCGGCAGCGACCCCGTGATGTGGCACGACATCTTCCTCGCTAACCGCGAAGCGGTGTTGCGCACCCTGGACACCTTTCGCAGCGACCTCGACGCCCTGCGCGACGCGGTTGATGCCGGGGATGGCCATCAGTTGTTGGGCGTGTTCACCCGTGCGCGGGTGGCGCGTGAGCATTTCAGCAAGATCCTGGCGCGCCGGGCCTATATGGAAACTGCCGTGAACGCCGATGACCTGACCTTCCTCGCCAGCCCGGGCGGCCGCTTGAGCGGACGTATCCGGGTGCCGGGTGACAAGTCGATCTCGCATCGCTCGATCATGCTCGGCTCTTTGGCTGAGGGTGTGACAGAGGTCGAAGGTTTCCTCGAAGGTGAAGACGCCCTGGCGACGTTGCAGGCTTTTCGTGACATGGGGGTCGTCATCGAAGGTCCGCACCATGGGCGCGTGACCATTCATGGCGTGGGCTTGCATGGCTTGAAAGCCGCGCCGGGGCCGATCTACCTGGGTAACTCCGGCACATCCATGCGGCTGCTGTCGGGGTTGTTGGCGGCGCAAAGCTTCGACAGCGTGTTGACTGGCGATGCGTCCTTGTCCAAGCGCCCGATGAGCCGCGTGGCCAAGCCGCTGCGGGAAATGGGCGCGGTGATCGAGACCGGTCCGGAAGGGCGTCCGCCATTGACCATCCGCGGCGGCCAAGTGTTGAAAGGCCTGGCCTATTCGATGCCGATGGCCAGTGCACAGGTCAAATCCTGCCTGTTACTGGCCGGGTTGTACGCCGAGGGCGAGACTTCGGTGACCGAGCCCGCGCCGACCCGTGACCATACCGAGCGCATGTTGCGCGGTTTTGGCTACCCGGTGGCGGTGAGTGGCGCGACCGCGTCGGTGCAATCGGGTCATGCACTGACCGCTACCCATATAGAAGTGCCGGGGGATATTTCCTCGTCGGCGTTTTTCCTGGTGGCGGCGTCGATTGCCGAGGGTTCCGAATTGTTGCTGGAGCATGTCGGCGTCAACCCGACGCGGACCGGGGTGATCGATATCCTGCGGCTCATGGGCGCAGATATCACCTTGGAAAACCCGCGTGAAGTAGGCGGCGAGCCTGTCGCGGACCTGCGTGTGCGTGCTGCGGCCCTGAACGGTATCGAGATCCCCGAAGCTTTGGTGCCGTTGGCGATCGATGAGTTTCCGGTGCTGTTTGTCGCGGCGGCCTGTGCCAAGGGCCGCACTGTGTTGCGCGGGGCGCAGGAGCTGCGCGTGAAGGAATCCGACCGTATCCAGGTCATGGCCGACGGTCTGTTGGCGCTGGGCGTGAAGTGTGAACCGACTCCCGATGGGATTATCATTGACGGTGGCCTGATGGGCGGTGGTGAAGTGCACGCCCAGGGTGATCACCGGATTGCCATGGCGTTCAGTGTGGCTTCCCTGCGGGCGACGGCACCTATTCGTATCCGTGACTGCGCCAATGTTGCTACGTCTTTTCCGAACTTTCTTACACTGTGTGCCCACGTCGGCATCCGTGTTGCCCAAGAGGCTCAATTGTGAATATCAAAGCACCGGTGATTACCATCGACGGGCCAAGTGGCTCGGGCAAAGGCACGATCGCCGGCATCCTGGCCAAGCGCCTGGGCTGGTGTCTGCTCGATTCCGGCGCGCTGTACCGCCTGCTGGCGTTTGCCGCACGCAACCATGGCGTCGACCTGACCAACGAAGAATCGCTGAAGCTGCTGGCGGCGCATCTTGATGTGCAGTTTGTCGGGGCGACGGAAGGTCATCCCCAGCGCATCATCCTTGAAGGCGATGATGTGACCGATGACCTGCGCAATGAACAAGTCGGTTCCTGGGCCTCCCAGGTTGCCGCGCTGCCGGCCGTGCGCGATGCCTTGCTGCAGCGTCAGCGGGCGTTTCAGGAGCCGCCGGGCCTGGTCGCCGATGGTCGCGACATGGGCACGGTGGTGTTTCCGGAGGCGCCGCTGAAGATTTTCCTCACCGCCAGTGCCGAGGAGCGGGCGCGCCGCCGCTACTTGCAGTTGAAGGGCAAAGTCGATGGTGTTAGTCTGTCGAGTCTGCTAGATGAGATCCGTGCACGCGATGAGCGTGATACCCAGCGCGCAGTAGCCCCGCTAAAGCCGGCGGCTGATGCCATACAGCTGGATTCCACGGAGTTGTCCATCGAGCAGGTGCTGGAACGCATCTTGAGCGAAATCGCCATTCGCGATATCGCCGGGTGACCAAGAAGGCCGCAGGGGACCAGTCATAGTCCTGGGGCGCTTCTTCTAATTGAAACTAACCCACACCGTCTGGGGTGTGGAGATGGGCGTATTCTTCGCCCTTATCAACAGGAATTAAAATGAGCGAAAGCTTTGCGGAACTCTTTGAAGAAAGCCTAAAAACCCTGAACCTTCAGGCAGGCTCCATCATCACCGGTGTTATCGTTGATATCGATTACCAAGCTCGCTGGGTAACCGTTCACGCTGGTCTGAAGTCTGAAGCTCTGATCCCGCTGGAACAGTTCTACAACGATGCTGGCGACCTGACTATCAATGTCGGTGACGAAGTTCACGTTGCTCTGGACTCGGTTGAAGACGGTTTCGGTGAAACCAAGCTGTCCCGTGAAAAAGCCAAGCGCGCTGAATGCTGGATTGTTCTCGAAGCAGCCTTCGCAGCTGAAGAAGTGGTCAAGGGCGTTATCAACGGTAAGGTTAAAGGCGGCTTCACTGTCGACGTTAACGGCATCCGTGCGTTCCTGCCAGGTTCTTTGGTCGACGTTCGTCCAGTGCGCGACACCACGCACCTGGAAGGCAAAGAACTCGAATTCAAGGTCATCAAACTCGACCAGAAACGCAACAACGTTGTCGTTTCCCGTCGCAGCGTCCTGGAAGCAGAAAACTCCGCCGAGCGTGAAGCTCTGCTGGAATCCCTGCAGGAAGGCCAGCAAGTCAAAGGTATCGTCAAGAACCTCACCGATTACGGCGCATTCGTCGATCTGGGTGGCGTCGATGGCCTGCTGCACATTACCGACATGGCTTGGAAGCGTATCAAGCATCCTTCCGAAATCGTCAACGTTGGCGACGAGATCGATGTCAAGGTTCTGAAATACGATCGCGAGCGCAACCGTGTTTCCCTGGGCCTGAAGCAGCTGGGTGAAGATCCATGGGTTGCTATCAAAGCCCGTTACCCAGAAAGCACTCGCGTGACCGCGCGCGTTACCAACCTGACCGACTACGGCTGCTTCGCAGAGCTGGAAGAAGGCGTGGAAGGCCTGGTACACGTTTCCGAAATGGACTGGACCAACAAGAACATCCACCCTTCGAAAGTCGTACAAGTCGGCGACGAAGTGGAAGTTATGGTTCTGGACATCGACGAAGAGCGTCGTCGTATCTCCCTGGGCATCAAGCAGTGCAAATCTAACCCATGGGAAGATTTCTCTGGCCAGTTCAACAAGGGCGATAAAATCTCCGGCACCATCAAGTCGATCACCGATTTCGGTATCTTCATTGGTCTGGACGGCGGCATCGACGGCCTGGTTCACCTGTCCGATATCTCCTGGAACGAAGTGGGCGAAGAAGCTGTTCGTCGTTTCAAGAAGGGCGACGAGCTGGACACCGTTATCCTGTCGGTTGACCCAGAGCGCGAGCGTATCTCCCTGGGTATCAAGCAGCTGGAAAGCGATCCGTTCTCCGAGTACGTTCAAGAGAACGACAAAGGCGCAATCGTTAAGGGCACTGTGAAAGAAGTTGACGCTAAAGGCGCCATCATCACTCTGGCCGACGATATCGAAGCGACTCTGAAAGCCTCCGAAATCAGCCGTGACCGCGTTGAAGACGCGCGCAACGTTCTGAAAGAAGGCCAGGAAGTAGAAGCCAAGATCATCAGCGTTGACCGCAAGAGCCGCGTAATCCAACTCTCCATCAAGTCGAAAGACGAGATCGAAGAGAAAGAAGCCATCCAGAGCCTGCGCGACAAGCCAGCCTCGTCGGATGCTCCAGTTGACACCACTCTTGGTGCTCTGCTGCGTGCGCAAATGGAAAAACAGAACTAAGTTCTGTCAGACCATAGAAAAAGGGCGACTTCGGTCGCCCTTTTTTGTGCCTGAAATTCGTTGAATCAACATCGAGAACCAAGACGCGCAGCTCACTGTCAGAACTGACTATAGTCTTCATGAAAGCTGTTCCAGCGTGGTTGTTTTGATAAGGATTTAAATGAACAGGCTTATCGTGCTATTTGCAGTGCTAGTAGTGCTTGCAGGTTGCTCCAGTACCAGCGCCAAGACCCACGCCAAGCGTGGAGTCAGCGGCATCGAGATCGATTGCTCGGGCTTGGGCAACAAATGGGAGAAGTGCGAGAAGCGCGCCGCCCGCGAGTGCAAGATGCAGGGCTACAAGGTGATCACCCGTTCCAGTGATGCCAAGGACGAAGAGGGCGACTACCTGTTCGGCTGGAACCCTGCTGGCGCCGTAACCCGTACCATGCTGGTGATCTGCAATTGATGGCGTCGCGCCGGCCATAAAGGCTTCCATCTATCCCGCAGATAAGTTGCTGCGCGGGCTGTTCAAATTCATCAAGTCATGCTAAAACCTTCGAAGCGCTTTTCCTAGCTGCTTGAAAAAGAAGGGAAAAATATGACGAAGTCGGAGTTGATCGAACGAATTGTCACCCATCAAGGGCTGCTCTCATCCAAGGATGTCGAGCTGGCCATCAAGACCATGCTCGAGCAAATGTCCCAGTGCCTGGCTACCGGGGATCGGATTGAGATCCGTGGGTTTGGCAGCTTCTCCCTGCACTACCGCGCACCGCGTGTGGGGCGGAACCCCAAGACTGGGCAGTCGGTGAGTCTGGATGGGAAGTTTGTGCCTCATTTCAAGCCGGGGAAGGAGTTGCGGGATCGGGTGAATGAGGATGAGGAAGAAAGCGTCTGAGTGTTTTTAAGAGAGGGAGGGTCAAAAGTATGCGCGGAATTAAGCGTATTGTTGCGGTATTGACAGTGTTGCTCATAGCCTTGATGGTTTTGGCATTCATACTTGAGAACCAGCAGAAGACGACGCTTTCGGTGTTGGGCTGGTCCACATCGCAAATGCCTGTTTCAGTCTTTGTAGTATTAGCGCTTATCGTTGGTTTGCTTGCTGGTCCCGTATTGGTTTTATTGTTTCGCCGAAAATCGCATAAGCAGTCTTTTTCGTCCGCGAGTTAGTTGTGGGGCGTGTGTTGAAGGCGGCGTGGTCTGTCGCAAGGCGATATGCAGTCTGCCTGGTTTCCGGTGTGGTGCCGGTGTCAGTGTAGGTGTGATCATTGCCGGATAAGTAGCCTTCGACGAGAGTGGCTGTCCATCCAAAAAATGAATCTGATCTCGCTTTGCTTTCTGCAGGGCATTCAGGTTCTTCAGCTTTGATGAATAGGCTGGAGTTCATCAATTTATCAATGCCACTGTCTTGCATGCGCTATATTTTTAGCCGGGATGGTGAGTTGATTTAGATATAAAGCCCCTAGTCTGAGTTTCTATCGAGTGCGCGGCGCTTTCTTTCGGGAGAACTATGCTCTCGGTGTTGGCGATCGCCGAGTTCTCTTCGTCCTTCTCTGCATGTCATGAGGTTTGTTGCCGCGCTTTCCGTGAGGAAGAGATCTTTAGCTGTTGTTAGGGAGGGCTTGGTGTGTTTATTAGAGTGTGTATAAATATTAAAATGCCGCGTCTATATTAAGGGGTCACTGGCAAGTTATAGGTATTACAACTATTTCGGAGTGTGTTGGCCGTGTTCGTTCCTGTACGCGATGGATGTAGCGCCTTCATGTGATGAGGGGAGTTCAGTGGATGTATCGAAAAATGCGATAGGCTTTACAGTTCGCTCGATGCTGTCCATTTTCAGAATGGGAGCAGGTCAACTAGGAATGGATTGGCCGCAGATTTTTCTCGACCCCGAAAAGCACCTTCGGTGAACCCCGAAGCGAACCGGGGCAGGTGCTGCCGTGAGGGCGGCTGCCGGCATCGGTGAGTGAAGGCTCCGACATATCTATCACGGTGCCGGGCCCTCACGCCGGAATCTTTATGCGGATTTTGGGGCGAAGCTATGATTTAATTCGTGCCATGTCTGATACGAAGCGACTCGCTTTCGGAAAGCTACCCTTGGTACACCATGCACCATGATTGTCTGTCCGCAAAAAGGATAGGTGTGTATCCGGTCGCCGTCGGGCGGTGGACCGATTTGAGGGAGGTCGCCATTTGAAGGGCCACAAGCTGACTTTCAAATTTATATAGTTTAATTGGAGCGTTACTGATGCACCTGCAGAAGCTGGCCAGTGTTACCAAGTTCAAAAATAAGGAAGCGTTGATCGGGATTGTTGGCCTTGGGTATGTCGGTCTGCCTTTAATGCTTCGTTACAATGCGATTGGCTTTCGCGTGCTTGGCATTGATATCGACGTGGAGAAGGTCGACGACCTTAACGCCGGTAAGAGTTATATCGAACATATTTCTTCCGCCAAGATTGCCGCAGCGCGTAATTCGGGGTTTGAAGCAACAGTTGATTTTGCCCGAGTGGCAGAGTGTGATGCGTTGATCTTGTGCGTACCCACGCCCTTGAACAAGTATCGCGAACCTGACATGAGCTTCGTCATCAACACCACTGATGCGATCAAGCCTTATCTGCGTGCTGGTCAAATCGTATCGCTTGAGAGTACCACTTACCCGGGTACGACCGTTGAGGAGCTGCTGCCCCGCGTTCAGGAAGGCGGTCTTGTAGTGGGCGAGGATATCTTCCTGGTGTATTCACCAGAGCGCGAAGACCCGGGGAATCCAAATTTCGAAACCCGTACGATCCCGAAAATTATCGGCGGTGACACAGCAGCATGCCTGGAAGTTGGGACGGCGCTTTATGAGCAGGCGATCGATCAGGTTGTGCCTGTCAGCTCAACCAAGGCAGCAGAAATGACCAAGCTGCTGGAAAATATTCATCGCGCCGTCAACATTGGCCTTGTCAACGAGATGAAAGTCGTTGCCGACCGCATGGGGATCGACATTTTTGAAGTGGTGGATGCCGCAGCCACGAAGCCATTCGGCTTCACCGCTTATTACCCAGGCCCGGGCCTGGGGGGGCACTGCATTCCGATCGACCCGTTTTATCTGACGTGGAAGGCGCGTGAGTATGGCTTGCATACCCGCTTCATTGAGCTGTCCGGGGAAGTCAACCAGGCAATGCCTGAGTATGTTGTCAGTAAGCTTGCAGATGGCCTCAATGAGCGTGGTAAGCCGCTCAAGGGCAGTAAAATCCTGGTGCTCGGGATCGCCTACAAGAAAAACGTGGACGATATGCGTGAGTCGCCATCGGTGGAAATTATGGAGATGCTCCAGGCTAAAGGCTGCACCATTGCCTACAGCGATCCGCATGTTCCGGTTTTCCCCAAGATGCGTGAACACCATTTTGATCTCGGGAGCGTAGAGCTGACGTCAGAAACGTTGGCAGGCTTTGATGCGGTTGTGTTGGCAACTGATCATGAGAAGTTCGATTACGAGCTGATCAAGACGTCCGCCCAGCTGATTGTGGACAGTCGCGGCAAGTACCGTGAAGCAGCGCCTCATATTGTGAAGGCATAATCTGCCATCTTGATTGATACGCCCTCCCAGCCCCCCGACAAGGGTGTGCTGGGACTCCTCGAATGCTTTAGGAAGACTCAATGAAAAATTTCGCTCTTATCGGTGCTGCCGGATATATCGCGCCCCGCCACATGCGCGCGATCAAAGACACTGGCAACGTGCTGGCTTCGGCGTATGACATCAATGACTCGGTCGGTATCATCGACAGCCTATCCCCAAACAGCGAATTCTTTACCGAGTTTGAGCGTTTTCAAGAACATGCTTTTCGCCTGAAGCGGGATCCAAATACCGCACTCGATTACGTCGCTATCTGCTCGCCAAATTATTTGCATCACGCACACATTGTTGCCGGCTTGCGTCTTGGGTGCGATGTCATTTGCGAGAAGCCGCTTGTACCGACCACTGAGATCCTTGATGAGCTTGCTCGTGTAGAGGTGGAGACCGGTAAGCGCGTATTTAATATTCTTCAGCTTCGTCACCATCAAGCCATTCTCGACTTGAAAGCAAAGGTTGCCAGCGAAAAGAGAGAAGATAAGTACGAAGTAGAGCTTACCTACATGACATCGCGTGGCAAGTGGTATATGGAAAGCTGGAAGGGCGATCCACGCAAGTCATTTGGTGTTGCGACCAATATCGGTGTCCACTTTTATGACATGTTGCACTTCGTTTTTGGCAAGCTGGAACGCAACGTCGTGCACTTTGTTAGTGAATACAAGGCCGCAGGTTACCTGGAGTACGAAAAGGCAAAAGTACGTTGGTTCTTGACCATTGACGCTAATGATTTGCCGGCCTCCGTTAAAGGCAAAAAATCGACCTATCGCTCTATCACCGTAGAGGGTGAAGAGTTGGAGTTCTCGGAGGGGTTCACCGATCTTCATACCACGAGTTATCAGGAAATATTGGCCGGTCGTGGTTATGGAATAGAAGACGCTCGCCATTGCGTACAGACAGTCGAGGCGATTCGTGCTGCCACCGTTGTGAGGCCCGAAAATGGAGAGGGTCATCCGATCCTTTCTGAATTACTAAAATAACATCGACCTGATGGATGGCTGGTGAAGCCATCCACTTCTACTCCTGTTGAGAAGTTGAGCAAGCTTAGTGAACCTGATTGGAACAAGAAATGCGCCTGGTTTCGTTGCTGAAGCAGGACTCTCTGACGCGAAGCTCAAATTCCGCGGTGATGTGCAGGGACTGCGAGCCATTGCGGTCCTTGCAGTAATAATTTTCCATGCGCAAAGAAGTTGGCTCCCTGCTGGCTTTATAGGCGTAGATATTTTTTTTGTAATTTCCGGTTTCTTGATTTCTTCTATCATTATTGAACGTGAAAAAGCTTTTAGTTGGGGCGGTTTTTACTGGCAACGGGTCAAGCGCATCGTGCCCGTGTATATCGTCATGCTTGTGGTCGTGACCTGTATCTCTTCGATTTTATTTATTCATAGTGATTTCTCCTACTTTAAGAAATCTTTGGTTTCTGCCTTTTTCTTTCTGAGTAATCAATATTTTTCCGGTTTTGGCAGCTATTTCGCTCCGGGGGCACATGAGCTCCCCTTACTGCATACATGGTCGTTGGCTATTGAAATGCAGTTCTATGTTTTCTTGCCGGCCTTGATTTTGTGGACACCACGCAAGTGGCTGGGTCCGTTGTTGGGTGGGATGTGTGTTGCTTTTTTTGTTTACGCAGAATGGGCGCTGAGCCTTCCGGAAAACTCAAAGCACGTCTATTTCTCGCTTGCGGCGCGAGTGCCTGAGTTTCTGGTAGGTGCGTTCATTGCCGTTGCAGGTGTTGGTAATCGTTGGTCATCCCAGGTTGCCTCCGTGGTTTCGGTTGCCGGTTTAGCCTTGCTGGGTGCTTGCTTCGTTTACATAGACGAAAAGCATTTCCCTGGGGTTTCTGCTGTCTTGCCGTGCTTGGCAACCGGCATGCTGATTGCGGCAAAAGGCAGTTTCGTTAGCCAATTTATTTCCACGCGGGCTTTTGTGTGGTTGGGGGCCCTCTCTTATTCGCTTTATCTCTGGCATTGGCCGGTCTTGGCGTTCATGCGTTATTACCTGGGTCATGATGAGTTACCGGGTGTGTGGTTGTTCAGTTTTGTCGTCATCACTTACTTGCTTTCTTGGATGTCCTTCCGGTGGGTGGAAGAGCCTGCGCGAAGAGGGCGTGGAATGTGGGGGCGTGCCTTGGGAGCGGGGGTTATTATGCTTGTCGCCACGCTCGTCTACATTTTGAGTTCGCGGCTCAATGGTTCTGTTGAAACACCCCTGCCCGTGGAGATGACCCGTTATGCATCCGGCGCGGAAATATGCCACGGGCAGATCGTGGGTGACTGTGTGCGAGGAGATCATGCCGAAAAGCCAAGTGTGCTGGTGCTTGGTGACAGCCACGCTGCACAATTGAATGAGTTTTTTGACGTCGTCGGCGAGAAAAACAAATTTTCTGCGAGAGTTATTACCGGAAGCAGTTGCGTACCGATTCCTGGGTTTGATGTTGAGCGGTTACCCGAGTTTGCCCAGGCCTCTTGTCGCTCCCAGATCTCTGCGCTGGCGCCTTATGTGGAGCAGGCCCGAGTTATTGTTGTCGCTGCAATGTGGCAATGGCAGGCCCCAAACCCGGCATTCATGACTGCGTTTTCGAATTTTCTGGAACAGACAACTAAACGCAATGTGCGTGTCATTGTCCTTGCTCAAGTGCCGATGTTTGATGTCAGTTTGCTTCGGGTGCGACGTTTTGAAGCGCTTGGCTTGCCTACTCGCGTCAGTGAAGACAAGGATTGGCGGCAGGAGAATGCGAAGGTCGCCGCTGTTGTCGGCCACTACAAGGGGGCTGAGTTCTTAGATTTATCCCGCAGCGAGTTTTTTGCAGACGCTCCTTATCATCAAGGCCAACTTATTTACATGGATAATAGTCATCTCAATGAAATAGGTGCTCGCGCGTATGGCGTATTTGCTACGCCGCTGATCGAAACATTGTTAATGCCTCGGCTCTGAATGGACTATCAGGTATGGCTTATGTTTTCTGATCGTGATTTTTCACTTATCGGATACGTTCCGGAGAGGCCTGAGCGCATTATTTGCGGTTGTGCCGTCGTTGCCTTTCGAGGCACAAGGGACAGCGAAATCAGGCTATCAAATCGGAAAGGAGGCGCGCATTGAAGCGGCTAGCCATTTTGGGAGCGGGGGGGCATGGAAAGGTAGTGGCTGACACTGCCGAGTCTTGTGGTTGGCAGTGCATAGAGTTCTTCGCAGATGACTGGCCCGCGCGCACGCTAAATGGCTATTGGCCGATCACCGGTGACACGGCCTCGCTGCTAAGTAGAGTCGGGGAGTTTGATGCGGTCATAGTTGCGATCGGAAACAACAGCGTGCGCCTTGCTAAAGTAGAGGCCTTGGAGGCGGCGGGAGCGCAGTTGGCTACCTTGGTACACCCTTCGGCAGTGATCAGCCCTCGTGCATTGGTTGGTGCCGGCTCAGTCGTGTTCGCGGGCGTCGTGATAAATGTGGATGCGCGGGTGGGTCGAGGGACTATCCTTAACACCGGATGCAGTGTTGATCATGACTGTCAGTTGGGAAACTTTACTCACATAAGCCCTGGCGCCAGACTCGCCGGTGGTGTTCAGGTGGGTGATCTGAGTTGGGTTGGTATCGGCGCGAGCGTGAAACAATCGATACAGATTGGTCAAAAAGTAATTGTCGGTGCTGGCTCTGTAGTGGTGAGCGACATCACTGACTCACTCACCGTGGTCGGAGTGCCTGCAAAGGCCTTGTAAATGGGGGCGCACGTACAGCGTCTTAACTTTTTCGGATTTCATAGGTGCTGCGTTGTGCTGAATACTTCTTTCTCCCCCTGGCCTTCTTTTACCGTAGAAGAGGCTGACGCCGTACGAGACGTGATTCTCTCGAATAAAGTCAACTACTGGACCGGCACCGAGTGCCGGGAGTTCGAGAAAGAGTTTGCCGCCTGGGTGGGGACTGAATATGCAATCGCACTTGCTAACGGCACCGTGGCGTTGGATCTGGCGTTGCAGGCCCTGGGCATTGGGGCCGGAGATGAGGTGATTGTCACGTCGCGGACCTTCCTTGCTTCGGTTTCCAGCATCGTCAACGCGGGGGCCATCCCTGTGTTCGCTGACGTGGATCCGGACTCGCAGAACATCACGGCTCAGACCATCGAGGCGGTATTGACTCCTCGAACACGTGCGGTCGTTTGCGTACACCTCGCCGGCTGGCCGTGCGATATGGACCCCATCATGGCGCTGGCTCAACAACATGGCCTGAAAGTGATTGAGGACTGCGCCCAAGCTCATGGTGCTACCTACAAAGGGCGTGCTGTCGGCTCTATTGGCGACATTGGCGCATGGTCGTTCTGCCAGGACAAAATCATGACCACGGGAGGCGAGGGTGGCATGGTCACTACCAGTGACCGTAAACTTTGGCTGGCAATGTGGGCGTTCAAAGATCATGGCAAGAGCTGGGAGGCCGTTTATGAGCGCGAGCACCCACCGGGGTTTCGATGGGTGCATGAGGGGTTCGGGACCAACTGGCGCATGCTGGAGGTCCAAGGCGTCGTGGGGCGAATCCAGCTACGACGGATGCCTGCCTGGCGCGAGCGTCGCGTAGCTAATGCGCAACGCATCTGGGAGTGTGCAGCGGGTTTGAAAGGGGTGCGAGTTCCTGTTGTACCGTCGGATTACGTTCACGCTGCCTATAAATGCTATGTTTTCATTGAACCTGCACAACTTCGACCCGACTGGAGTCGTGATCGAATCCTATCGGAAATGGCTGCGCTCGGCGTGCCGTGTTTTTCTGGCTCCTGCTCAGAGGTGTACCTTGAGAAAGCTTTCGATGGTACAGGCTGGCGGCCTGCTGAACGCCTACCTGTCGCAAAGGTACTCGGTGAAACCAGTTTGATGTTTCTGGTTCATCCCACGCTCAGCTCGGCGGAAATAGATAAGACCTGCGCTGTATTGAAAAAGGTAATCGAGGCGGCGACAGGCGCCTGAGCCTTGCTTCTCTTATAGGCCGCATTCTCGGTTCAAGTTTGAAGACACATAATGGTGCGTAGTCCATTGGCACGTACCGTCAATGATGTAGGTTGCAGGAGCAGCAAAAGGTGTTCGAAGGGGTTATGGGGAGATTAAGAACGTTGCTGCTGGCGTTGCCACGCCATCAGAAACGTCTGATTCAAGTGACTACAGACGTCGTGCTGGTCTGGATAGCGCTTTGGATGTCGTTTTTGGTACGGCTGGGTATTGACGATATTGCCAACCCGATCATCTCGCATCCCTGGTTGTTCTTCAGCGCTCCCTTGGTCGCCATTCCACTGTTTATCCGGTTTGGGATGTACCGAGCAGTCATGCGTTATTTCGGTAACGACGCCCTGATCGCGATCATAAAGGCCGTGAGCCTGTCATCCTTGATTCTGGGAATTATTGTTTACTGGTACGGCACTCAACAAAGTGTGGTGCCACGCTCCATCATTTTCAATTATTGGTGGCTAAGCCTCATCATGATTGGCGGGCTAAGACTTGCCATGCGCCAATACTTTCTCGGGGATTGGTTCGAAGCATCTCAGCATGTGCCTTTTACAAATCGTGAAGATGGCCTTCCCCGCGTGGCCATCTACGGTGCCGGCGCGGCCGGAAACCAATTGGTCGCTGCACTGCGTATGGGCCGTTTGATGCGTCCGGTCGCGTTTATCGATGATGATGTCGGCATTTCTGACCGAGTGATCTCTGGCTTGATGGTTTATAAGCCAAAAAATATCCAGCGAATGATCGATTTAACCGGTGCGCAAGAGATTCTCCTCGCGATCCCGTCATCCAACCGTGCGCGCCGCCGGGAAATTCTCGGATTCCTCGAGGGGTTTCCGCTGCACGTGCGCAGCGTACCTGGTTTCATGGACCTCGCGAGTGGGCGAGTGAAGGTCGACGACATTCAGGAAGTTGACATTGCCGACCTGCTGGGGCGAGATCCCGTCCCCGCTCAGAGCGAGTTGCTTGAGCGCTGTATCAAAGGCAAAAGCGTCATGGTGACCGGCGCAGGGGGATCGATTGGTTCCGAATTATGCCGCCAGATACTGTCGTTGCAGCCAACCACGGTGTTGTTGTTCGATCACAGCGAATTCAATCTTTACACCATACTGTCGGAACTGGAGCAACGTATCAGCCACGAGTCCTTGCCGGTTCGACTGCTGCCGATACTGGGCTCAGTGCGCAATCAAGGTAAGCTCCTTGATGTTATGAAAACCTGGCGCGTAGACACGGTATATCACGCGGCGGCTTATAAACACGTGCCTATGGTCGAGCACAACATAGCTGAAGGCGTATTGAACAACGTCATGGGGACACTCAATACCGCTCAAGCAGCACTGCAGGCCGGTGTTTCCAATTTCGTACTGATTTCCACAGATAAAGCGGTGCGCCCAACCAATGTGATGGGAAGTACTAAAAGACTTGCGGAGTTGACGCTTCAGGGCCTCAGTCGCGAAATTGCACCTGTGTTGTTCGGCGAGAAGTCGAATATTTCCCGTGTCAATAAAACCCGCTTCACCATGGTTCGGTTTGGCAATGTCCTGGGGTCCTCTGGATCCGTCATTCCCTTGTTCCATCGGCAAATTAAGTCCGGGGGGCCGCTCACCGTCACCCATCCGAAAATCACTCGTTATTTCATGACAATTCCCGAGGCTGCGCAGTTGGTAATCCAGGCGGGGTCCATGGGGCAGGGCGGAGACGTTTTTGTTCTTGATATGGGCGAGCCGGTCAGGATTGTCGAGCTGGCCGAAAAGATGATTCACCTGTCAGGCCTGAGTGTGCGATCCGAAAAAAATCCCCAAGGGGATATTGCTATTGAGTTCACAGGATTGCGCCCAGGAGAAAAGCTGTACGAAGAGCTGCTGATCGGCGATAACGTCGTTGCGACGCAGCACCCCATGATCATGAGTGCCAATGAAGATCATCTGGACTGGGAAGTTCTGAAGTCCAAGCTGGTGGAACTCATCGCCGCTGTGGATCAGGATGACTACTCCCGTGTCAGGCAGTTGCTGCGTGACACTGTCAGTGGTTATGCCCCTGACGGTGAAATCGTTGATTGGATCTACCTGCAGCGCCGTCTCGAACCCTAGGCGTGCCTCCCGTGCATTTCCCATTAGGGATTGACGGCTCCTGGCGACTAGGCGCGTAACCACGGTTTAAACTTTAGTAAATCACTACAATTACCTGGAGGTAATTTGTTAAAAGTAGCTCATGTGACCTCGGCGCATCCGCGATACGACATACGCATTTTTCGAAAGGAATGCAGGACGTTGGCAGAACACGGATACGATGTCTCCTTGATTGTTGCTGATGGCAAGGGAGATGAATGTATCGAGGCTGTACGCATCGTTGATGCGGGGTTACTTCCAGGGCGTTTGAATCGAATCTTTCGCACGACTCGCAATGTCTTTAAAAAAGCATTGGACATCAATGCCGATATATATCATCTGCATGACCCGGAGTTGTTGCCGATTGGCCTGAAGTTAAAAAGACAAGGTAAAATCGTCATCTTTGACTCGCACGAAGATGTTCCAAGGCAATTGCTCAGCAAACCTTACCTTCATCCTGTGTTTCGACGATTGATATCAGGTGTTTTTTCCATTTACGAGCGTTATGTCTGTTCGAAGCTCGACGGCATTGTCACGGCGACACCCTTTATCCGTGATAAGTTTCTCACGATGAATTCGGTAGTGCTTGACATCAATAATTATCCGATGATTGGTGAGCTTGATGCTGAAGTTCCGTGGGAAAACAAACAGCATGAAGTCTGCTATGTAGGCGGCATTGCTTCCATCCGCGGAATAAGCGAAGTCATCAAGTCCTTGTCGTTAATAAAAAGTGCCGTGCGCCTCAATCTGGTCGGCGAATTTTCCGAGAGTGCGGTCGAAACGGAAGTAAAAAAACTCGCGGGCTGGACATCTGTCAACGCCTGCGGGCAGCTAGGCAGAAGTGAAGTGCGAGAGGTGCTGGGGCGCTCAGTCGCGGGGCTGGTCACGTTTCATCCGCTTCCGAACCACATAGATGCGCAGCCTAATAAAATGTTCGAATACATGTCCTCGGGCATTCCCGTCATTGCCTCAAATTTTCCGTTATGGCGGGATCTCATAGAAGGCAGTGACTGCGGCGTGTGTGTCGATCCGTTGAATCCACAGGCTGTCGCTGACGGAATTGATTATCTCATCAATAACCCTGAACGCGCCAAACAGATGGGGCGGAACGGCCAGCAGGCGGTTTATACACGTTATAATTGGGATGTTGAAAGTAAAAAGTTGATCGAGTTTTATGAAAAATTCTAGCGTGGGGTGACAGTTGAAAATTTTTACTATTATTGGTGCGCGCCCACAGTTTATCAAAGCCAGCGTGGTTTCAATGGCAATTGCGCAACGCTCGGAGTTGGACGAGGTTGTCGTACACACGGGGCAGCACTTCGACTCGAACATGTCTGATATCTTTTTTGAGCAGTTGGGTATCCCGCGGCCTGACTATCAATTGGATATCCATGGCGGTTCGCATGGTGAAATGACCGGGCGAATGATGATCGAGATCGAGCAAGCCATGATTAAGGAAAAACCTGATCGGGTCTTGGTTTATGGCGATACCAATTCGACGTTGGCAGGTGCCTTGGTTGCTGCAAAGCTCCATGTGCCCGTTGCGCATATTGAGGCGGGATTGCGCAGTTATAATATGCGCATGCCCGAAGAAATAAACAGGATTGTTACCGATCAGGTAAGCGATATATTATTTTGCCCGACGCAGACTGCTGTCGACAATCTGGCGCGGGAGGGGTTCTCCAACAAGCCCGTCCACGTATTGAATGTAGGTGACGTTATGCAGGACAGCGCGCTGTTTTTTGCGCAACGAGCCTGCTCGCCAAAAAACTTCACACACAGTAGCGGCTTCGTACTTGCGACCTTGCACAGGGCAGAAAATACCGATGACCCTGAGAGACTTACCGCCCTTGTCACCGCGTTGAATGCCGTGCATCGAACCATTGCGCCGGTAGTGATGCCGTTGCATCCGCGTACACGGGCTGCCATTCAAAAGGCTGGTTTGACGCTGGAAGTGAGTTTGATTGATCCAGTTGGCTACCTGGAAATGATCTGGCTTCTACAACGGGCGGGCCTGGTACTCACAGATAGCGGTGGTGTCCAAAAGGAAGCGTTTTTCTTCAATAAAGCATGTGTCACGGTACGTGAGCAAACAGAATGGGTCGAGCTTGTCGACCTGGGTGCCAACGTGTTGGTGAGTGCAAATGAGGAAGCCATCGTCCACGCCGTTTCCAGCCACCTTAACAGGGTCGTGACCGACAGCGATCAGCTTTACGGTGGAGGGACAGCATCCTTCAGAATCGCGGAGTACCTCGCGAAGTCTTGAAAGGTTGGCGTTGCCTTGTTGAGCGCAATGCTGATTCCCCCCGCAAGCGTTCGCGAGACGTTCGGCTTCTGAGGCGTGCTGGACGTCTCGCGAACCCGGTGAGTGTCCCCCCGTGTACGAAATCGGGCACGCCTCGTTGGATTTCCTGAAGAAGCGGCGTGCTCTTGAGCCCAGCGCGCATTTTCCATGGGGCCGCGAATCCTGTACCTTAGGCATCTTATTTATCTAATCAGCATGTGTTTGCAGGGGCTTGCAGGTCCCGCTGTCAGATAACCGCTTTAGAACGGACGGTGGAAGACGGGTTACTGAGGCGCTATCCTAAATTTTCCGTGTTATTGATGACTATTTATTGAGTAAGACGATGGAATATACCGCTCACCCAAGTGCTGTCATAGATGATGGTGCCAAAATTGGTCGTGGATCGCGCGTTTGGCATTTTGTGCATGTCTGTGCGGGGGCTGTTATCGGCGAAAACGTATCGCTGGGTCAAAATGTATTCGTGGGTAACAGTGTAATTATCGGCGATAAGTGCAAGATTCAGAATAATGTTTCTGTATATGACAACGTGACATTGGAAGACGGTGTTTTTTGCGGTCCCAGCATGGTGTTCACAAATGTCTATAATCCGCGCTCGTTTGTTGAGCGTAAAAATGAATACCGTAATACGCTTGTTAAAAAAGGCGCAACGCTGGGTGCGAATTGCACGATTGTCTGTGGTGTAACGATTGGTGAATTTGCCTTTGTCGGCGCAGGTGCTGTCGTCAATAAAGATGTGCCGGCATATGCACTGATGGTTGGTGTTCCTGCGCAGCAAATTGGCTGGATGAGTGAGTATGGAGAGCGGCTCGATCTGCCGTTGAGCGGCGAAGCCGTGGCTCGCTGTCAGCATACGAATGTGAGCTATGTATTGTCTGGTAATCAATTAAGGCACGTGGGAATTTAAATGATTGAATTCATTGATTTGAAGTCTCAGCAAGCGCGGATAAAAGACAAGATCGATGCGGGTATCCAACGGGTTCTCGCGCATGGGCAATATATACTTGGGCCCGAGGTCGTTGAGCTTGAAGGCAAGCTCGCGGAGTTTGTAGGCGCAAGGTTTTGCATTACCTGTGCCAATGGAACAGACGCCCTGCAGATTGCGCTGATGGCCTTGGGCGTTGGTCAAGGAGACGAAGTTATTATCCCCGGGTTCACCTATATTGCAACGGCTGAGACGACAGCATTATTGGGTGCCAAGCCGATCTACATAGACGTTGATCCCAAGACTTACAATCTAGATCCCAAGCAACTTGAAGCGGCAATCACTCCTCGTACAAAGGCAATTATTCCTGTTTCTCTTTATGGTCAATGCGCCGACTTTGACGAGATTAATAGTATCGCGGAAAAATATGGCATCCCGGTAATCGAAGATGCTGCGCAGAGCTTTGGTGCCGTCTATAAGGGGCGGCGTTCGTGCAACTTGAGTACCATTGCATGCACCAGTTTCTTTCCAAGTAAGCCGTTGGGCTGCTATGGGGATGGCGGAGCGATCTTTACCAATGATGAAACCCTGGCGCTGATAATCAGGCAAATATCGAGGCACGGTCAAGACCGGCGCTACCATCATGTTCGTGTGGGCGTCAACAGCCGGCTGGATACGTTGCAGGCGGCTATCTTACTTCCGAAACTCGAGATTTTTGTAGAAGAGCTGGCGATGCGTGACCGCGTTGCAAAGAGATACGACGAGCTATTCGCTGCCAGTGGTGCATTCATGACACCTTATATAGAGCCTTTCAATAGCAGCGCTTGGGCTCAATATACAGTGTGCGTTGACGCGCGTGACCATTTGCAAGAGAAGCTCAAGGCGGCTGAAATTCCCACTGCGATTCACTATCCAATACCGCTCAACAAACAGCCTGCGGTAGCTGATCATAGTGTGCATTTACCCGTGGGTGATCGGCTTGCAGAGCAAGTCATAAGTTTGCCGATGGGGCCCTATTTGAGTGCGGAAGATCAAGAAAGAATTGTCGAAGTTGCCACGGGTTGAGGGCTGTGGGTCAACGCGTGTGAGGCGTGACGATAATTCGTCAATGAAAATTATTGGTCTTCATATGATTCAGGTAGGTGAGAGTGACGTGGTGAATTTCTTATAATGAGGGTGAATATCAGGAACAACTACTGGAAGAGCATTGCCTCCGTACTGACCGGGTCGGCAGTGGCTCAAGCCATTCCAATCCTCGGCGCGCTAGTTCTCGCGAGGATATTCTCGCCTGGTGAATTTGGTGTGTATGCGTCGTGGTTGGGTGTAGTTGTTTTCATTAGTGTCATCATCACCGGAAGATTTGAAACTTCGCTGGCTATTGAGGCTGATGGTGATCCTCGAAGGTTGGCGTTTGTATCAACGCTGCTGGCTGCTGGTATCGCGTCATTATCCCTCTTGGTTCTGTTGTTGATTGCGTCGATCGTGTTTCCTGCAATGCTGCAAAAAATAGCCCTCCCGCTATTGCTTTGTGCTCTGCCCACGGCGTTGACCATTGCCATTGTTCAGGCCTGGCAATCCTGGGCGGCGGCAGAGGGGGCCTATAGAAAGCTCACGACCATCAGGATTGCCAATGCCGGTGCCATAACGGTTTCACAAATTATCATTGGGTTTTTTCAACCGAGTGCATCTGTGTTAGCGCTTGGGTATTTAGTGGGAGGTATAATTGCATGTGCCTTATGTACTACGCTGATGCCGCTCGGAAAGCTACCGGTTGAATATAGAAACTTCCAATCGGTTAAACACTTTTGGTACAGGCAGCGTCGGTTTCCCTTGCTTTCTCTACCTGCCGATGCAATCAACACGGCCGCCGCGCAATTACCGATCATCATTGTCGCTAGTCGTTTTGGTGCTGAAGTGGCGGGTCTGCTTGCAATGACCCTCCGTATCCTCGGGGCACCATTGGGGTTGCTGGGCAAGTCCGTACTTGATGTCTTCAAGCGCCATGCTGCCACTCGTTATCGTGAGTATGGCGAGTGTCGCGATATCTACCTTCAGACATTCAAGGTGTTATCAGGTGGTTCGATTGTGTTTGTCGTTGCGATGTTCTTTCTGAGTGAAACGCTATTCGTTATTGCTTTCGGAGAGCAGTGGCGCTTTTCAGGTACTATTGCAATATGGATGTTGCCCTATTTCGCGTTGGCCTTCATTGCAAGCCCATTGAGCTACATGGTGTACATCGCGGGAAGGCAGCACGTGGATCTGTGTTGGCAGATAGCGCTATTAACAATGACGTTTTTATGTTTGACAGCACCCACTCATTACGAGAGTGCGCTGAAATTTTATAGCGCTGGGTATGCCTTGCTTTACGTCGTCTATATAATCATGTCCTATCGCTTTAGCTTAGGGGCAAAAAAATGATCGCCATCGTTGACTATGACATTGGTAATATCGCCGCCGTGTCTAACATGTTGATGCGTTTGGGGATCCGCTCCGTGGTGACTTCAAGCGCGCAGGAGATCGAGCAGGCCCACAAGATCATTCTGCCGGGGAACGGCTCCTTCGATGCATGCATGAAAAATCTGCGCGAGAGTGGCCTGGTGCCCGTTTTGGAGGAAAAGGTACTGCGCCAAAAGACACCCCTCCTGGGCATTTGTGTAGGTGCGCAGATGTTGGGTGCCAAAAGTGCCGAGGGTGAGGAATCGGGTTTGGGTTGGCTGGATATGCAAGTGAATAAGTTTCCTGATATGGACGGCCTGCGTGTACCGCACATGGGGTGGAATGAGGTATGGGCAGATAATAGTGCGAATCCGTTACTTCAGAATATGGAGGAAGACGCGCGTTTTTATTTTGTGCATAGCTACTATATGGAGCCTCACGATCCAGAGGATATTATGCTAAGCGCTAAATATGGCATTGAATTTGCTGCTGGGGTCTGCAGGGGTAATATTGCAGGTGTACAATTCCACCCAGAAAAAAGCCATCGTTTCGGTAAACAATTGCTGAACTCTTTTGCCCGAGGTCTTTAAATGCATCGCGCGCGCATTATTCCTTGCCTGCTGATTCGGGGGAACGGGTTAGTCAAAACTAAAAAATTCAAGGACGCCGTTTATATTGGTGATCCTGTCAATGCAGTGAGAATATTCAGCGACAAGGAAGCAGATGAAATTGTCGTGTTGGATATAGATGTTTCAAAAAATGGCGGCGATATCAACTATCAATTGATTGAAGAAATGGCCGGTGAAGCATTTATGCCCATGGCCTACGGCGGTGGGGTAAAGACGCTTGCCCAGATCAGACAGCTCATCCGGCTTGGTATCGAGAAAGTTGTCATCAATACAGCGGCTGCAGAGTCCAGTAATATTATACGTGAAGCTGCCGATGTGTTTGGTAGTCAAGCTATTGTCGGTGCGGTTGATATAAGAAAGAACTTGTTTGGCGCCTACAAGGTGTGCGTGAAGTCAGCGACCGTCGATGTCAAGCGAAGCCTTGATGATCACATAGGTGATTTGGTTGCCGCCGGTGCCGGTGAGATATTTATAAATAATGTTGATCGTGATGGGACCATGATTGGCTATGATTTAAAACCCATACTCAATATCACCGGCAATGTTAATGTTCCTGTAGTGATTTGCGGCGGTGCTGGCTCAATGGATGACTTGTCATACGCTATCCGTGAAGGTAAGGTGTCTGGCGTCGCGGCGGGAAGTATGTTTGTTTTTCATGGGAAACATCGCGCAGTGTTAATAAATTATCCGACAGACATTCGGCTGTAATAATGAATAGCCGCCAGGGAGTTAAAAAGAACTTGCGACGTTCGCTGCTGTTGCTGACAGTCGCTTTTTTTATAATGCTCTCTTATGTTGTGCAGCTGCAGGGGGCGAATGCTTATGTAGGCTATGTTCCCATTTCGTTGGATGTCAGTTTTGTAATTTGTTTTGCAATAGGGTTTTTGCTTGTTGCAATGATGGTGCCTGTTAAAATAAATAAACCTTCAGATTTTTTTTGTTTTTTCTACGGGTTTTTTGTACTGCTTCCTTATTCGCTATTATATTCGATAAGGGGTGAGCTTGGGGTCGAAAGTTTTGCGATTTACTTTGTGGTTTTATTTTTTCCTTTATTGCTTGTTAAAGTGATCCTGTTGAGACTGCCTGTTTTTCGCTTTCCGGGATTTGTCAGTCAAAGCAGTGTCATACTGCTCTTATGTGTTTTGATTGTAGTGGGGGTCGTTATGGTACTTCTGAATCCAACGCCTTCTGCCGGTTTTGACTTGTCTACATCGTATGATCGGCGATTGGAAGGCCGCGAAATATTTGTCTCGGGGTCTTTCTTCTCTTACTTTAGCACCGCGATTATTAATGGCTTTGCTCCATTAGTCGCTTTTTGGGCATGCTGGAAGAGAAAGACATGGTTGATAGTTGTTCCATTTTTATGTTGGTTGGCTTTTTATTATCTTCTCGGCGTCAAGGCACCTATACTATTTATCACGGTTGCCGCACTGCTGGGTTATGCAGCGCGGAGTCGAAGGATTGAATTCTTCCTCGGCTACATATACCTACTGCTAATTTTAGCATTTGTAGTGTTTGTTTTTGAATATGCCACAACAAGCTATTCTTACGTAGCAGATTATTTTTTGCGGAGAACATTTACAGTTCCTTCCTGGGTGAACGCCTCATTTTTCGAATTTATGAGTTCAGAGTCGATGAATTGGTCGGCGTTGACGGGGATACATGAGAGTAAGCCGATTAGCTTTGTGGTGGGGGAGGATTATCTAGGCTTTGAAGGTCTGAATGCCAATACGAATGCATTTATGTATGCACTTGGCTCTGGTGGGGTTGTTCTCTACCTGTTGACGATTTTCTTGGTTTCTGCGGTGTTTTTTATTTTAGATTCTGCTTATGTCAGAAAGAATAATCCAATTTTTATTTATATAGGCTTCTCTTACTCTGTTCTAATAATAGAACAGGCTGCGACTACCGCCTTGCTGTCATCGGGTATCGGGTTGCTTATCGGACTCATGGTCTGCGCCAGGAAAAACCAGGACAATAGTTATGTTTGAAAAAAGCGCTGAATACAAGATCTGCACTAAATGTGTAATGGATACGTCAGATGAGCAGATTGAGTTTAACGCTGAAGGCGTGTGCAATCATTGTCTGAAATTCGAACGTGTCGCCAAGACAAGCTGGTTTCCTGGTGAAGAAGGGAAGGAGAAGTGGCAAGCGATAGTCCAGCGGATTAAAGCCTCTGGTGAGGGTAAGGAATACGACTGTATTTTGGGGCTCAGTGGCGGCGTCGATAGTTCGTATTTAGCTATTAAACTTAAAGAGTGGGGCTTGCGCCCGCTTGTGGTACATGTGGACGCAGGATGGAACAGTGAATTGGCCGTGGCTAATATTGAAGCTATCGTCAAGTACTGCGGTTATGACTTGCATACCCACGTGGTAGATTGGGAAGAGATGCGTGACTTGCATTTATCCTACCTTCGTGCGGGCATTTCCAATCAGGACGTACCACAAGATCATATTTTCTTTTCCAGTCTCTATCATTTTGCAATAAAAAATGGAATCGATTGCATTTTGTCAGGTGGTAATCTCGCGACTGAAGGCGTGTTTCCTGATTCTTGGCACGGCACGGCGATGGACGCGATAAACTTGAAAGCCATTCACAAGAAATATGGCACGAGTAAGATTAAAAACTACAAAACTATCAGCTTCTTTCAATATTATATTTGGTATCCGTTGTTCAAAAAGATGCGGACGGTAAGGCCGCTGAACTACATGCCTTATGATAAGGAACTGGCGCTGGAAGAGTTGAAGAAGACCGTCGGTTATAAACCCTATGCGCGAAAGCATGGTGAGTCTCAGTTTACCAAGTTGTTCCAGAATTATTACTTGCCGGTCAAGTTTGGGTATGACAAACGTCGGCCACACTACGCGAGTTTGATTGTATCGGGTCAGATGACGAGGGAGGCGGCACTCGAGAAGCTCAATGAACCTCTTTACGACGCCGATCAGTTGGAGTTGGACATCTCATACTTTTGTAAAAAATTGAGGATTTCGCGTGCCGAGTTCGATGGCTTCATGAGTGCTCCCATTCATCATTACACTGATTTTCCGAACTGGGAAGGGCGGTATCGCGTTCTGAAGTGGTTGCAGAGTTTTGTGGCTCGCATCACGGGAAAACGCTTGAGCGTCTATTCCTGAATGGGCATTGGTTAAACAGGATTCCGATCACAAGGCCGTTTAGGCCTTGATGGTTTCAGATTACACAGGATTTATTATTATGTGCGGTATATTCGGTCTCATCTCTTCATCTGCTGTCGTCAAAAGTGACCTGGAATATTTGGCAAGACATGCAATGCAGCGCGGCAAAGACTCCAGCGGTTTGCTGACCTATGACACGGCGCGCTACAGCGTAGTTCGGGCTGACTACGACGTGGTAAAGCTTTTAAAGCGTACGCCTATCGCCAACGCTACGCTTGTCGTAGGCCACAGTCGGCTAATTACCAACGGGCTTTCGGATAATCAGCCTGTTGTACGTGAGGGTATCTGTGTTTTTCATAATGGCATCATCGTCAATGATGCGGAAATCTGGAGTGAGATAAAACCCAAGCGACAGCTTGAAATTGACAGCGAAGTGATTGCTGCCATTACCGAACAGTATCTACAAGAGAATGCCGACGATTTACAAGGACTGGCCGGTCATGTTCTTGCGTTGTGTAAAGGCGTTGTCGCTTGTGCGATAATCATTCCGCGTCTGAGTAAGGCTATTATTTTTTCAAATAACGGTAGCTTATATTTGGGGCGAACCAATAACAGCACTTGTTTCTCTTCGGAAAGTTACCCGTTGTCTCAAATTGGCTGTGCTGACATTGTTCAGGTCAGGGAAGAGGCGGTTATTCTTGATGTACCACAGTGCACAAATATTGCCATTGCTGATGACAATAAGCGTTCTCATAACATCATTCCTCCTTTTAAATACAACCAGGCCGAAGAGAAATTACTGACTTACTATACGCCTGACATTCGTCGTTGCACTAAATGCATCCTTCCTGAAACGATGCCGTTTATCTCTTTCGATGCAAGTGGTGTGTGCAACTACTGCCATACCTACAAGCCACGTAATATTCCAAAGCCAAAAGAAGAGCTTTTCAAGCTGGTTGAACCTTATCGTCGTAATGGCGCGCTTGACTGTATCGTTCCATTTTCGGGTGGGCGAGACAGTTGTTATGGTCTGCACCTCATTGTCAAAGAGCTGGAGATGAATCCAGTGACGTACACTTACGATTGGGGCATGGTCACTGACTTGGGGCGCCGCAACATCAGTAGAATGTGTGCAGAGTTAGGCGTCGAGAACATTATTGTTGCTGATGATATTGATAAAAAACGCCGCAATATTGCCGTAAATTTGGAAGCATGGCTTAAATCTCCACACCTCGGGATGATCAGTATCTTGACGGCGGGCGACAAGCATTTTTTCCGTCACGTCGAAACGGTGAAGCAACAAACAGGTGTTGGTTTGAATCTGTGGGGCGTCAATCCGCTGGAAGTAACGCATTTTAAGGCCGGTTTTTTAGGTATTGCACCGGATTTTGAAGAAAAACGCGTTTACATGCACGGCTGGCAGAAACAGCTCGAGTATCAAAGCCTACGTTTCAAAGCAATGTTGAAGAGCCCTGGGTACTTCAACTCGTCACTCTGGGATACGCTGTCCGGCGAGTACTATCGCAGTTTTACCGAGAAAAAAGACTATTACCACATCTTTGATTACTGGTGCTGGGATGAACAGGTCATCGACGACACATTGATTAATCAATATGATTGGGAAACAGCTGTCGATACCAGCACCACTTGGCGCATCGGTGATGGTACAGCGGCGTTTTACAATTATATTTATTACACCGTTGCTGGTTTCTCTGAACATGACACTTTTCGGAGTAATCAGATTCGCGAAGGCGCGATGACGCGCGAGAAAGCGCTGGAACTGGTAAAAAATGAAAACCAGCCACGGTACCAGAATATTCGATGGTATTTGGATGCTCTGGGCATGGATTTCGATAGAGTGATAAAAGTGGTTAATTCGATTCCAAAACTTTATAAAATCTGAAGAGGTTGGATTGCTTTCAGATGAAAAAGACTATTTGGTATATTACGAAATATTTTTCACCCAAGACCGCGTCCAGCCCTGGTGGGCGCGGCTGGTTTCTTATCGAGGAAATGAGCAAGGCCGGCTGTGAGACCGTTGTCATTACCTCTGACTCCAATAATCTGGTTGATGTACCTGATTTGGAGCGTCGAGTCACAGAGCAGACGGTCTCTGGTGTAAAGATTATCTGGCTGAAAACACTAAAGTATTCCGTTGCGAAGTCCGTCACGCGAATTTTAAGTTGGTTTCACTTTGAGTGGAATCTGTTTTTTCTGAATAAGAAATCCTTGCCGCGCCCGGACGTAATTATTGTTTCAAGCCTTTCGTTGCTGACCATCATCAATGGGTTGTTGTTGAAACGTAAATACAAATGTCGCCTGGTTTTCGAGGTACGGGATATATGGCCACTTACAATTGTGGAAGAGGGTGGATTCAGTAACGGGAATCTGTTCGTGAAGGCGTTATCTGTTCTCGAGAAGCTCGCCTACAAAAGGTCGGATTTGATCGTGGGCACTATGCCTAACCTTGCAGAGCATGTGCGTACTGAGACGGGCGTGAGTCGTCCAGTATTCTGCATCCCCATGGGCGTCAGCGACGAGCATCTGAGCGAAGCCAAAGAGCTGCCAGATGAGTACGTGCAACAGTATTTTTCGACGCCTAAGTTTAGGGTTGTTCATGCCGGTACGATTGGTATCACCAATGCGTTGGAGGTTTTTTTTGAAGCCGCTGCGTTGATGCGTGATCACACCGACATCGAGTTTTTGATGATTGGCGACGGTGCGTTGAAAGAGCACTACCAAACGAAGTACGGTCACTTGGCTAACCTCACTTTCGCCCCTAAAATTTCGCGGGACAGGGTCCAGTCAGCGCTTGCCAAGTCTGATCTGCTGTACTTTTCGGTCTATGCATCCAAGGTCTGGCACTACGGGCAGTCCCTCAACAAAGTGATCGACTACATGCTTGCTGGTAAGCCAGTTATTGCATCCTATAGCGGTTATCCATCGATGATAAACGAGGCCGAGTGTGGGGTTTATGTGCCTGCCGGTGATGTCGAGGCGCTGGTAGCTGGAATATTGGAAATGAAGTCCAAGAGCGCTGAGGAGCGTGCGCAAATGGGCGCGCGTGGCCGAGAGTGGCTGCTGGCTAACAGGAACTATCCAAAGTTGGCGCAAGACTATATGGCGTTATTGTTCGAGGATGCCGGTCGTTGAAACGATTGATGGATATTCTCCTTTCCGCACTGGCGTTGATTTTACTTTCTCCGGTCATCGCGTGGACGTCTTGGAAAGTCCGTAAGCATCTTGGTGCTCCTGTTGTGTTTCGGCAGTCGCGTCCCGGTTTGAACGCGAAGCCCTTCGAACTGGTCAAGTTTCGCAGCATGCGTGACGCCACAGACTCCGCGGGTAACCCGTTGCCCGACGCCGAGCGTATGACACCCTTTGGTCATTTTCTACGGGCCAGTAGCTTGGATGAACTTCCGGAACTTTGGAGCGTTCTCAAAGGCGACATGAGCCTGGTGGGCCCACGTCCATTATTAAACGAGTACTTACCACTTTATAGTGCGGAGCAAGCGCGACGTCATGACGTCAGGCCGGGTATTACCGGCTGGGCGCAGGTGAATGGACGAAACTCTTTAAGCTGGGAGGAGAAATTTAAACTGGATGTCTGGTATGTGGATAACCATTCTGTTTGGCTGGATATCAAGATACTTTTCATGACCGTCAAGAAAGTTTTGATTCGAGAGGGTATCAGTGCTGATGGTGAAGTGACGATGTCAAAATTCTCCGGATCGAAAAAGTCTGATACAAACTAAGTTCTTATTCACACTCTGTAACTTTCCCATTTTTGACTCTTTCCAGACATCGCCTAAGTTAGAAAGGCAGCTTCGGAAAAGCTGCTTTTTTCTCTTACGCATGTCATGGAGCGTCAAAATGCAAAACACCTACCTTACTTCCCTGATCTTCGCTTTCCTCACCACCCTTTCCGTCACCACTACTGCAGCCCCGTCCATCAAGGCCGAAGCTCCAGCCCCCATCACTGCTCAAGTCATCAATGCCGAGCAAGCCGCCAAGGTCAATCTGAACGCCGCCGACGCTGAAACCCTGCGTCGCGACCTCTTTGGCATCGGTGCAGCAAAGGCGAAAGCGATCATCGCTTACCGTGACAGCAACGGCCCGTTTACGGCGGTGGATGAGCTGCTGGAAGTGAAGGGGATTGGCAAGGCGCTGATGGAGAAGAATCGCGACAGGTTGGTAATCAACTAAGCCACAAAGAGGCCGGTCATTGACCGGCCTTTTTATCGTCCAGGAGGAGCGTCTTCAGGCTTTCTCGCACGACTTCCATAATCCGCAAGCCCAACGCTGAATCTTCGACACTCCTGGCCAGCACCAATGCTCCCACCAGTGTCGACATTACCATCAGGCCAGCAGCATCGCCGCGCCCGTCACCCAGGGCCGTTTCAATCTGCTTGACCCTTGCTCCGAGTACCGCATCCGTCGTCGCACTCGGTTGGCCTCTCAGCCCGAGTTCGGCCGACATCGTCGGCAGCGGGCATCCTTCTCCGGGTGAGGTCTGGTGCCACGGCGACAGATAATTATCAATGAAGGCTTCCAGCGGGCGCTCCTGGCTGAACAGCATCTCGCAATGGGCATCCAGCTGAGCCCCTGCGGCCTGCAGCGCCTTCTCCACCAGTTCGTCCTTGGACGTGAAGTGGGCGTAAAACCCGCCGTGCGTGAGGCTCAGCGCGTTCATCAGTGGCTGCAGTCCGGTCGCGCCGATGCCGTCGCGGCGAAAGCGTACCGAGGCTTCCTTGATGATGCGCTGTCGGGTCTGGGCTTTGTGGTCTGGTGAATAGCGCATAGGACTGCCTCGTGGTCAGGTCGGTATTTAACCATCTCACACGGCTTTACACACTTACCCCCACGTTTGAAGGGTTGGCATGAAACGTGATTACGTCTACAGCAAAGATTGTTCAACAATCGTGAGGTGTTGATGGTACTCAGCCTGTCTTTAGCCGACCAGATTGCCCTCGAACTGCGCGCCGACATTATCGGTGGGCGGCTGTTGCCAGGTGTTGCGCTGGTCGAGGGGGAGTTGGTGAAGCACTACAACGCATCGCGCAATACCATTCGTGAAGCGCTGCATCGCTTGGGCCAGGAAGGGCTCACCCGTTACGTGCGCAATAAAGGCGTGATGGTCCGGCGGCTTGAACGCGATGAGGTGCGCGATTTGTTTGTCGTGCGTCGCACCCTGGAGTTGCAGGCCATTGCCCAGAGCAGTGCGCTTGCCCGGGATCAATCCGTACGTATGCAGGACGCGATCGACGCCACCACCTTGGCCCGCGAACGCGAGGATTGGCGTGCGGTGGCGACCCACAGCCTGGTGTTCCATCAGCAGATTGTTGGGTTGATGCGCAGCCCGTTGTTCGATGAGTTTTTTGCCCAAGTGATTGCCCAGTTGCGCCTGGTGTTTTGCGCGGCGCCGGATGAGCAGCGTTTCCAGTCGCCCTGGTTGGAGCGCGATCGCGAGATTTACTCCTTATTGGCCCGAGGAGACAAGCCGGCGGCAGGGGAGGCGATGAGTCTTTACCTGGATGATTCGGAGCGTCTGTCCCTGGCCCTGTTCGACCACTCCTGATTGAGGATCCGCATCATGTACAAAGACTATCCGGCCGCTTATCAGGTCAGCAAAGGTTCAGCACTGCAGGTCGACACTGCATTCTATGAGCGGATTCGCGATAAGGTGAACCAGCGCACGCTGGTCGAGCAGTTCGAGGTGCCGATCCGAACGGGCAGGGCGTGGAAAGTAACGGCCGGGCATGTGTTTCGAGTGACTACGCCGGTCGGCCCGCAGGTCGGCGACTTCAACGTGTGGAACGCCAACGACCCTCGCGAGCGCCTATGGGCGGCGCGCACTCGTCAATTGCAGGGCGCCCATGTCAGCACTCATGACCGCCTGTGGTCGAACCTGCCATTTTTGAGGCCTTTGGTGACAATCACAGACGACAGCCTCGCCAGTTACGGCATCGATGAACACGGCGGGCGCCTGCACGATTTGCTTGGTACGCGATGCGATCCCTACGTCAACCGCATGCTCACCGGTGAGGACTTTCACCACCATTGCCATTCGAACCTGACCCGCGCGGTTTTACCCCACGGTCTTACGGAGTTCGATGTGCATGACGTGCTGAATATTTTCCAGTGTACGGGCCTGAATCATGACGACATGTATTTCATGAAGGCGTGCCCGGCGCAGAAGGGCGACTACCTGGAGTTCTTTGCCGAGATTGATTTGCTGTGTGCGCTGTCGACGTGCCCGGGCGGGGATTTATCGCTGCCGATGTGGGGCCCGCAGGCACAGGATCCGCTGACGGTGTGCCGTCCGCTGGGGGTGGAGATCTATAAGCTGGAGGATGAGCTGCTGAACGGCTGGAGCCAGCCGGAGCGTGCTGCCTACAAGGGGCAGCACGGTTTGCATATTGCCAAGGCGCCTTGGGAGTAATCCCAAGGTTCAGCGATCCTGCGCGTCCTTGGCATCCGCCTGGGCGTTGCGCTCGGCGACGCGCTTGCGTTGTTCGTCGGTGAGTTCCACCTTGTTGGCGCTGTCACGCAGCATCATCAACCCACCGACGATCGACCCGATCGCTACCACTAAAATCAACCATGCATACCACGGCATAAGGCTCTCCTTGAGGCAGATTGCCGTGGGAGAGTTTTCCCACGGTAATAACTGCTTTGAGTGACGGGCTTTCTTACTAGTTCAGTGTAGGCCCGTTCTGCCTCCAGTAGATCAGAGCCCGGTCAACATCGCATCCGCCGGTGCATCCGCGCGGTCCTGCGCGGTCAGTTGGAAGTAGATGAAGCCCGCCAGCATGAAGCCCAGGAAAATCAGGCCGATCAGCGCGTTGAACCAGGCCATGGCCACCAGGCAGACCACCGCCAGCACCAATGCAATACCCGGCACGATCGGGTAGCCCGGCGCGCGGAAGGTGCGATCCAGCAACGGTTCGGTCTTACGCAATTTGAACAGGCTGAGCATGCTCATGATGTACATCACGATGGCGCCGAACACGGCCATGGTGATCATCGCTGCGGTCAGCGTCATGCCACCGAGGTTGATCAGGCCGTCGCTGTAGATTGCGGCGATGCCCACCACGCCACCGGCAATGATTGCCCGGTGAGGTGTCTGAAAGCGCGACAGTTTGGCGAGGAAAGACGGCAGGTACCCGGCGCGGGCGAGGGCAAAGAACTGGCGCGAGTAGCCGAGGATGATCCCGTGGAAACTGGCGACCAGACCAAACAGGCCGATCCACACCAACATGTGCAGCCAGCCGGAGCTGTCGCCCACCACGGTTTTCATCGCCTGCGGCAACGGATCGTTGATGTTCGACAGGGTGCGCCAGTCGCCCACGCCGCCCGCAAAGAACATCACGCCCATGGCCAGGATCACCAGGGTGAGGATGCCGCTGATGTAGGCTTTTGGAATGGTGCGCTTCGGATCTTTCGCTTCCTCGGCTGCCATGGCCGCGCCTTCGATGGCGAGGAAGAACCAGATGGCGAACGGAATCGCGGCAAACATCCCGGCAATCGCCGGGGCGCCGAAGGTGTCGGAACCGGCCCAGCCGTTCAGGGCGAAGTTGCTGAAGCTGAAGGCGGGGGCGACCACGCCCATGAACACCAGCAGTTCGGCGACGGCGAGTACGCACACCACCAGCTCGAAGGTGGCGGCGAGTTTCACGCCGAGGATATTCAGGCCCATGAACACGATATAGGCGCCGACGGCGGCGTGTTTCGGGTCGAGTGCGGGAAATTGTACGTTGAGGTAGGCGCCGATGGCCAAGGCGATGGCGGGTGGCGCAAAAACAAACTCGATCAAGGTGGCGAGGCCGGCGATTAATCCGCCTTTCTCACCAAAGGCACGACGGCTGTAGGCAAATGGGCCACCGGCGTGAGGAATTGCGGTAGTCAGCTCGGTGAAACTGAAGATGAAGCAGGTGTACATCGCCGCGACCATCAATGAGGTCACCAGGAAGCCCAGGGTCCCGGCAACACCCCAGCCATAGCTCCAGCCGAAGTACTCGCCGGAAATCACCAGCCCGACCGCGATGCCCCATAAGTGCAGGGTGCCCAAGGTGGGTTTGAGTTGTGTGTTCATGATGTTGCTCTCCCTGAACCGTTTGGAATGATTCAAGGTGTTGCAGCGGCCATGCCAGCGTGAGGATCGTTGTCGTAAAGCCACGTTACTGTCGCGTGGGAGATGGTTTGGCGTTTGAATTTTGCCGGTGTCGCACCAGATAAGTGCGGTGGTGCTTGAGCTGCCGCCATCGCGGGCAAGCCCGTTCCCGCAGGGGATCGTGTCTTTTTCTGCTTAAACACAGGGGACCGAGTCTTTCCAGATCAAGCGCGGTCGAGTGTGGGAGTGGGCTTGCCCGCGATGAGGCCCTCAAATTCCCCACAAATCCCCCTGTAAACCCCGCATAAACCCACTCTTTACGCCGTCTTTACGCCCCAGCCACACCCTCGCTCTCGTTCCTTTACGCCCCTCCTGCCGACAATTGCCCCACACGCGGCACTCGCCGCTAAACGGAGAGACTTCCATGAGCGTTCTGGACGGGGTGTCACTGCTATTGGCCGTGGCGCTGTTCATTTATCTGCTGGTTGCGCTGTTACGCGCGGATCGGAACTAGGAGCAGGGCTATGCACAGTTATGACTATTGGCTGATCATCGCCTTCTTTGCCGTGGTGCTGGTGCCGGCACCGTTCCTGGGGCGGTTCTACTACAAGGTGATGGAAGGCCAGCGCACCTGGCTCACGCCGGTGTTCGGCCCCGTCGAGCGCGCGTGTTATCGCCTGTCGGGCGTTGACGAGCATCAGGAACAGAGCTGGCAGAAATACACGCTGGCCTTGCTCGCGTTCAACCTCGCAGGTTTCTTGCTGTTGTTCGCGATCCTGTTGTTCCAGGACTATCTCCCGCTGAACCCGCAGAAATTGCCGGGTCAGGAATGGACCCTGGCCTTCAACACTGCGGTCAGTTTCATGACCAACACCAACTGGCAGTCCTACAGCGGTGAGGCGTCCCTGAGTTATCTCAGCCAGATGGTGGGCCTGACCGTGCAGAACTTCGTCAGTGCGGCCACCGGTTTGGCAGTCCTGGTCGCTCTGTGCCGTGGGATCGGTCGCAAATCCACCAAGACATTGGGTAACTTCTGGGTCGATATGACGCGGGCCACCCTCTACGGCCTGCTCCCGCTGTGCCTGGTGCTGGCATTGTTCCTGGTGTGGCAGGGCGTGCCGCAAACCTTCGCGCATTATGTGGATGCCGTGACCATGCAAGGCGTGGATCAAGTGATCCCCCTGGGTCCGGCCGCCAGCCAGATTGCGATCAAGCAATTGGGCACCAATGGTGGCGGCTTCTTCGGCGTCAACTCGGCGCACCCGTTTGAAGACCCGACTGCCTGGGCCAACCTGTTCGAGTTGGCGTCGATCATCCTGATCCCGGTGGCGCTGGTCTTCACCTTCGGCCATTACGTGAAGGACCTGCGTCAGAGCCGCGCGATTCTCGGCTGCATGCTGGCGTTGTTCATCATCGGCGGCGCGACCTCGCTGTGGGCCGAATACCAGCCTAACCCAACCCTCAACAACCCGGCCGTGGAGCAAACCGCACCACTGGAAGGTAAAGAGGCACGCTTCGGCACCACCGGTACCGTGCTGTGGTCGGTGACGACGACGGCGGCGTCCAACGGCTCGGTCAACGGCATGCAGGACAGTCTCAACCCCCTCAGTGGGATGGTGGCGCTGGTCAACATGATGGTCGGCGAAGTGATCTTCGGCGGCGTCGGTGCTGGCATGTACGGCATGTTGCTCAACGTCTTGATCGCGGTGTTCCTGGCCGGCCTGATGATCGGCCGTACTCCGGAATACCTCGGCAAGAAACTCCAGGCCAAGGAAGTGCAATTGCTGGTGGTGACCCTGCTGGTGATGCCGGTCGGCGTGCTTGTGCTGGGCGCTATCGCCGCCAGCCTGCCGGGTCCGGCCGGTGCCATCAGCAACCCCGGGCCCCACGGTTTCAGTCAGTTGCTCTACGCCTACACCTCGGCCAGCGCCAACAACGGCTCGGCATTTGGCGGCTTCAGCGCCAACACCGCGTTCCATAACTTGATGCTGGGCCTGGGCATGTTGATCGGCCGCTTCGGCTACATCCTCCCGGTACTGGCCCTGGCCGGCAGCCTGGCGATGAAGAAGACCGCACCGATCGGCCAGAACAGCTTCCCGACCCATGGCCCGCTGTTCGTGACCCTGTTGACCGTGACCATTTTGCTGGTGGGCGGCCTGACCTTCCTGCCGACGCTGGCACTGGGCCCTATCGCTGAACACTTGAGCATGGGCTTCTAAGGGGAAATGAAAATGAATATGCCTGCAAAAAACGCGGCTCCGGTGAACACCCAGGAACCGCCAAAAACCGCGATGTCCGCCCTGTGGCGCCCGGCGCTGGTCCAGGCCTTCGTCAAGCTGGACCCGCGCCAGCTGCAACGCTCGCCAGTGATGCTGGTGGTCGAGTTGACCGCCATCCTCACCACCGTGTTGTGCTTTGTGCCCGACACGGCAGTGCCGACCTTCGTCGCCGTGCAGATTGCCGTGTGGCTGTGGTTCACCGTGCTGTTCGCCAACTTCGCCGAGGCCTTGGCCGAAGGTCGTGGCAAGGCCCGCGCTGACAGCCTGAAGGCCGGCAGCGAAGGCCTCAGCGCACGCCGCAAGGAGGCCGATGGCAGCTTCAAGGTCGTGCCGGCCGCCAGCCTGCGCAAAGGCGATGTCGTGCGCGTCACCGCCGGGGAAATGATCCCCGGTGACGGCGAGGTCATCGAAGGCATCGCCGCGGTCAACGAGGCGGCGATCACCGGCGAATCCGCACCGGTGATCCGCGAGTCCGGCGGCGACCGCTCGGCCGTTACCGGCAATACGCGTCTGGTGTCGGACTGGCTGCTGATCCGCATCACTGTCAACCCTGGCGAGTCGACCCTGGACCGCATGATTGCGTTGGTGGAAGGCGCAAAACGCCAGAAAACCCCCAATGAAGTCGCGCTGGATATCCTGCTGATCGGCCTGACCTTGATCTTCCTGTTGGTGGTGGTGACCCTGCAGCCGTTCGCCCACTTTGCCAATGGCAGCTTGCCGCTGGTGTTCTTGGTCGCACTGCTGGTGACGCTGATTCCTACCACCATCGGCGGTTTGTTGTCGGCCATCGGCATCGCCGGCATGGACCGCCTGGTGCGCCTCAACGTGATCGCCAAGTCTGGCCGCGCCGTGGAAGCGGCGGGCGACGTGCATGTGTTGCTGCTCGACAAGACCGGCACCATCACCTTCGGTAACCGTCGTTGCGCGGCGGTGGTCGCGGCGCCTGGCGTCAGCGGCCGGGACTTGGCCGAAGGCGCGCTGCTGGCGTCACTTGCGGACGACACGGCAGAAGGTAAATCCATCGTCGAATACCTGCGTGCCTTGCACCCCCAGGCCGAGCCGTCCCTGGATGAGCTGACCGCCGTACCGTTCAGTGCTGAAACCCGCTTGTCCGGTGTCGACTACCAGGGCCGCGTGTTCCGCAAAGGCGCAGTGGACTCGCTGCTGGCGTTTATCGGCCAGCAACGTCGCGACCTTGCCCCTGCGCTGTCGCGGGAAATCGACAAGATCGCCCAGAGCGGCGGCACCCCGTTGCTGGTGTGTGCCGATGGCAAGCTGCTGGGCGCGATCCACCTCAAAGACGTGGTCAAGCCCGGCATTCGCGAGCGTTTCGCCGAGCTGCGCAAGCTGGGCATCCGCACCGTGATGGTCACCGGTGACAACCCGCTGACCGCCGCCGCGATTGCCGCCGAAGCGGGCGTGGATGACGTGCTGGCCGAGGCTACTCCGGAGAAAAAACTCGCGCGCATCCGCCACGAACAGAATGACGGTCGCCTGGTCGCGATGTGCGGCGACGGTGCCAACGATGCCCCGGCGCTGGCCCAGGCTGACGTCGGCATGGCGATGAACGACGGCACCCAGGCCGCACGCGAGGCGGCCAACATGGTCGACCTCGACAGCGACCCGACCAAGCTGCTCGACGTGGTGCAGATCGGCAAAGAGTTGCTGGTGACGCGCGGTGCGCTGACCACGTTCTCTATCGCCAACGACGTGGCCAAGTACTTCGCGATCCTGCCGGCGCTGTTCGCCTCGATCTACCCGCAACTGGGCGTGCTCAACGTGATGCACCTGCAGAGCCCGCAGAGCGCGATTCTGTCGGCGATTGTGTTCAACGCCTTGATCATCGTGGTGCTGATTCCCCTGGCCCTGCGAGGTGTGCGTGTGCAGGCGGCGAGTGCCGCGGCGTTGCTGCGCCGCAACCTGTTGATCTATGGGCTGGGCGGGATCCTGGTGCCGTTCGTGGGCATCAAGGCGATCGACATGCTGCTGACTGCGCTGCACCTGGTGTAACCCCAACCCTGGTAGGAGCCGGCTTGCCGGCGATGGGTCCGATGCGGTCCGACTGACCCTTCGTCATCACCGGCAAGGACCAAGCGTCCTCCGGCTCCTACAGGTCGTGATGATTCAATGTGAGGAATGTGCAATGTCTAACATGATCCGTCCGGCCCTGAGCCTGCTGGTGCTCATGACCCTGATCACTGGCGTCGCTTACCCGCTGGTAGTGACTGGCGTCGCCCAAGTGGCGTTCCCGGACCAGGCCAATGGCAGCCTGGTGCGCGACGACAGCGGCAAAGTGCGTGGCTCCAGTCTGATCGCCCAGGATTTTACCGGCGACAACTGGTTCCACCCACGCCCATCGGCCGGCGCGTTTGCCACGGTTTCCAGCAGCGCCAGTAACCTGGGCCCAAGCAATCCGGCATTGGCCACCCGTGTGTTCGACGACGCGAATAAACAGTTGGTGCCAGCCCAGGGCCCTGTGCCTCTGGCTTCGCTGACTACCTCTGGCAGCGGTCTTGATCCACACTTGCCACCTGCGGCAATTGCCTATCAACTGGCGCGAGTGGCGGCGGCGCGGAATGTGCCGGTGTCGACCTTGCAGCGCTTGCTCGATGAACACATCGAAAGCCCGCTGGTAGGCCCGCCGGTGGTGAATGTGCTGGCGCTGAACATGGCCCTGGAAAAATTGTAAGCGGTGGTGCCGTCATCGCGGACAAGCCCGCGCCCACAGGGGGATGCATGCCTAATGTGGGAGCGGGCTTGCCCGCGATGACGGCGTGACAGACTCCCTATGAATACCTGAAGGAACCCTCGCGCATGAGCGACTCCGGCCGCGCCGACGCCCTCTTAGCCGATCTGCCCCGGGATGGCCGTGGCCGGCTCAAAGTCTTCCTCGGCGCCGCGCCGGGAGTGGGCAAGACCTACGCCATGCTCCAGGCGGCCCACACGCAGTTGCGTCAGGGGGTGCGGCTGATCGCCGGCGTGGTCGAGACCCACGGGCGCGCCGAGACTGAAGCCTTGCTCAGCGGCCTGCCGCAGCAGCCATTGTTGCGCACGGAATACCGCGGCGTGATGCTCGAGGAAATGGATCTCGATGGCCTGCTCGCCGCCAAGCCCAAGCTGGTGCTGGTCGACGAACTGGCCCACAGCAATGCCCCCGGCAGCCGGCATGAAAAACGCTGGCAGGACATCCAGGAACTACTCGCCGCGGGCATCAACGTGTTTACCACGGTCAACGTCCAGCACCTGGAAAGCCTGAACGATCAGGTGCGTGGCATCACTGGCGTGCAGGTGCGCGAAACCCTGCCGGACTGGGTGCTGCAAGAGGCGGATGAACTGCTGCTGATCGACCTGCCATCGCGCGAACTGCTGGAGCGCCTGCGCGACGGCAAAGTCTATGTGCCGGAGCAGGCTCGCGCGGCCATCGATGCGTTTTTTACCCAGACCAACCTGATGGCGCTGCGCGAGCTGGCGATGCAGACCGCCGCCGCCCACGTCGATGACGATTTGGCCCAGGGCTATCGCCAACTGGGCCAGGCTGCGCCAGCGGTGCGCGGTCGTTTGCTGGTCGGCGTGGATGGCGATGCGCAGGCCGAGCGCCTGGTGCGTCATGCCAGCCGCGTGGCCCAGCGCCGGCATTTGCCGTGGAGCCTGGTGCATATCGATAACGGCCGCGCGCGCGATGAACAATCGCGCCTGCGTCTGCAAAACGCCCAGCAACTGGCCGAGCGCCTGGGCGGGGAAGTGGTGCTGCTGCGTGCGGGGGAGGTGGCCAAGACCTTGATCCAGCATGCCGCCGAACGCCGTGCCAGCCTGGTATTGGTTGGGCAATCGCGGATGCGCTGGCGCCGCCGCGTGTTCGGTGGTGGCCTGGCCGCACGCCTGTTGCGCAATGCGCGGGGCCTGGAAATCAACGTGCTCGACAGCGACGACATCCCCGCACCGCCGCGTCTGCCGGATGTGCGCGGCTTGGTGTGGTTTGACTACGCCTTGGCGGTGCTCGCCACCGTGGTGGCTGCGGCTGTGGCCTGGGCGGTGTCCAGTGTGTTGCCGCTGCCGAATATTTCCCTGGTGTTTCTCGCCGCCGTGTTGCTGGTGGCGGTGCGCAGCAGTCTCGGGCCGTCGCTGGTGTGTGCCGCGCTGTCGTTCCTGACGTACGACTTTCTGTTTATCCCGCCGAATTTTTCCTTCGCCATCCAGCGCGAAGAGGACGTGCTGACCCTGCTGTTCTTCCTGCTCATGGCCGCGCTCACCGGTAACCTGGCTGCCCGCCAGCGCCGGCAGCTGCAGGCGTTGCGCGATACCCAGGAAGAAACCAGTGAATTGCTCGACCTGTCGCGCAAACTCACGGCCGCCACCGATCGGCAGGCGGTGATCAGTGCGGCGGCGCATCATCTGGAAGGTTGGAGCGACCTGGACCTGTGCCTGGTCAATCGCGATGGCCAGGGCGGCTGGAAGGTCGAGACCGGTGGCCCATTGACCCTCACCGAAGCCGAACGCGCTGCCGCGGATTGGGCCTGGCAGCATGACCAGCCAGCAGGCATGGGCACCGGCACCTTGCCGTTCGGTCGTTGGTGGTGGTGGCCGCTGTCGAGTGAGGAGGGGCCCTTGGGCTTGCTCGGGGTGAGTGCCAAGCCCGGCCGGGAATTGAGTGGCCAACGCCGCCGCTTGCTCACTGCGCTGAGCCAGCCGCTGGCCCAGGCGCTGGCGCGGGCGCAACTGGCGCAGGAGCTGGAATCGGCGCGCCTGCACGGCGAAACCGAGCAACTGCGCAGCGCGTTGCTGGCCTCGGTGTCGCATGATTTGCGCACGCCGTTGACGTCCATGCGCGGCAGTATCGACAGCCTGCTGGCGCTCGGTGAGGCGATCCCGCTGGAGGATCGCCGCGAATTGCTCGAAGGTACCCGCGATGAGGCCGAGCGCCTCGACCGTTACATCCAGAACCTGCTCGACATGACGCGCCTCGGCCACGGCGCCCTGAAGCTGGCGCGCGATTGGGTGTCGCCGGGCGACATCGTCGGCAGCGCACTCGGGCGTTTGCGTGCCGTATTGGCGCCGCTGCAGGTCAGCACCCAGGTGCCGGCGGAGTTGCCGTTGCTGTATGTGCATGCCGCGTTGATCGAGCAGGCGCTGGTCAATGTGCTGGAAAACGCCGCCCGCTTTTCGCCGCCCCAGGGCCGTTTGCAGCTCAGCGCCGGTGTCTCTGACAACCAGCTGTTTTTTGCGGTGGCCGATGAGGGCCCGGGGATTCCCGAGGAGGAGCGTGCGAAGATTTTCGATATGTTCTACACCGCCGCCCGAGGCGATCGCGGCGGGCAGGGCACGGGGCTGGGCCTGGCGATCTGCCAGGGCATGGTTGGTGCCCATGGTGGGCATATCAGCGTGGCCGATGGCATCGACGGGCGCGGCACCTGCATCACTTTATTCCTGCCGCTGCCGACCCAGCCTGGCCTGGAAGGCGAGCCGTGAGCTACCCTCTTTTCTCCACGGAATTTGATTGGACACCATGAGCCAGACCGCGACGATTTTGGTCATTGATGACGAACCGCAGATCCGCAAGTTCTTGCGCATCAGCCTGGCCTCCCAAGGCTACAAAGTGATCGAGGCCGGCACCGGCAACGAGGGCTTGGCCCAGGCGGCGTTGAGCAAGCCGGACTTGCTGGTGCTCGACCTCGGCCTGCCTGACATGGACGGCCAGCAGGTGCTGCGCGAGTTTCGCGAATGGTCGATGGTGCCGGTGCTGGTGTTGTCGGTGCGGGCCAGCGAAGGGCAAAAGGTCGAGGCACTCGACGGTGGCGCCAATGACTACGTGACCAAACCTTTCGGCATCCAGGAATTCCTCGCCCGCGTGCGCGCGCTACTGCGCCAGGCCCCGGCGGGGGAAGCCCAGGAAGCGGCGTTGCGGTTTGGCCCCTTGACCGTCGACCTGGCCTACCGCCGCGTGCTGCTGGACGGCGTCGAAGTGGCGCTGACCCGCAAGGAATACGCGGTGCTCGCGCAACTGGCGCGGCATCCGGGGCGGGTGATTACCCAGCAGCAACTGCTCAAGGATATCTGGGGCCCGACCCATACCGATGACAGCCACTACCTGCGCATCGTGGTGGGCCATCTGCGCCAGAAACTGGCGGATGACCCGACCCAGCCGCGATTTATCGTGACCGAGGCGGGGGTGGGTTACCGGTTGTTGAATGCTTGAGTTTATCGGCGCCTGGACGGGCGTCATCGCAGGCAAGCCAGCGCCTGCATTCGTCCGCATTCCAGGGGGCGAACTCGATTGAATGTGGGGCCAGGGCTTGTCTGGTTTTTGTGACGGGGGACGACATTTTTGCAGGCCAGTTCCTGCATTCGTCCGCATTCCAGAGGGCGAACTCGATTGAATGTGGGAGCCGGGCTTGCCCGCGATGAGGCTCTCAGCTACTACCCCCCTGTCAGCGCTGCTCACTCTCATACCGATCCAGCGTGTCACTGGCAATTTCCCGCCCCAGCGCGATCAACTCCGGCGCCTTGTAGAACTCGAAAAACCGGCACACCCGCTTCGGCACGTTGATCAGGATATCCGGCGGGTAGCCCGCGATCTTGTACTGCGCCAGCGACGTCTGCATCACCTCGAAGCTTTGGTTGATCAGGTCCAGCAATGACGCCGGGCCGACGTTGTCGATGATGAACGAGCCAGTCGCCGACTTCGGTGCCCCGGCCTTTTCCGGCGCGGCGGCAGGTTGCTGGGATTCCGGCTCGGCCGACTCCAGCCACGGGTTGATCTCAGCCGCCTGGGCCTGCAGGGCTTCCTGCTCCAGCTTCAACAACTGCTCGGCCTGTTTGCGGCGAAACGGCAAGTGTGAGCCGAGGGACTTCACCAGGCTGTCGAAACGGCTCTTGAACGCCGGCGGACGCTGGATCACCGGCAACTGGTAGTGCTTCTGATTGGTGGCGTTGAGGTTGACCGCAATGATCAAGTCGCAATGGCTCGACACCACCGGCACGATAGGCAGCGGGTTGAGCAGGCCGCCGTCCACCAGCATGCGGTTGCCTTGCATCACCGGGGTGAACAGGCTTGGAATCGCCGCCGAGGCACGCATGGCCTGGTGCAGGCAGCCCTCCTGGAACCAGATCTCCTGCTGGTTGGTCAGGTCAGTGGCGACGGCGGTGTAAGGGATGCGCAGCGCTTCGATATTGATCTCGCCGACGATCTTGCGGATCTGCCCGAAGACTTTCTCGCCGCGAATCGCCCCGAGGCGAAAGCTCACGTCCACCAGGCGCAATACATCGAGGTAGTCGAGGCTCTCAATCCAGTTGCGATATTCATCCAGCTTGCCGGCGGCGTAGATCCCGCCGACCACGGCGCCCATGGAGCAGCCGGCGATACAGGCAATGTCGTAGCCGCGCCGTTCGATTTCCTCGATCACCCCGATATGGGCGTAGCCCCGCGCCCCACCGGAGCCCAGCACCAAGGCAACACGCTTTTTCATGGTCGATGTCCTCCCCTAGGCAAGCACCCACAATGCACCTTTTGAGGGGGTGGCTTCAATCTTCGTGCGGGCATGCAGTATTTTTCCAGGAAAGCCATGCAGCTCGGGTATGCTCTGGCAATAGGCGAGTTCGATTTCAGGTTGACTGATAAGGCACTTTTCCTTGTAGGAAACGTCTACAGCGTACGACTGTTTTTCTTTATTTGAGGTGTCATCAATGAAAGCCTGGATGTGTGTGCCTGTGATCGTGTTGGCCCTGGCCGGTTGTGCCGGGAAAACCGCGTACCGCGACAGCTGCGGCACGCAACTGGATGCAGCGTGGCACGAACTGGACTTGGCCAAGGCCGAAGGTTTTGCCGGCACCGTGAGCTACTCCAAGGCCCTGTCTTTGTTGACCGGCGCCAAGACCCAACAGCAATTCGAAGCGTTTGAAGGCTGCTCCAACAAGGCCGAGAAAGCGCGGTTCTATATTCGTGAGTCGCGCGCCGGCCGCTAAGCCGTCTACGCTGGCGTGAGCCAGCCGGGATTTTCATCGTCAAGGGGGAAGGGATGTCAGCTTTGGTCGATCAGTTAGTCGCTCAGGTCATTGGCCTGGAAGTAGGGTTACTGAGCTGCCAGGCTCGCCTCGCTGCCGTCACCGACGATGAAGCCCTGCATGACCTGCGCACTACTGTGCGCCGCCTGCGCAGCCTGTTGCGCCCCTTGCGCGGGCTGCCCGGGGTGGAACAGGTTGAGGCGGCCGCCCGCGCGGTCGGCCAATTGACTACGCCGCTGCGTGACCGTGAGGTGTTGGCGGCGTATTTGCACGCACATGGCCACCACGAGGCCGCTGATCGGCGCATGCGCCTGCAACCCGATGCGTATCGCCATGTGGCGCAAGGCTTAGAACTTGCGCATTTGCTGCTGATCCTCGATGCATTTCCACGGTTTATCCGCGCCAGCGAACATCAGAAATTGCTCAAGGGCCTGCGTCCGCGAATCCAGAAACGACTGGCCAAGCAATGGCACCAACTTGATCAAGCCCTGAAGGATCCTGAGCACGATCGCCACCGCCTGCGCTTGTTGATCAAGCGCGTGCGTTACGCCGCCGAGGCTTATCCCGAGTTGGACAAGCTGCCCGCCAACGCCATGTCGCGCCTGAAAAAGGCCCAGGGCGCGCTGGGCGATTGGCATGACTGCTGGCAGTGGCTGGCCCAGGCTGAACACCAGGCGGATTTGCAGCCGTGTGTTGCCGTGTGGCATCGCACCATGGCCAAGGCGCAAGGGCAGGCGGACCGCGTGCTGGACAAGCTCAGCGCCGATTGTTTCTAAAACGGTCCGGGTTTTGGCCGGAATAAGCGCTGTACGTTGCTGGCTCGATGGTTAAGATCCTTCATCTGTTTCTTTTGATGTGAGGTCGCCATGCGCTTTAGTGATTTGCTCGACGCCGCCCGAAACCACCCGCTGGACGTCACCATTCCCGCCGATTGGGCCCAGGGCCGCGCCACGTTTGGCGGCCTGGTCGCCGCCTTGCAGTACGAAGCGTTACGCGCCAAGGTGCCGGCTGATCGCCCATTACGCTCGCTGGCAATCACTTTCGTCGGCCCGGTTGCGCCTGACGTAGCGGCCAGTTATGAAGTCGAAGTCTTGCGCGAAGGCAAGGCGGTCAGCCAATTGCTTGGCCGTGTGGTGCAGAACGGTGAAGTGGCGACACTGGTCCAGGCCAGTTTCGGCGGGTCTCGCGCGTCGGAAATCGATGTGGCGAGCGAGCCAGCGCCGGTGTTCAAACACTGGGATGAGTGCCAGGAGTTGCCCTATATCAAGGGGGTCACCCCTGAATTCATGCGCCACCTGGCGATGCGCTGGAGTGTCGGCGGCTTGCCGTTCACCGGCAATAAGTCCCGCGACATGGGCGGTTGGGTGCGATTGCGTGGGGATGTCAAAGAAGAACCGCTGACCGAGGCGCATATTCTCGCCCTGGTCGATGCCTGGCCGCCGGCCTTGCTGCCGCACCTCAAGAAGCCAGCGCCAGGCAGCACCTTGACGTGGACCATCGAATTTATCCAGCCGCTGCAGAACCTGACGACCCTGGACTGGTGCCAATACCACGTTAACATCGAACACGCGCGTGACGGCTATGGCCATGCCGCTGCCGCACTGTGGGGCCCGACCGGCGAGCTGATCGCCCTGAGCCGCCAGACTGTGGTGGTCTTCGCCTGACCTCAATGCCGGTGGCGCTGGCGCCAGGCACGCCACCAGCCGCCGCTCAGCACAAAGCGCGGGAAGGTCACGAACTGCTCGACCACCAGGCGTTGCACTGCGTCTTTACGATCACTGAATGGCTCACTGGCCTGGGCTTCCAGGCTATGCCCATGACGCTGCAGCGCCAGGCCGGCGAGAATGCCGACAACGCCAATGGCGAAACTGGCCAGGCTCAGGCTGAACACCCCCGACACAATCAACAGAAACCCGATGATGAACAGCGGCACCGCAATCAGGTGCAACGCCAGGTTGGTCGGGTGTTGATGGTTCTGCGGGTAGTTACGCCATTGCCAGGCGGGGAGATTGGGATGACGTTTGCCCATGGTGGTGAATCCTCTGTCCGTTGAAACAACATGCAGAGAGTCTAGGTGGGGTTGGGTGAGGGGGCGAATTGGGGCTGGCTATGGGGGTCATAGAGGGCAATTTTTGACAGGTTACCGTCATGTCAAAATAGCGCAGTCAGGGTCGTCCCTGTGCATCAGATACCTAAGAATAGGTATGCGTTCGTAGGACCGCTGCAATACCTTTGCATCGTGCAGAACCTCAGGTTCACCGAGGCCTAGTTGTAGGGTGGGGACTACAGGTTGAACAGTCCTACAGTTTCAACTGCCCGATCGCCTTACTCAGTTCCCCAGCCAGCGTCGCCAGTTCATTGCTGGTCGTCGCGGAGTCCACGGTCTGTTGCACGGTGTTCTCGGTCACATCACGGATGCTTACCACCGCGCGGTTCATCTCTTCGGCGACGTGGCTTTGCTGTTCGGCGGCGACGGCGATCTGGGTGTTGCTTTCGCGCATTTGCGCCACGGCGCCGGTGATTTCGGCGAGTGCGGCGCCGGCCTCCTGGGCTTGTTGCACGCAGTCGTCAGCCTTGAACGAGCTTTCCTGCATGAAGTCCACTGCGTCGCGAGTGCCGGCTTGCAGCGCCGAGACCATGCGGGTGATTTCGTCGGTGGAGCTCTGCACGCGCTTGGCCAGGTTGCGCACTTCGTCGGCAACCACGGCGAACCCCCGGCCCATTTCGCCGGCGCGGGCCGCTTCGATGGCGGCGTTGAGCGCGAGCAGGTTGGTCTGTTCGGCGATGCTGTGGATCACGCTGACCACACCGTTGATTTTCTGGCTGTCCTCGGCCAGTTTCTGGATCATTTCGGCGGTCTGTTGCACGCCGGTGGACAGCCCGGCGATTGAGCGCTGCACGCGGGTGACCACTTCCTGGCCGCTGCCGGCGAGGGTGTCGGCGGTCTGGGACAGGTCGCGCGTGGCACCGGCATGTTGAGCAATGTGGTAGACGGTGGCGGTCATCTCGTTGATAGCAGTGGCGGCCTGGTCGGTCTCGCTTTGCTGGCCGAGCATGCCGTGCTGCACTTCGTTCATGCTGCTGGCCAGCCGCGCGGCACCCTCGTCGAGTTGCCGGGCGGTGCGTGCCACCGTATTGACCACCCGCTGGTAGCCGGCTTGCATGGCGTTGAAGGCGCTGGCCATCTGGCCGACCTCGTCCTTGCAGGCCAAGGGCACACGGGCCGACAGGTCGCCGGTTTTCTCCACGTGCAGCATCACGTCCTTGAGGGTATTGAGCTGGCTGAGCAGGAAGCGGATCAATAGCTGCGAAGCGCCGAGCATCGCCAGCATCAGAATCAATACGGCCACCGCATAGTTGGCGAAGCGTTCGCCGAACACTTGGCTCAGGCTGGGGGCATAGGCCAACACGGCGACCTGTTGGCCGTCGGGGCGCGCGATCACTTCGGCGCCCATCAGCGGGTTCTCGCCAAACAGCGGCATACGGTTGAGGTCGATCCAGCCGTTGGCGCCGCTCAGGGCTGAAAGATCCTGGTCAGCTCGTTGTGGGATTTGGCCTTGTGCATATGTCAGCCAGTGCTCATCTGTGGGCAGGGCCTTTTCCGCCGGCCAGGCACTGAGCAATCGCGCCTGGGCCTGCGCCGAGGCCTGGGACGCATCGCTGCGCGCCTGTTGTTCAAGCTGCACGGCGTACAGCACCAGCAGCAGGGTGGTGATGAAAGCGACCGCGTTGACGGCCCAGAATTTGTACTTCAGCGAGATATTGCTAAGCCAGGCACCCATGGAAGGTTTTCTCTGATAGCGGAAACAGCATTGGCAAGGTGCCATTATTGTGCCGCTACTCAGGAAGGCGGTTTTGACATGGGTCAATGCGCCGCATCAATCCACGGCAGGCAAGCCAAAAAACGCGCGCGCGCTGGCGGTGCTGTGCGCGGCCAGGTCTTCCACGCTTTCGTTGCGGTGCAGCGCGACTTCGCGCAGTACTTCCGGCAAGTAGGCCGGTTCGTTGCGGCCGTTTTTTGGTTTGGGCCGCAGGGTGCGCGGCAGCAGGTAGGGGGCGTCGCTTTCCAGCATCAGACGGCCACGGGGAATTTCCCTCACAAGCGGGTGCAAGTGTGTCCCACGGCGTTCGTCGCAGATCCAACCGGTGATGCCGATGTGCAAGTCGAGGTCGAGGTAGCTGAACAATGCCGACTGTTCGCCGGTAAAGCAGTGCACCACGGCGGCGGTGAGGTGGTCGCGGTAGTCCTTGAGGATTTCCAGCAGGCGCTGGTTGGCGTCGCGTTCATGCAGAAATACCGGGAGTTTCAACTCGACGGCCAGGGCCAAGTGCTCTTCCAGGACTTTCTCCTGCTGCGGGCGTGGGGAAAAGTCGCGATTGAAGTCCAGCCCGCATTCGCCCACGGCACGCACGCGGCTTTCACTGAGCAGGCCGCGCAAACGCTGGGCGCTGTCGCCGTTCCAGTCACTGGCGGAATGCGGGTGGATGCCGGCCGTACTGAACAGGCGCTGGCCGCTTTCATCGAGTTTCAAACACAGTTCCAGGGCCAACTCACTGCCGTCGACGCTGGTGCCGGTGAGTACCAATTGCTGTACGCCAGCGGCATAGGCTCGCTCGAGAACGGCCAGGTGCTTCTCGTCGAAACTGGGGTTGGTCAGGTTGACGCCGATATCAATGAGTTGCATGGTGCTATCTCCGCCTGCGGCCGGAAAGCATATCAGAGCTGTAGATTTATAAGAAAATCGAAGAACTACAACGAGTTATAGCTGTCTTTGAACGTCGCAAGTGACATTGTGGTCGGCCGACCGCCTGACCCAGTGTCGCCGTTGCGTACCTTGCCAGCGCATAAAGCGCTCTGTTTCTGACGCCCACCGCCTCGTTTTTCGCGAGAGCGTTGGCCAGTATTCTTTCCGGAGAGCGGATGATCCGACCCTCGGCGTTGTTTATGTTGTGCCTGACGTTATTGCTGCCCATGGCGGCGGTTGCGCGTCTGGACGGGCCGCTGGAAGTGACCAAGCCCAGCAAGGTGCGCGACCTGGCGGAGATCCGCTCCAGCCGCACCTTGCGCGTATTGGTCAACCAAAGCCGCAATAGCTCTGGTGAAGTGCAGGGCCAGGCTATAGGGGTGGAATATCACCGCCTGCGCGCCTTCGAGCAGTACCTCAATGGCCACGCCCGTGATGGCCAGGAAATCAACCTCAAGATCATTCCCAAAGCCAAGGACCAACTCCTTGGCGCGCTGGCCCGTGGCGAAGGCGACCTGGTGGCCCCTGGTGAACTGCTGGATGTGAAGGCCGCACACAAGATCAGCACCAGTGACCCGATCGCCAGCGGTGTGCCGTTGTGGCTGGTGGGGGTCAAGGGCGAGCGGCGGTTTACCAAGTTGGAGCAACTGTCTGGCCGGACCGTGGCGCTGACCACTGGCAGCGCGGCGGCGGATGCCATCAGCCAGGTCAATCAGAAGCTGGCGCTGCACAAGCAGCCGTCGATCAAGGTGGAATGGGTCGACCCGACGCTCGCGGTGGAGGACGTGCTGGAGATGGTCCAGGCGGGGATTTTTCACCTGACCATCGTCGAGAAGCCGATTGCCGAGCGCTGGTCGAAAATCTTGCCCAAATTGCGCTTCGATAAGCAGGTGGCGATCAGCGAACCAGGTGACGAGTACTGGTTCGTGCGCCAGGACGCGTCGATGCTGCGGGCCAGCATCGATCGATTTCTCAAGACCTATCGGACGCCCTCCGACCAGGATGTCGCGTTCCAGCGTATCTATCGGCGCCTGTACCAAGTGCGCAATCCGCTGGCCCGGGTCGACCGCCAGCGCCTGGAGAAGCTGCGCCCGGTCCTGCAAAAACATGCGCGCGAGCAAGGCATGGACTGGCTGAACCTTGCGGCATTGGCCTTCAAGGAGTCGGCACTCGACCCCGGCGCGCGCAACAGCGGCGGGCCCACCGGCCTGATGCAGATCACGCCGTCGGCGGCGCAGCGGGTGGGGGTCAACAATATCGAGAACCTCGACAGCAATGTGCAGGCCGGTGCGCGCTATCTGGCGATGATCCGCCGCAAGTTTTTCGCCAGCCCCAAGCTCAATGAGCGCGAGCGCATGGCCTTTGTACTGGCGGCCTACAACATGGGCCCGGAGCGCGTCCAGGGCATGCGCACCGAGGCCAGGCGCCGGGGGCTCAACCCCAACCAGTGGTTCTTCCAGGTTGAACGCATTGCCATGGAGCAGGTGGGCATGAGCGGCGTCAGCTATGTTAATAGCGTTAACAAGTACTACTTGGCGTTCGATCGGGAGCGAGAGTCCCTGGAGCCGCCAGCGCCGAAAATTGCCTCACGGAAGTAATCGATTAATTCGATATTGATAAGGCATTTTTTGCGCTTTTAACATTGCTTAAACTGATTAATATGGCGGCCAACCAACCCCTGTTTCGAAAAGGATTACAAGCATGAGCCCACTGATCAAAAGCCTCCTGACCACCCGTGCCGGTTATGGCCTGACTGTCCTGCGCATTGTTGTCGGCATTATCTTCGCGGCCCACGGCTCGCAAAAACTCTTTGGCTGGTTCGGTGGCTACGGCCTGGCCGGCACGGCGCAGTGGATGGAAAGCATCGGCCTCGCACCGGGTACCCTGATGGCACTGTTGTCGGGCGGGACCGAGTTCTTCGCCGGCCTGGCACTGATCATCGGTTTGCTCGCTCGCCCGGCGGCACTGGGCTTGACCATCCTGTCGCTGGTGGCGATCTTCTCGGTGCATATCCATAACGGTCTGTTCATGGCCAATAACGGGTATGAGTTCGCATTGGCGCTGCTCGGTGGCGCACTGGCAGTGCTGCTGGAAGGTGCCGGCAAATTGTCTGCAGATCGCGCCATCGCTCGCTGATCGACGTCTGGAAAACCGACAAGGCCCGCCCATGTGCGGGCCTTTTCGTTGCCCGCCATTCTTGACATCGCCCCTGCGGCTTCTCTAGGATGCCGCTCATGCGCCGATTTAAACAGCTAATTGCGGGGCGCCACCGGGACTCTATGCAGCCCGACAGAAGCTTGTTCTCCCATGCCGAGACAGCTTTGAAATTCCGCTAAAGCGCTGGTTCGGTGTTGCCTCTCACCTGCCCGCAGACTTTTGAGGCAGAGACACGACACGATGAATGCACTACGCCCCCTGATACGCCTGGCCCCGATCACCGCGGACCTGACTCAACGCAATCCGAAAATTCTCCTGGGCGGCAAGCACCAGCCGACGCTGTTGCGTTACCTGGATGGCTGGCCGCGTCGTACCGGGCGGCCATCGGCGTTCCTGATCCAGTTTGTGGAAGACGGCGACTCTCTCGCCCGTTTTGCCAACAACAGCTTTGACCTCGCGGTCATCCAGGCTCCGAGCGCCGTCAATGCAGCTGAAGTGATCGGCCATCTGACCCGCATTGCCCGGCAAGGGCTGATTGCCCGGCGCTGAGGTTCAGCGACGTGCGGCCTCGCCGTTCAAGCGTCGTCGACGATGGCCGAGAAACACCAGCCAGGCAACCAGGCACAACATCAGCGGGATCGCGAAGGTCACGCCCAGTTTTATCGCCAGCTCCAGGCGATTGATCTGCGCGTATGCCTCGGCCTTCAAGGCGTGCAACTCCATGGGCAAACGCAGGCGCTCCTTATTGAGGGCCTGCAATTGCGTCCTGGTGTCCACTGCCTGGGTGCCCAGGTTGATCACTTGTGGCGTCAACTGCCGCCATTCCTGTTCCGTTCGCTGCAGGCGTCGTTCCACCTCATAGGCCTTGCCGCGATAGACCTGTTCGGCGGCGTTGCGCATGGCCTCCAGCAGGGGCGGTGAGTTGCTCGCTGGCGTACGCGGCCGAACGTTGGCCAGTGCTTCAAGGGCGGACAGGTTATCCAGTGTATTCAAGATAAACAGTGCGTTGCTGTCAGGCGTCGCGGGGCTGAGCTGATCGGTGAGCATGTCGGTGTCGGCGACCACCACGACATGGATCTGTGTCGCTTTTTGCACGCCCGGCGGTTGACCCTTGATGCCTTCCGGAAATGCCGAATAAGCCGGCCCCTCGATACGGGCCGCAATTACGTGGCGTTTGCCTTGCTTGGGCAGCACGTCAGCCAATGCGTCACGCGCGGTGACGTCCACGAAACGCTCGGTATCCATCAGCTCGGCGTGCTCGGAGCTGTACAGCAGGGGGGTAAACGTCGTGCGACTTTTAGCCAGGCGAGAGACGGCGCCGCTGCTGGATACGATCACGGTGTTCAATTTCCAGGTGCTCACATCCTGCGTGTTCATCGCCTGCCGTGGCAGGTTTAACCGGGCCGGGTACCGCTCCGCGTTTCTTCCGGGGCCCGGCTCAGTCCACGACGAATAGAGGCCGTCGACCAGCAGCTTATCCGCTGGCATCTGGATACCCCAGGCGGCCAGCAGTTCGTGCAATCGAGTATTGGCTGGCGCACGGCCTGAGCGTTGCTCGCCCAGGGGGTCGATAAACATCATCAACCTGCCGCCCTTCAATACAAATTGTTCAATGCCATACAGAGTCTGCTCGGACAACGCGGCGGGCTGCACCACCATCAGTGCCTGGACATATTCCGGGATGCGCACGGTCGTCGACTCCAGCAGCGCGAGGTTAAAGTGCTGCTGCACGGTCTTGAGCAGCCGCCCTGCGGATTCCTCCATCGCTTGCCCTGAGATCAGACCGACAATGGGGCGCTCAGGGTGTTGCAACTTATAGATCAAGTGGCTGATTTCGTAGTCGAGCAAGGGCTCACGATCAAGGCTGAATGATTCGATGCGTTGCGCACCGTGACCGGCACGGGTACCGATAAGGCCCAGAAAACCGGCCTCATCGTCGAGGCCAAATAGCTCCGCTTTGTAGGCATCCTCTGAAAAACGTGCAGGTTCGATAAGGTGCAGGTTGAGCATGCCTCGGGCGGCTTTTTCATATTCCTTGAGCCGGTCTTCGATACGCTTGCCATAGCGTTTCATCGCGGGACTTCTTGCTGGGGTGTTGTTGGCGTTGAAGTAATACAAGTCTACCGGGCTTTCCAGGGCATTCAGGAAGTGCCGTACGGTGGGGGATAAAGTGTGGATCTGTGAACGGGAATAGTCCCAGCGAATGTCGGGAAGTTTAACTATCCAGACCAGGTTGAACGCGAGAAATAGTAAAAGCAAGACAATAAGTGTCATGCCGGTACGCAGAGTGGATCGCATGGGGCTTTCCTTCTCAGCGATGCTTGTAATTAAGGGTGATGGTCGCCGCAGTGAGGAAGGCCAGGATCATGCTAATGAAGTAAAGAATGTCGCGAAGTGCAAATTTTCCATCGTCCAGGCTGCTGAATCTTGAAAGCGGATTGAGGGAACTCAAACTGTCGATAACCCAAATGGGCGCTTGATGTTCCAGAGCATCGAGTAAAGATGAAAGTCCACTGACGGTGAGCAGTAAGCCCATCGTCAGTATGACGACGACGGTACGCTGACGGACGCAAGTGAAGATGAAACAACCGGCAGATAGATAACTGCCCGCCAGCAGCCAACTTGCCAAAAATTGCGAGGCTATAACGGCGTTGTCCGCCCTGCCAAGATAATTGGCGATGATGACCAGGGGAAACGTCAACAGCAGAGCCACGCCGACTACAGCCCAGGCAGCCAGGAACTTGCCGATCACCCACTCAAAGGGGGTGACGGGCAATGTTTTCATCAGTTCGAGAAAACCGGCATTCGCCTCATCCGACCAGAGTTGCGCCGCCAGGGCGGGGATCAAGAGTAAGTAAAGCCAGGGATGCAGTTGGAAAAAAACCTGCAAGGTGCGGCTGTCTTGCTCCAGCCACGGGCTGAGGTGAAAACCCAAGGCCACGGACAGTACTAAAAAAATCGCCACGCTCAGGTAGGTGCCTGGTGTGCAGGCATAACTGGCGAGTTGGCGCTTGAAAATGACGGGCAGCAATTTCAAAGAGTGGCCTCTCGGCTCAGGTGGTGGACCACATCGTTCACGCGGCCTGACTCCTGGTGCAGCGAGCTGATTTGCCACCGACGACTGGCGATGAGTGTGTGAATGTGTGAGGAGATGTTATGGCCCGGCATGGCCAGCACGGTCACGGTGCCGGGGGCATGGCGATGCTCTTCGATGCCCGCCACGCCTGGCAGGACGGCGAGCGCCAGCAGGTCCAGAGGCGTTTGCGCGGTCAGGGTAACTGCCTGGAAATGGCGGGAATCGCGTTGCAGATCAGGCAGTGGCGTATCGGCCACCAGACGCCCGCCCGCAAGCACCAGCGCCCGTGTGCAGAGTTCGGACAATTGATCGCAGTGCCGGGACGCGATGATCACCGTCATCTCCTGCGTCAACGACCTCATAAGCGCCCTGAAGGTGTGTTTTTGATCGGGTGCCAGCCCTTCGGTCGGCTCATCCAGTAACAACAAGGCTGGCCCATGCAGGATGGCTTGGGCAATCGCGACTTTACGTTTCCATCCAGTGCAGAGTGTGTCGAGGGGCGCGTTGAGAATGGGCCATAACTCCAGTCGCATGGCGGCATGTTCCACGCGCGCGCGTTTTTCTGCGCCGTGGAACCCACGAATGCTGGCAATGAAATGCAGGAACGCGTTCGCCGACATCGTCGGATGACCGAGATCCCGGTCCAGTTGATAGCCGATCGCTTTCTTTATCTTGAGAACTTGCGGGTTGATACCCTGGACAGTGACGTGGCCACTGGAAGGCGAAGTTGTACCGGAAAGTATATTCAATAGTAGCGTTTTAACAGCAGGGTCTTCTCCAAAAAGCCCCAGGCATTCGTGTTGATTGGCGCTGAATGAGAGATCACTGATAATGTTTTTCTTGTCCAGGTATTTTGTCACGTTGCTTATTTCGATCATGTGTTTACCGAATAAGTTTGGTATGACGTTAAGGGAGAGATTTTAAAAAGGGTACGGATAATCATCGCTTTTGGGAACGACGATCAGCATTAATAAGAGAAGTCCTACGTGTGTGCCCGGTACATCGCTGAAACAATTGGAGTGTGTGTTGACTTTTAAATTTCGAATGTTTATTTGATGTTTGTATAGACGTTCTGCGCTGTGTAACGAGGCCTGATAATCATGATGCTGCTACGTACCCTAGTTCTTGAACGCGATGGTCAGGATGCACCGGTCAACGGCGCACTGCTCTGTGGGTTTGCTGTTGGTCAGATTGCCTCCAACTTCCTCGTCTACAGCCTCGATGAAGAAGTTGAACCGGGGAGTTCCAGGGTTTACATCGCGGCATTGCGTAAAAAAGCCGAACGGTATTTTCTCGGTGGTGTCGAGTCCAGGGACGACTTGCAAGTTGCCATGCATGTGTTCAAGCAAATTCTGACGTTGGCGGCGTCGGGTGCAAAAGCCGCTGGCGTCACGGAAACCCAGTTGCCCTATCATTTTGTCGATTTGAAAGGCTGCAAGCTGCCGCCTGCCAGGCCCGAGGATCACCACTCGGTGATCATCAAGAAAGCGCTGGTGATGAAGGTGATTACCCTGGGCATTTCCGCGCCTGCGTTGCCGGCAATCGAAAGCGCGTCATTGATCGTGCCGTCCATTCGCTTTTCATCGAAATTAAGCTCGTCCCCCAGGGCAGCGATCGCGGCCGACCCTGCCCGTGTACCTGAGCACGAACAGCCTGTCGAAGAGCCACGCCCGGTGGCGATCGAAATGCCGGTAAACCGCGTACAGGCTGAACCTGTGATGCCGCCCGCGCCGGAGCCGCGGGGGCAACCTGGATTGCCCGCGCCCATGGACCAGAACGCCATGTTCGAGGTGGACAGTACACTGACCAACCTGGCGCGTGTCGCACAGGAGTTGACCCAACAAAAGCTCGCCGTCATCGAACAGCAGGCGGCGCTTGATCAATGGCAGGCTCGATTGCAGCAGGAACAAAGCCAGTCCGATGAGAGGTCTCGAGAGCTGGAGCAGCGCATTGCCCAGTTGCATGACCAGTCGCTGGCGGTCAGCCAGAGAACCGAAACACTGAAGGTCATGACGTCGCAGGTGTCGAACCTGCGCCAAAGCTTGCGCGCGATGCTGCTGGACCTGGATCAGGTCCTGGATGGCTAGACCGGCCTGGCTACTTTCCCGGGTTCATTTATCATCAACGCCAGCCAGCCGACGCCAGGGCATGATTGCCTGGCCGATCGGCACCTATGGACATTGCCTGGGGATGCATGCGTTTGAGTACCAAGCTGATTACCAAAGAAGGTCATGAAGCGCTGAAGAAAGAGCTGGACTACCTGTGGCGCGAAAAGCGCCCGGACACCACGCGCAAAGTGACATGGGCTGCATCGCTGGGCGACCGCAGCGAAAACGCCGACTACCAATACAACAAGAAATTGCTGCGCGAGATCGATCGCCGGGTCCGGTACCTGCGCAAGCGCCTGGAAGACATGCGCGTGGTGGAGTACATGCCCGAGCAGGAAGGGAAGGTGTTTTTCGGCGCCTGGGTCGATATCGAAAACGAGCAGGGCGAGACCAAGCGTTTTCGGATTGTCGGCTATGACGAGATTTATGACCGGATGGACTATATCTCCATCGACTCACCGATGGCCCGCGCGTTGTTGCGCAAGGAAGTCGATGACGAGGCCATCGTGCAGACGCCCGGCGGCGAAGTGTGCTGGTGGATCACCGGGATCGAGTATGTGAAGTGAGCGGCGTTGGCCCGCGTCCCTTGAAGGACGCGGGCCATTGTGTTTTCAGCCTTCGCGCAATACGGTCAGAGGGCTGGCGTTCAGTGCGCGGCGCGTACCGAAGACCCCGGCCCCGCCGATCAATACCGCACCGATCACCGGCAGCACCAACAACCACGGGTGCGGGTGCCAGGCCAGGTCAAAGGCATAGCGGTACAGCACCCACGTCACCAGCTCGGTTCCCAGCGCCGCCAGCAACCCGCTGACGGCACCCAGCAAGCCGAACTCGATGCGCCTGGCCTTGACCAGCAGCTTGCGCTCGGCGCCCAGGGCGCGCAGCAGTGCACCTTGGCGGATCCGCTCATCAAGGGTGGCCTGCAGGCCGGAGAACAACACCGCCATTCCGGCCGCCAGCACAAACAGCAGCACGTACTCCACCGCCAGGGTCACCTGCGCCAGGATGCTGCGCAACTGCTCCAGCAGTGCCTCGACCTGCAGGATGGTCACGGCCGGGAAGGCACGCGACAGATCGACAATCTGCTGGTCGTGCCCAGGTGCCAGGTAAAAGCTGGTCAAATAGGTCGCGGGCAGATCCTTCAGCGTGCCTGGCTGGAAAATCATGAAGAAGTTCGGCTGGAAGTTGTCCCAGTTGATGGTGCGCAGGCTGGTGACCCGCGCTTCACGGTTTTCCCCGCCCACGGTAAACACCAGGTGGTCGTTGAGTTTGAGCTTGAGGCTTTCTGCGACCTTGGCTTCTACCGAGACCCCGGGGATCTCGTCGGTGGGTTGCTGCGACCACCAGGTGCCCGCTGTCAGGGCGTTGCCCGGTGGCAGGTCGGCGGCCCAGGTGAGGCTCAAGTCACGTTGCACCGCGCGGTCGCCGCTGGAGTCCTTGCTGACAATCTCCTGCACCGGTTCGCCGTTGATGCTGATCAGCCGGCCCGGCACCACGGGATACAGCGGTGCTGACTGCGCCTGCAGCTCCAGCAGGCGAGCGCCGAACGCGTCTTTGTCGGCCGGCAGGATGTTGAGGGCGAAATAGTTGGGCGCATCCTTGGGCAACTGGTTTTGCCAGGTGTCTAGCAACTCGCCGCGCAGCAGGGCAATCAAACCCATCGACAGCAGGATCAGGCCAAAGGCCAGGGACTGGCCAGCCGCCGCCAGCGGGTGACGCAGCAATTGTCCCAGGCCCAGGCGCCAGGGCAGGGAGGCGCGGGCCAGCAGGCGTCGCAGGCTCTGCAACAGCAACAGGAGCAGGCCACCGAGTACCAGCGCTGCCACCACGCCACCGCCGAGCAGGGCGAAGGTCAGCACCAGGTCGAGGCTCAGGCGCCACATGATCAGGCCCAGGGCGAACAGGGCTGCGCCGTAGACCATCCAGGTGCTGGAAGGAATCGGCAGCAAGTCGCGACGCAGTACCCGCAGCGGCGGCACCCTACCCAATGCCGCCAGTGGCGGCAGGGCGAAGCCGGCGAGGGCGACCAGCCCGGTGCCGATCCCGGCGATGGCCGGCAGCAGGCCGCCAGGCGGTACGTCCGCCGGCAGCAGATCGTGCAGGAAGTAGAACAGGCCAAACTGCGCGAGCCAGCCGAGCAGTGCGCCGGTGAGGCTCGCCAGCAGGCCCAGTACGCTCAATTGCAGGCTGAACAGCAACATCGCTTCACGGCGCGATAACCCCAGGCAGCGTAACAATGCACTGGCGTCGAAGCGGCGGGTGGCGAAACGGTTGGCCGACAAGGCCACGGCGACGCCGGCCAGCAGCACTGCCACCAGGCTTGCCATGTTCAGGTAGCGCTCGGCCTTGCCCAGGGCACCGCCAATCTGCTGGTTGCCGTCTCGCGAGTCCTGCAGGCGCTGGTTGGCGGCGAGGCCGGGCTTGACCAGGTCGCGATAGGTTTGCAGCGCTGTGCTGCCCTGTGGCCCGCGCCACAGTTCGCGGTAGCTGACGCGGCTGCCGGGCTGGACCACACCGGTGGCATCCAGGTCCGCCAGGTTGATCATCACCCGGGGCGTGAGGCTGTAGAAATTACCGGCGCGGTCGGGTTCGTAGGTGAGGATGCGGGCCAGGCGCAGGGTCTTCATGCCGACATCGATACTGTCGCCGACCTTGAGGTCGAGTGCAGTCAGTAGCCGCGCCTCCACCCAGGCTTCACCGGGCTTCGGGCCACCTCCCGGGGTTTCATCGCCAAACGGCGCAGCCGCGCTTTTCAGCTCACCGCGCAGCGGGTACTGCTCGTTGACCGCCTTGATGCTGGAGAGCTGGATGCCGTTGTCGGTGGCAATCACGCTGGAGAATTCGACCACCCGGGCGTGATCCAGGCCCAGCTCGGTCCCCGACCGGATTTGTTCGGGCCGCGCCGGCGAGCTGCCTTCAAGCACCAGGTCGGCGCCGAGGAACTCGGTGGCGCGCAGCATCATGGCGCCATTGAGGCGGGCACCGAAATAGCCGATGGCGGTGCTGGCAGCTACCGCCACCAGCAGGGCGAAGAACAACACGCGCAATTCGCCGGCGCGGGCATCGCGCAGCAATTGGCGCATGGCAAGGCTGAACAGGCGCAACAGCGGCAAACGTGCCATCAAGGCTCCAGGGGTGCGACCATCAGGCCGGCTTCAAGGCGGATCAGGCGTCGGCAACGGTGGGCCAGGCGCTCGTCGTGGGTGACCAGCACCAGGGTCGTGCCGCTTTCTTTGTTGAGCTCGAACAGCAGGTCGCTGATGCGCTCGCCGGTGTGGCTGTCGAGGTTCCCGGTGGGTTCATCGGCAAACAGCACGTCCGGTTCGGCTGCGAACGCGCGGGCGATCGCTACGCGTTGCTGTTCACCGCCGGACAACTGGCGCGGCGAGTGGGTCAGGCGTTGGCCCAGGCCGACTCGCTCCAGCAAATGGGTGGCGCGCTCGCGGGCGTCTTTGCGGCCGTCCAGCTCCAGCGGCAGCATGACGTTTTCCAGGGCGTTGAGGCTGTCGAGCAACTGGAAGGACTGGAACACGAAGCCCACGTGCTCGGCGCGGATGCGCGCACGCTGGTCTTCGTCGAGGGTGCTGAGGGCTTGCCCGGCGAGCGTGACTTCGCCGCTGCTGGGCAGGTCGAGGCCGGCCAGCAGGCCCAGGAGGGTGGATTTACCGGAGCCGGAAGCACCGACGATAGCCAGGCTATCGCCCTTGTTCAGTTCCAGGCTCAGTTCGTGCAGGATAGTCAGTTCACCTTCCGCGCTGGGAACCACTTTGCTAAGGTTCCGCGCGGTGAGAATGCTTGCGCCCATGGAGAATCCGATGCGAATGTGGTTTTTGAGTGCTGGCCTGGCCTTGATGTGCATGGCCCAGAACGCAGCGGCGGGTACAGTCCTGATCGTTGGCGATAGTATCAGTGCCGGTTTCGGCCTGGATACCAGCAAAGGGTGGGTAGCGTTGCTGGGACAACGGCTCAAGAAGGAAGGTTTCGACGATAAAGTGGTCAACGCTTCCATCAGCGGCGACACCAGTGCCGGAGGCTTGGCGCGGCTGCCGGCGGCGCTTGCAGAGCATAAGCCGGATGTCGTGGTGATCGAGCTTGGTGGCAATGACGGCCTGCGCGGCCAACCGCCTGCGCAATTGAAACAAAATCTTGCGTCGATGATCGATCAGTCCAAGGCCGGCGGCGCCAAGGTGCTGTTGCTGGGCATGCAGTTGCCACCCAACTACGGCCCGCGCTACACCACGGCATTCGCTGAAGTGTATGGGGCACTGGCCAAGGAAAAAAACGTCCCGCTGGTGCCGTTTTTCCTTGAGGGCGTCGGTGGTCATCCCGAACTGATGCAGGCGGATCAACTGCACCCGGCGGTCGGCGCCCAGGGCAAGTTGCTGGAAAATGTCTGGCCGACGCTAAAACCGCTGCTTTGACGCTTTTCTACCGGCAGGCTTTCGGCTAAGGTGGCGCCCCCCCGATTTGGAGCCCTTGATGTCGCGTCCTGCCTGGTCCCTGTTTAACTACCAACTGATCGAGCCGGACGAGCAGCTGGATCTGTTCGCCTGCCAGGAAGTGCGGGTGCATCTGGTCACGCGGCAATTGGAACTGGGCGGCTCCATCGATCGTACCCTGTGCGGTACGTTACTGCCGGCGCAACCGCGGTGGTCGCTGGTCGATCGCTCGATCTTCCAGGACCAGCGCCTGTGCCCGTTGTGCCGAGCGATTCTGGAGTCCCAGAAGCGCGGCACGCCGCCAATCTGGCCGGAGCTGCGTTTCGAGCTCTAGATGCAGCTGCAAGCTTCACGCTATAAGCTGTAAGCTAGCGGCTGAAAGCTTGTAGCTTGTAGCTTGCAGCTCGCTTTTAACCTACCCGTCGTTCTGCGAAGGATTTTCCGGATGTTGTCGCGCCTTTCCGTCGTCACCTGCTGCCTGTCTCTTGCTGCACTTTGTGCGGCCGGTTCTGCGTCAGCCTTGCAGTTGCCCCTGCCCCCGCCAGGCGAGGACATCGTCGGTCAGGTCCAGGTGATCAAGGCCAAGTACGAAGACACCTTTGCCGACCTGGGCACGACCTATGACCTGGGCTATTCGGAGATGGTCGCGGCCAACCCGGGCGTGGATGCCTGGTTGCCGGGCGCGGGCACTGACATCGTGCTGCCGACGCGTTTCATCCTGCCGCCCGGTCCTCGGGAAGGCATCGTGATCAACCTGGCGGAGTACCGGCTCTATTACTTCCCCAAGGGCCAGGACGTGGTCTACACCTTCCCGCTGGGGATCGGTCGTGAGGGCTGGGGCTCGCCGGTCGCCCACACCACGATTACCGGCAAGATCCCCAACCCGACCTGGACCCCGCCCGCCTCGATCAAGGCCGAGCACGCCGCCAATGGCGATCCGCTGCCCAACGTGGTGCCGGCCGGTCCGGACAATCCACTAGGGCCGTTCAAGTTCACCCTGGGCACCCCGGGCTACCTGATCCATGGTTCGAACATGAAATTTGGTATCGGCACGCGTACGAGCCACGGTTGCTTCCGCATGTTCAACAACAACGTGCTGGAGATGGCCAGTATGGTGCCGGTGGGTACCTCGGTGCGCATCATCAACGATGCCTACAAGTTCGGCAGCAGCGGCGGCAAGGTCTACCTCGAGGCGCATACGCCGCTGAACGACGACGGCACGCCTTCGGTGGTCGACAAGCACACGGCGGTCATCAACGCCCTGCTCAAGCGTGAAGACCTGGCCAATAACCTGCGGGTGAACTGGGATCAGGTGCGTGATGTGGTCGCGGCCGAAGACGGCCTGCCCACCGAAATCGGGGTGCTGGGTGCAGCGCCGGTAGCGTCCAGCGCGCCGATCGACCTGCAGCAATAAGCCTGCTCGACCCTGAGCCCGCCACGGCCTTGCGCTGCGGCGGGCTTTTTATTGCGCGGCAATCGAGGCACGAATCGCGGGCAATAAAAAAGCCGACCCAAGAATGGATCGGCTTGATAACAACCCCGAGGGATTATTACTTGCGGCTTGCTTTTTCAAGCATGCGCAGAGCGCGCTCGTTAGCTTCGTCAGCAGTCTGTTGTGCTTTTTGAGCAGCAGCCAGAGCTTCATCAGCTTTACGGTAGGCTTCGTCTGCACGAGCCTGGGAGCGAGCTGCTGCGTCTTCAGTTGCAGTCAGACGAGCTTCGGTTTCTTTGGAGACGCTGCTGCAACCGGTAGCCAGAACTGCGGCCAGAGCCAGAGCAGAGAATTTCAGAACGTTGTTCATCGTGTTCCCCTTCAAGGACTTTCTATTAAATGGCTATTTCCTCAGAGTGAGTTCATAGCCGGCGTACATACTACTCATTACTTGTAGTAAGTAAACTGACGTAGCGCAAGAAGCAAAAAAAATTCTTGTGCCGAATCTATTTTGGCTAATCTTTTGGAGGTTTGTATAAAAACCGTCCAATTTTTTGCAGTCGGGCGGAAATTGGATCCAGGCTGAAAGGGCCGGCCCGCATGTGTTAAGCCTTGTAAACAGATGAAAATTTATATATCGAGGCCGACACTTTCGCGCTGCTTGCCTTTACCACACCTGGCATCTTTTACGCATGTAGAGTGACTTTAAGAGCGGCAGTTCGTCTCAAGGTTCAACGGCCGGCAAATGTTCAGGCTATCGGTCACCGGTTGATCGAGGCCCTTTCTATATCCACCCATGGCAAGGATGACGAGTGCGGCTTGAGCAATGGCAGGATTGGTGCCTACTATTCTCTACGTGCTGGTTGTGAGCGCTAAAGGTTTTCTCGTTGTCGAAACCGGCACGGGGTGGCGTAGATGTTCCTTCGCCGGAAAAACATCGGTAAGGTAGGGGTCGCAATCTTAGACCCGCGAGGAGTAGTGATGAGCGAGGCGTTGTCCATCCACCATGACCAGGCTGGTCATCAGTTCGAGACCAATGTGGACGGTCATCGTGCCTATCTGACCTATATGGACCTCGGGAAGCAGACCCTGGACATCTATCGGACCTTCGTGCCCAACGCGCTGCGCGGCCGTGGTATTGCGGCGGCATTGACCGAAGAAGCGCTGAAGTTCGCCGAAGAGGCCGGCTACACGGTGATCCCGTCCTGCTCCTATGTCGAACGCTACATGGAGCGCCACCAGCGCCATGCCGCGAAGCTGTAAGCCACACGCTGCAGCATGAAAAACGCCGGGCTTAGCCCGGCGTTTTTGTGTGCGCTCGATTCAGCCGCGCTGTCAGGTGCGTTTGCGCTTGGGCAAGACGTCCTTGAGCTTCGCGTGCATGCTGCGCAGGGTGTTCTCGGTAGCAGCCCAGTCGATACAGGCATCGGTGATCGACACGCCGTACTGCAAGTCGGCGAGGTCCTTTGGAATCGCCTGGCAGCCCCAGTTCAGGTGACTCTCGACCATCAGGCCGATAATCGACTGGTTGCCTTCGAGGATCTGGTTGGCGACGTTTTCCATGACCAGTGGCTGCAGCGCCGGATCCTTGTTGGAGTTGGCGTGGCTGCAGTCGACCATGATGTTCGGCTTGATCTTAGCCTTGTTCAGGGCCTGCTCGCACAGCGCGACGCTGACCGAGTCATAGTTGGGCTTGCCGTTGCCACCGCGCAGCACCACGTGACCGTAGGCGTTGCCCTTGGTGGTGACGATGGAGACGCCGCCTTCCTGGTTGATGCCCAGGAAGCGGTGAGGGCTGGAGACCGACTGCAGCGCATTGATCGCCACGGTCAGGCCGCCGTCGGTGCCGTTCTTGAAGCCGACGGCCGACGACAGGCCGGACGCCATTTCGCGGTGGGTCTGGGATTCGGTGGTGCGGGCGCCGATGGCCGACCAGCTGATCAGGTCCTGCAGGTACTGCGGGGAGATCGGGTCGAGGGCTTCGGTGGCGGTGGGCAGGCCCATTTCCGCCAGGTCCAGCAGCAACTGGCGACCGATGTGCAAGCCGTCCTGGATCTTGAACGAGTCGTCCAGGTACGGGTCGTTGATCAAGCCTTTCCAGCCCACGGTGGTCCGTGGTTTCTCGAAATAGACGCGCATCACCAGGTACAAGGTGTCGGACACTTCCGCTGCCAACACCTTGAGGCGCTCGGCGTACTCGTGGGCAGCCTTGAGGTCGTGGATCGAGCAGGGCCCGATCACCACGAAGAGGCGGTGGTCGGTGCCGTCGAGAATGTCACGGATGACTTCGCGGCCCTTGGTGACGGTCTGCAGGGCAGCGTCGCTCAGGGGGATTTCGCGCTTGAGCTGATCGGGTGTGATCAGCGTCTCGTTGGATTCGACGTTAAGGTCATTGATCGGTAAATCAGCCATCGTGTTACTCGCCAGGGTCACGGGTGCCGGCCGCCAGCCATCCCCGTGCGGCGGGCACAGCATGATTTTGAATACAGGGGGGAGGAACCTTAGCGCGTAACACGGGCCCGCGACAATGGGCAAAGCCCGCTTTAATCCCGTGCAGGCCGCACAAATGCTTCATGGGAGAACTCGCTGGCATGGCGCGCCACCCACTCGCGGGCCAGGGCTTCGAGTTGTGCAGGTGTCGGTTCGGCATCTTCGTGCTGGCGGCAGTAGCGTTCCATCCGGCATGCTTGTTCGCCCATGCGCGCGCCGAACAACGCATGCTCATCGGTAAACGAGATGCCGATGCGATAGCCGTTTTCGACCTTGCGGCACCAGGCTACATAGCCCGGATACCGGGCGTTGGCGCCCAGGGACGGGATGTGCAGGTCAACGGCTGTGCCCTGGCGCCAGGCGCGTGGCCAATGGCAGGCGATGCCGCCCAGGCCGACCGTGTGCAGGCGCTGGCGGGGGAGGGCAGGAGAGGGACGTTGGATTAACTCGACAGCGACATCATCAGGGTGAGGTAAAAAACGACCCATGTACACGGACTCCGAGCACCGTCCAGTTGACGGCGGTGGCAGCAGTATAGTGAAGGAACTGGAATTGACCGACCTGGATATTGACCAGCAATTGCTGGGATTGCCAGGTATTTCGCTGGTGGTGTTCACCAGCGTCGGGTGTTCCAGTTGCCGTTGGGCGCGCCAGCAGCTACCGGGCTGGTCCCTGCCGATTGACCGCGTGTGCTGGGTGGATGCCGGCCACAACGGCGGCGCGGTCGAACGCTACCAGATCTTTCATTTGCCCGCGTTGTTCGTGGTGTGCGAGGGTCAATTCCTCGGGCAGTTACAGACACGTCTTACACTCACTGACCTTACCGACGCGATCAATCAAGCGCTTACCCGTACTCCAGAGGATCTGCCATGACAGCACAGTCGCCCCGCATTGGCATTATCGGCACCGGCGCCATCGGTGGTTTCTACGGCCTGATGCTGGCGCGCGCCGGTTTCGATGTGCACTTCCTGTTGCGCAGCGAATACGCGGCGGTCAGTGAGCATGGCTTGCAGCTGAACAGCAGCGTGCATGGCCACTTGCACCTGCATCCGGTGCAGGCCTACGCACGGGCTGCCGATATGCCGCCGTGCGACTGGCTGCTGGTGGGCACCAAGTCCACGGGTAACGTTGAGCTGGCCCCGACTATCGCCCAGGTCGCGGCGCCGGATGCCAAGGTGGTATTGCTGCAAAACGGCCTGGATGTGGAAGACAGCCTGCGTGAACACTTGCCGGCGTCGCTGCATTTGCTCGGTGGGCTCTGCTACATCGGCGTACACCGCTCCGCGCCTGGCGTGGTCGAGCATCAGGCGCTGGGGCGGGTCAACCTCGGGTATCACAGTGGCACCGCGGCCAACGACGACGCCCGTCGGCAAGCGATTGTCGAAGCCGGCGCCGCGTTGTTCCACCAGGCCGGCATCGACTCCCAGGCCATGGCCAATGTGCATCAGGCGCGCTGGCACAAGTTGGTGTGGAACGTGCCCTACAACGGCCTGTCCGTACTGCTGGGGACCGGCACCACGGCGATGATGGCGGACGAATCCAGCCGCGAGTTGATCCAGGCATTGATGGCCGAAGTGGTGCAGGGCGCCCATGCTTGCGGGCATGAAATCCCCGCCAGTTACGCCGAGCAGATGTTCGCCATGACTGAAACCATGGACGACTACCTGCCGAGCATGTTTCACGACCACGTGCATAAACGCCCGCTGGAACTGGCGGCGATCTATGCGCGGCCACTCGCCGCGGCCAAAGCCGCTGGTTGCGAATTGCCACGGATGCAGGCGCTGTATCAGGCCTTGAGTTTTATTGATCGGCATAATCGCTGAGTGAGGAAACACACCATGGCCAAGGGTTTGGGTGACAAGTTGGTGCTGGCGATTTCCTCGCGGGCACTCTTCGACTTGAGTGAAAGCCACAAGGTCTATCTGGCCGAGGGGGTCGAGACCTACCGCCAGTACCAGATCGAACACGAGGAAGAAATCCTCGAGCCGGGCGATGCCTTCCCGCTGGTCAAGAAGCTGCTGAGCCTGAATGCCAGCCTTGGTCGCGCCCGGGTCGAGGTGGTGCTGGTGTCGCGCAACAGTGCCGACACCGGCTTGCGTGTGTTCAATTCCATCCAGCATTACGGCCTGGATATTTCCCGCGCCGCTTTCGTCGGAGGGCGTAGTCCTTATCCTTATTTGGCAGCGTTCGGTTGCCATCTGTTTCTTTCCACCCATGCTGAGGATGTACGCAGTGCCCTCGATGCGGGGTTTGCGGCAGCGACGATTTTGTCCGGCGGTCCACGCCGTGCCTCCAGTGAGGAATTGCGGATTGCCTTTGACGGTGACGCGGTGTTGTTCTCCGATGAGTCGGAGCGCGTGTACCAGTCCGGCGGGTTGGAAGCGTTCCAGGCCAGCGAGCGCGAGTCGGCGCGCCAGCCGTTGCATGGCGGTCCGTTCAAGGGGTTCCTGGCCGCGCTGAACCTGTTGCAGCGCGAGTTTGCGGACGAGGACTGCCCGATTCGCACGGCGTTGGTCACTGCGCGTTCGGCGCCGTCCCATGAGCGGGTGATCCGCACCTTGCGCGAGTGGGATATTCGCCTGGACGAGTCGCTGTTCCTGGGTGGGCTGGAAAAATCCGCGTTCCTGGAAGCGTTCGCCGCCGATGTTTTTTTCGATGACCAGGCCGGTCATTGCGAGAAAGCCAGGGAGGTGGTGGCCACCGGGCATGTGCCCCATGGCATCAGTAATGAAGTGAAGAGCTAAGTCAATCCAAGTCGTCCGGGCGCTGCTAAGCTGATTCAATCTCCGCCGTCCTGGCAGTCCAGGAGGTTCTATGATTCGCTCGATGCTCTTTGCCACGGACCTTGGTCTGTACGCGCCTTATGTGATGCAGCATGCGTTGGCGCTGGCGCGGACGTTCAAGGCAGATCTGTACGTGATCCACGTGGTCGAGCCGATCGGGTTGTTCGCCGAATCGGTGTTGCAGAGCTACCTTGATGAGAAGGCCCTGAGTGAGTGGCAGAGCCAGGGGCTGACCACGGTGATGGCGACGATCGAGCAGCGGGTGCTGGACAGTTTTCGCGAGGAGTTGGGGGAAGGGGAGCAGGACTTGAAGGTGATTCGCTCGGTACGGGTGATCCAGGGGGATCCGTGCGAGGTCATACTCGATCAATTGCGCAAACTCTCCGTAGACCTGCTGATCGTCGGCAGCCACAGCCACGCGACTTCCGCTGCCACTCCGCTGGGGCGTACCGCAGCTCGGGTGTTGCAGCTGTCTACCGTGCCGGTTTACCTGGTGCCTTCGTTACAACGTCGACGCAGTGATGACGTGTGATGGGTAAATAACGATAAAAAGTTCTAGATTTATCCGTCAAACCTTTAATATAGTTATATACCGTCGCTGATACCCGTGGCGTCTATTTGCTTTGAGGGACACATATGAAGCTTCAACAACTGCGCTACATCTGGGAAGTGGCGCACCACGACCTCAACGTTTCCGCTACCGCTCAAAGCCTCTACACCTCGCAACCCGGTATCAGCAAGCAGATCCGCCTGCTCGAAGACGAGCTGGGCGTCGAAGTGTTCGCGCGCAGCGGCAAGCATCTGACCCGTGTCACCCCGGCGGGTGAGCGCATCATCACCACCGCCGGCGAGATCCTGCGCAAAGTCGAAAGCATCAAGCAGATCGCCCAGGAATTCTCCAATGAGAAGAAGGGCACCCTGTCCATCGCTACCACCCACACCCAGGCGCGTTATGCCTTGCCGCCGGTGATCCGCGATTTCATCAAGCAATACCCTGACGTCGCGCTGCACATGCACCAGGGCTCGCCGATGCAGATCGCCGAAATGGCAGCTGACGGCACCGTCGATTTCGCCATTGCCACCGAAGCCCTGGAGCTGTTCGGTGACCTGGTGATGATGCCGTGCTACCGCTGGAACCGTTGCGTGGTCGTGCCTCAAGGTCACCCGTTGGCCAAGCTGCCGAAGCTGACCCTCGAAGCCCTGGCCGAATACCCGATCGTGACCTACGTGTTTGGTTTCACCGGCCGTTCCAAGCTCGACGAGGCTTTCAGCCATCGCGGCCTCACGCCGAAAGTGGTGTTCACCGCCGCCGACGCCGACGTGATCAAGACTTACGTGCGCCTGGGCCTGGGCGTGGGCATCGTGGCCAAGATGGCCGTCGATACCAACCTCGACAAAGACCTGGTGGTGCTCGATGCCAGCGAGTTGTTCGAGTCCAGCGTGACCAAGATCGGCTTCCGTCGCGGCACGTTCCTGCGGGGCTTCATGTGCGACTTCATCGAGAAATTCGCGCCGCACCTGACCCGTGAAGTCATGGCCAAGGCGATCCAGTGCCACAACAAGCAGGAACTGGAAGAACTGTTCGACGGCGTCGAATTGCCGGTTCACTGATATTGCAGGGGCTGGCTTGCCGTGGTGAGGGCGCGTGCTCCTTCGCCACTACAAGCTCGCTCCTGCAGGCGTTTATTTGGCCTCGGTCACCGTAAAGTGCTGCCGGGCGCCTGCCACCAGAATCTCCACCTCATCCCCTTCGAATTTGTGCAGCAGGCTCTTGCCCAGCGGCGAGCGCGGAGTGATGACGGTCACCGGTTGCCCGACCACATCCACTTTCAAACCCGCCGCGTCCGGCGCCAGGAACAGCCACTGCTGGCGACCGTGCTCGTCTTCCAGCCCGAGTAGCGCGCCGATTTCTATACCGCGCTGATCATCATAAGCACGCAACGGCATGCTCTGGCACAGCGCCAGTGCCTGCTTGATTTCCTCGACCCGTTTGGCTTGGCCCGCCGCGAGGTAGGACGCCTCGAGGCCCAGGGTGTCGTATTTGTTTTCGGCGATGTTTTCTTCGTGGGTCGCGGTTTCGTAGGCGGTCTGCGCGGCGCGTTGGGCAATGTCGAGATCGACGCTGAGCTTCTCCAGCACAAGCTGGTGGACGGCGTGTTTATTCATGGCTGTGCTTGATCATTCGCAAAATTGCAGGACATTTGCCCGGCTCTTTTCATTGGGCGCGTTCTGGTCCTGTTGCAGCCAGAACTGGCACTTGGGGTTGGACAGGTTGCGCGCGTTGGTGCGGGCCTGATCCAGGCTCTGCTGTTGCTCCTGCTTCTGCAGGTTCTGTTGATACTGCTCGAACATTCGGTTCGGCGGTTCCGGCGCAGCTACCGCCGGTTTACCCAGTTGCTGGACGGCTTGGGCCACGGGCGCCAGGGTTTGCGGGAAGAGGTAGCGCGATGCCAGCCAACTGGTCAGCACAATGGCGATAAACCCCAGCCACACCCCCAGGGCGATGGCGAACGTAAGCTTGGGCAGCGACAACGATTGATCCGACATGATGGCCTCCTGGCAGGCAATTGCGGCGTGGCGGCGATTGTCGCACAGCCGCTGTGCAGAATAATCGCGATCAAGCCTTCTGCATCAGGGCATTTATGCGGACAATCGGGCCTTTGATCGTAGGAGCCCGGAATGAAAGCCCGCTGGGATATTTTTTGCAGCGTCGTCGACAATTACGGCGACATCGGCGTGACCTGGCGCCTGGCCCGGCAATTGGTGGTGGAGCACGCCTGTAACGTGCGTTTGTGGGTCGACGACCTGCGGGCCTTCGAGCGCATGTGCCCGGAAATCGATGTGCACCTGGACGAGCAATGGCAAGAGGGCGTGGAAGTGCGCTTCTGGCCGACCGAATGGCGGGACACGGCCTCCGCCGATGTAGTCATCGCCGCGTTCGCCTGCCAGTTGCCGCCCGAGTACATGGAAGCCATGGCCGCAAGCGCGCGTGCGCCCTTGTGGATGAACCTGGACTACCTCAGCGCCGAAGAGTGGGTGGTGGGTTGTCATCGCCTGCCGTCAGTGAAGTTCAAGGGGGTGCAGAAGTACTTCTTTTTCCCGGGTTTCCGACCGGGCACCGGTGGGCTGCTGCGCGAGGCTGGATTGCTGGAGCAGCGCCAGGCGTTTCAGCAGGACGCAGCCGCACAGCGCCAGTTCCTGCAGGCCCTGGGCGTATTTGCGACAGAGGGAGCACGCCTGATTTCATTGTTCGCCTACGAAAATGCCGGGCTCGGCCGTTGGCTGGATGTGTTGTCGAGCGACGTGCGGCCCACGCACCTGTTGGTCCCGGAAGGGCGGATCCTCGGTGATGTGCAGCGCTGGCTTGGCGTGGAGGGCCTGGTGGCGGGGGACGTGCATCAGCGCGACGCCCTGACCGTGCAGGTGCTGCCGTTCGTGCGCCAGGAGCAATATGACCGCCTGCTCTGGTGCTGCGACTTCAATGCGGTGCGCGGCGAAGACTCGTTCGTGCGTGCCCAGTGGGCCGGACGGCCGCTGTTGTGGCACATCTATCGGCAGGACGAAGACATCCACCTCGACAAGCTCGATGCCTTCCTCGCGCTGTACACCGCGGCGTTATCACCGGCCGCCAGCGCTGCATTGATCGCACTCTGGCAAGCCTGGAACACTGATGGCGATATGTCACAAGCGTGGAAAATGCTGCTGGAGCACTGGCCGGAGGTGAACCAGCATGCGCAGACGTGGTGTCTGGAACAAGGCTTGCAGGCCGATCTTGCGACGGCGCTGGTACAGTTTTATGAAAGTTGGATATGATACGCGACCTTGATTTTTGTAAATCCCATCCAAATTTCGGATATACGCAATGAAAACTGGTAAAGAACTGAAACCCGGTACAGTGATCCGTCTCGAAAACGACCCTTGGCTGGTTCAGAAAGCTGAGTTCACCAAGTCTGGTCGTAACAGCGCAATCATGAAGACCAAGCTGAAGAACCTGCTGACCGGTTACAAGACCGAGATCGTCTACAGCGCCGATGACAAACTGGACGACGTGATCCTCGACCGCAAAGAAGCGACCCTGTCCTTCATCAGCGGTGACACCTACACGTTCATGGACACCACCGACTACACCATGTACGAGCTGAACGCTGAAGATATCGAAGCCGTTCTGCCGTTCATCGAAGAAGGCATGGAAGACGTCTGCGAAGCTATTTTCTTCGAAGAGCGCCTGGTTTCCGTAGAGCTGCCGACCACTATCGTGCGTAAGGTTGCCTACACCGAAGGTTCCGCTCGCGGCGACACTTCGGGCAAGGTAATGAAGCCAGCCAAGCTGAGCAACGGTACCGAACTGCAAGTAGCCGATTTCATCGAAATCGACGACCTGATCGAGATCGACACCCGCGAAGGTGGTTCGTACAAAGGCCGCGCTAAGAAGTAATTCTGGCTCGCCAACAAAAAACCCGACTTAGCGTCGGGTTTTTTTATGCGCGGCTGTTTATCAGACGGCAACGTGCAGGCGTACTTCGACATTGCCACGGGTGGCGTTGGAGTACGGGCACACCTGGTGGGCGGCATCGACCAGGCTTTGCGCCTCGTCCTGGGCCAGGCCCGGCAGGCTGATATGCAGGTCGATATCCAGGCCGAAACCACCGGGGATCTGGCCGATGCCGACGTGGGCAGTGATCGAGGCGTCATCCGGGATTTTGCGTTTAGTCTGGCTGGCGACGAATTTCAGTGCGCCGATGAAGCAGGCCGAATAGCCGGCGGCGAACAGTTGCTCAGGGTTGGTGGCCTGGCCACCGGCACCGCCCAATTCCTTGGGGGTGGAGAGTTTGACGTCGAGGATGTTGTCGCTGGAAACAGCGCGACCATCACGGCCGCCGGTGGCGGTGGCTACTGCGGTATAGAGCGTTTGCATGGTGTCGTCCTCTTGGTGTTCTAGCGCTAAATATTTGCGCGCTAAGTAGTTGGTGAGGCGAATGTATAGCGCTAATGTTTAGCGCGCAAGATAAATTTTAAAAATTTTCGCCTCGATGCACAAACGGTAGGAGCCGGCTTGCCGGCAAGCCGGCTCCTACAAGGGGGAAGGGGGGTTAGACGCTGGCTTGCAAATGACTGCGCAAGGCAATCAGGTCAGCCTGCAGCTTGAGCAACTGTTCCAGCTCCAGTCCGCTGGCGCCAAGGATGCACTGCGGAATGCCCATGGCCTTGTCCTGCAGGGCACGGCCGGCGGCGGTCAACTCGACGACGACGACCCGTTCATCTTCGCGGCTACGGGTCCGGCTGAGCAGGCCTTCAGCCTCCAGGCGCTTGAGCAGGGGCGTGAGCGAGCCTGGATCAGTCAGCAGGCGGCTGCTGATTTCGCCGACGGTCAAGCCATCTTCTTCCCACAGCACCATCATGGCCAGGTACTGCGGGTAGGTCAGGCCGAGGGCTTGCAGCAGGGGTTTGTAGACCTTGGTCATCAGCAGCGAGGTCGAGTGCAGGGCGAAGCACAGCTGGTTATCCAGCATCAGGGACTCGCAGGGATCGGGGTTTTTGCTCATGGCGGTGCCTCAAAAAAGCGTATCTGGCCTGGAATCTAGCGGGCAAATCTTTAATGCGCCAGATAATTCTGTCCGGGTGGTCAGACAAGCCCGCTCTGCAGCGCCAGATCCCAGGGCGGCACCGGGCTGAAGCGCGATTTCAGGTATTCCAGCAACAACCGGCTGCGGGCATTCGCCTGCTGTTCCAGGCGCAAGGCGTAAATCCCGGTGGTTTCCGGGCTGGGCAGGCCATCCTCGCAAAACAGTGGCAACAGTTCGCCGCGTACCAGGTATTCACTGGCCAGCCAGGTGGGCAAGTGGGCGATCCCCAGCCCGGCGAGGGCGCCGGACAGCAGGGCTTCGGCGTTGTTGGCGCTCATGCGGATGCGCTGCGGACGATAGGTGGCGCGGCGCCCGTCCAGCTCGAAGCGCCATGCGAACATGGGGGCCAGGCCGTCCCAATCCAGGCCGTCATGCTCGCTCAGTTCGCGCGGATGAGTGGGCGTGCCGCGGCTCTTCAGGTAGGCCGGGCTGGCACAGGCGATGCGCACGATGCTGGCCAGCGGCGTGGCGATCAGGCGGGTATCGACGATATGCCCGGCGCGCAATACCAGGTCGACCTTGCCCAAGTGGGCGCCCTGCATGTCGACAAAGCTGTCGATCAAATGCAGGTGCACATCCAGCCCCGGGTACACGTTGAGGAAATCCGCAATCACCGGCGCCAGGTGCCGTCGGCCAAATGCTGCGGGCGCATCCACGCGAATCAGGCCTTCTGGCGCATGGCTCAGGGACACCGCCTCGGCGCGCGCCAGTTGCAACTCGCTGACAATCCGCCGCGCCCGCTCGGCAAACGCCAGGCCGGCAGGCGTCGGCACCACGGCGTGGGTGCTGCGCTGGAACAGGCGACTGCCCACCGAGCTTTCCAGGCTGTCGATGCGCCGAGCCACCGCCGAGGGTGTCAGCGGATGACGGCGGGCGGCGGCGGAGAAGCTGCCGGTTTCCAGGACATCCAGAAACAGGCCGAGCTGATCGGTGAGAGTGTTGGGGTTCATAGGCATACGCTTATGCGAAATTGGCACAGCCATTGTGCGTTGCTGTGCGTTTCCGTGCCAGGGGCGACTGCGTAGCATGCAAGGCCTGGAATGGGGGAGTAGCGAACGGTGTTGGATTTAGCGATGTACCTGATATTGGGCGCGGCCCTCGGCACAGTGGGCGGCCTGTTCGGGATTGGGGGTGGCTTGATCGCCATCCCGGTCCTTGGCGTCTTGTTCGGCCTCGATCAGCAACTTGCCCAGGGCACGGCGCTGGTGATGGTGGTGCCCAACGTGATGCTGGCGCTGTGGCGTTATCACCAGCGCAACCGTATCGAATTGAGGCATGCGCTGCCCTTGGGCGTGATGGGCTTCAGCTTCGCCTGGCTTGGCTCGATCTGGGCCGTGGGGCTGGACGCAGGCGCGATGCGCATCGGCTTTATCGCATTCCTGCTGACGCTGTCGGCCTACAACCTGCTGCGCATGTTCACACGCAACGCGCCGCCTACCGCGCAAATGCGTTATTCCTGGCCGTGGCTTGGCGTCTTGGGCGCAGCTTCCGGCTCCATGGGCGGGCTGTTTGGCGTCGGGGGCGCGGTAGTTGCTACCCCGGTGCTGACCAGCCTGTTCGGCACCACCCAAGTGGTCGCCCAAGGCCTGTCCCTGGCCCTGGCGCTGCCCAGCACCAGCGTGACCCTGGTCACCTACGCCTGGCACCACGAAGTGGACTGGATGATCGGCGTGCCGCTGGCCGTTGGCGGAATGCTCAGTATCAGTTGGGGCGTGAAAGTGGCCCATGCGCTGCCGGAGCGTGTATTGCGCGGCCTGTTTTGCGGCTTCCTGGTGGTGTGCGCGGTGATGCTGACGTTTAAAGTTTGAAGCCTTCGATGATGTAGTCGGCCAGGCAATCGGTAATCGGCGAGGCCAGCAATGGGTTGCGCAGCAGGCGCAGATTCATCGAGGGCAATGGGGGGAAGCCGTCCTCGCTGCCGAGTATGCACAGGTCCGGGGTCACCAGGCTTTCCATGCTGACCATGGCCGCCAGGCCCGCGCTGACAACGGCCTGGATCGCCGCCCCGTTGGAGCTGTGGTAGGCCAGGCGATAATTGCGCTCGGCCGAATCGAGTGCCGCCAGGGCCCATTGCGTGTAGAGGCAGTCGCCACCGGGAATCGCCAGGGGCAGGGCGTCGTGCTCGTCCACGCAAAAGCACGGCGCCGCCGCCCATACCATGCGTTCAGTGCGCAACAGCTCACCGACATCATTGCCCGGCTCGCGGCTGATAACGGTCAGCGCCAGGTCCCGTCGCTGCATCAGCACGCTTGATCCCTCACAGTGCATCTCGATCTGGATCAGCGGGTAGGCCTTGGAAAACTGTTTGAGAATGCCCGGCAGGAAGCGCATCACGTAGTCATCCGGCGTGCCGATGCGCACCAAGCCGACCATGTGGGGCTCGCGCAAGGTATTGAACACCTCGCTGTGCAGCTTGAGGATGCGTCGCGCGTAGCCCAACAGCACCTGACCCTCGGGCGTCAGCCGGACCTGACGCCCGTCGCGCTCGAACAGCTTGCGTTGCAGCACGTCTTCTTCCAGGCGTTTCATCTGCATGCTCACCGCTGATTGGGTGCGGTTGACCAATTCGCCGGCGCGGGTAAAACCGCCCTGGTCGGCGATGGCGACGAAGGTACGCAGCACTTCGGTGTCGATGCTCGGGTAGCCGGACAATTGATCAATCTCTGAGATGTATTGCATAAGAAACATTCGTTGGATTGATCATAAGGCCAAGCACACACTCGCGTCATCCCCACTGGAGGGCGAGAAGATGAAAGGTCAAAGAGGCTTTGTGTTGCTGGCGAAACGTCCGTTTTCCGGGTTGTTCCATAAGGTTGTGCGGTGGCAGGCGCTGCATGCGGAGCGCCAGACACTGGCAGCCTTGAGTGATGATGCGCTCAAGGATATCGGGCTTAACCGCGGCGACGTCGAGCAGGATCGCCACCTGCATTTCTGGCAAGACCCGCTGCGAAAATGATGCGGGATGCAGTAGGGTAGTCGGCGCGCCCATATGGAGATTCGCATGCCCGCCGACCTGTCTTTGTCACTCAAGCAAGCTCGACGCCTGGCACTGGCCGCCCAAGGTTTTTCCGGGCGCCAGGCGCCTGCACTGATCAAGGCCGCTCACATCAACCGCTTGGTCGAACGCCTGGGTGTATTGCAGATCGATTCGGTGAATGCCGTGGTGCGTTCTCACTACCTGCCATTGTTTTCCCGCTTGGGCACTTACTCCCCGTTGATCCTCGAACAGGCGGCCTGGAGCCAGGGGCGCCGGCGTTCGCTGTTCGAATATTGGGGGCATGAGGCCTCGCTGCTGCCGATGGCGTTGTACCCGTTGATGCGCTGGCGCATGCAGCGGGCGCAGCAAGGGCAGGGCATTTATTCGCAAATGGCGCGCTTTGGCCGTGAGCAGCAGGCGGTCATTCAACGCGTCCTGAAGACCGTGGAGCAGCAGGGTGCGCTGGGCGCGGGGAGTCTGTCGACTCGCGAGGAGCGCGCCGGCCCCTGGTGGGACTGGAGCGAGGAAAAACACGCACTCGAATGGCTGTTTGCTGCGGGGCTGGTCACCGTGGCCGGTCGACGTGGGTTCGAGCGGCTCTACGATTTGCCGGAACGGGTGATCCCTGGCGAGATCCTGCTGACAACGGTGGGCGAAGCCGAGGCCCAGCGCGGCTTGCTGTTGCACAGCGCGACTGCACTTGGCGTCGCTACCGAAAAAGACCTGCGCGATTACTTCCGCCTCGACCCTGCCGACAGTCGCAATCGCCTGGCCGAACTCGTGGAGGACGAGCAGTTGCAGGTGTGCCAGGTGCAAGGTTGGAAACAACCGGCGTACTGTCTGCCCGAGCCGAAAGTGCCACGCAAGGTGCCGGCCAGCGCGTTGCTGTCGCCGTTTGATTCGCTGGTCTGGGAGCGCGCGCGTACCGAGCGCCTGTTCGATTTTCGCTACCGGCTGGAGATCTATACCCCGCAAGACAAGCGGGTCTATGGCTACTACGTGCTGCCGTTCCTGCACAACGAACGCATCGCCGCGCGCATCGACTTGCGCGCCGAACGTGCCAACGGGCGGCTGGCTGTACATGCGGTGCACGAAGAAGAACCGGGGCTGGATGAAGAGGGGATGCTGGCGCTGGCCGCGAACCTTCGACAGATGGCCGACTGGCTGGGGCTGGAACAGATCCAGCTCAATTGCCAGCGGCCAAGTGCCGACAGGTTGCGGGCGGCGATGATCAGTCGGGACAGGCTTGTTTAGAGCCCCATCGCGGGCACTTGTGGGAGCCGGGCTTGCGCGCGATGGCGTCAGCCCCGGCGATTCAACCTCTCAACGCTTGACCTGTTTGAGCGTCTCCGCAATCAGGAACGCCAGTTCCAGCGACTGATCGGCATTCATCCGGGGGTCGCAGTGGGTGTGGTAACGATCCGACAAGCCATCCTCGGTGATCGGTCGCGCACCACCAATGCACTCGGTGACGTTCTGCCCGGTCATCTCGATATGAATCCCGCCGGCATAGCTGCCCTCGGCCTGGTGCACCTGGAAGAACTCCTTCACTTCGCCGAGGATCTGCGCGAAGTCGCGGGTCTTGTAGCCGCTGCTGGCCTTGATGGTGTTGCCGTGCATCGGGTCCGAGCTCCACAGCACCTGCTTGCCCTCGCGCTGAACGGCGCGAATCAGCTTGGGCAGATGTTCGCCGACCTTGCCTGCACCCATGCGCGCGATCAGGTTCAGGCGACCGGGGTCGTTGTCCGGGTTGAGGATGTCGATCAGGCGGATCAGGTCGTCGGGGTTCATGCTTGGGCCGACCTTGACCCCGATCGGGTTGTTCACCCCACGCAGGAACTCGACGTGGGCGCCGTCCAGTTGGCGGGTGCGGTCGCCGATCCAGAGCATGTGCGCCGAGCAGTCGTAGTAGTCGTTGGTCAGGCTGTCCCGGCGCACGAAGGCTTGCTCGTAGTTGAGCAGCAGCGCTTCGTGGGCGGTAAAGAAGCTGGTTTCGCGCAGTTGCGGTGAGCTGTCCATGCCGCAGGCGCGCATGAACGCCAGGGTTTCGTCGATGCGGTCGGCCAGTTGGCTGTATTTTTCCGCCAGGGCGGAGTTGGCGATGAAATCCAGGTTCCACTTGTGAACCTGGTGCAGGTCGGCAAAGCCACCCTGGGCAAAGGCGCGCAGCAGATTGAGGGTCGCGGTGGACTGGTGATAGGACTGCAGCAGGCGCTCGGGGTCTGGCACCCGGCTTTTTTCGTCGAAGCCGATCCCGTTGACGATATCGCCGCGGTAGGCGGGCAGGGTGATGCCGTCGATGGTCTCGTCATTGGCCGAACGCGGCTTGGCGAACTGACCGGCCATGCGTCCGACTTTGACCACCGGGCAGCCGGCGGCGAAGGTCATCACAATCGCCATCTGCAACAGCACCTTGAAGGTGTCGCGGATCTTCGCGGCGGAGAACTCGGCAAAGCTCTCGGCGCAGTCACCGCCTTGCAGCAGGAACGCCCGACCCTGGGTCACTTCGGCAAACTGACGGCGCAACTCACGGGCTTCCCCGGCAAATACCAGCGGCGGGTAGCTGGCCAGGTTCTGCTCCACTTGCAGCAAGTGCGCAGCGTCCGGGTACTGGGGTTGTTGCTGGATCGGCAGGGCGCGCCAGCTGTCGGGGCTCCAGGGTTGGCTCATCATGAACTCGATAGGGTGGTTGACGGTCGGGCGTCAATGTTATCAGCAATTAGTGCGTGACCTGTTGCCGCCGGTTGGCCGACAATCGCGCCTTTGCCGTGCGGTATACCCTTTAGGAGTAGTGATGACCGAGGAGCGTGTCGAGCGCCTGCTGGCCGAAGTCCATGATGATTTCGGCATGATCCGCGTGCTCGAAGTGGCCGATTACCGCTTTCTCGAATTTGGCGACGCCATCGAGCAAAGCTGCGTGTTCACCGCCGACCCCAGCTGGCTGGAGTACGACTACACCCGCGCGATGCTGATCGGCGCGTTGTGCCATGAGCTGCCGGAGAGCGCGCTGTTCCTCGGCCTGGGCGCCGGCACGCTGACCCAGGCGTGCCTCAAGTTTTTGCCGCTGGAAGACGTCGAAGCCATCGAACTGCGCCCCGACGTGCCGCGCCTGGCCATCGAGTACCTGGGGCTGGACGACGATCCGCGCCTGTACATCCGCATCGGCGACGCCCTGCAATTGCTCGATACAGCCGAGTCGGCCGACCTGATTTTCGTCGACCTTTATACCGATGTCGGCCCAGGCGTCGGGCACCTGGCCTGGACCTTCCTGGAAAACTGCCAGAAAAAACTCAACCCCGGCGGCTGGCTGGTGATCAACCAGTGGGCCACCGACGACGGCAAACCCCTGGGGGCGGCGTTGTTGCGCGGGTTGTACCACCGGCATTACTGGGAACTGCCGGTGAAGGAGGGCAATGTGATTCTGCTGGTGCCTTCGGAACTCGATCAGGCGCTGGACCTGGATGCGCTGTCGGCGCGTGCCGAGGCGCTGGCACCGCGATTGGGTTATTCGTTGCAGCCGTTGATCAAGGCGATTCGGCCGGCAACTTAGTCGCCTGTTTCAACGCTATGGCGGGCAAGCCCGGCTCCCACAGGTGGAAATGCGCACCCTGTGGAAGCGGGCTTGCCCGCGATAGCGCCATCAGCCGGTTCAGATACCCTTGAACACCCCGGGACGCTTCTCGATCATCGCCCGCACGCCTTCCTTGGCATCCTCGCTGTTGAGCAACTTATCCACCATCGGCGGCAAGGCGGCGGCCGCGACGGTTTCGCCTTCGATGCGCGCCAGGCGTGCCGACATCAAGGTCGCCTGCACCCCAAGCGGTGCCTGGCGGGCGATGCGGCTGGCGAGTTCGATGGCGCGCGGCAGCAGGTCTTCACTCGCCATCACCTCCTGCACCAGGCCCAGGCGCAGGGCGTCATGGGCGTCGAACTCATCGCCGGTGAGCAACCAGCGCATGGCGTTGCCCCAGCCGGCGACCTGATGAAAGCGCAAGGTCGCACCGCCAAAAGGAAAGATCCCACGTTGCACTTCCATCTGCGCGAAGCGGGTATTGCTCGCGCACAGGTTGATATCCGCCGCCAGCATCAACTCGATGCCGATGGTCAGGCAGTAACCCTGGGCCGCCACGATCACCGGTTTGCTCACCCTGGGACCGGCGAACACGCCCCACGGATCGCAGCCGCCCAGCGGCGGTTGCCAGCCTCCCGCCATCACGCCGCTGACGTTGGCCAGGTCCAGCCCGGCGGTGAAGTGGTCGCCGTGGGCGAATACCACCGCCACGCGCGCGTCTGCATTTCGATCAAATTCGCCATACGCCAGGCTCAGCTCATTGAGCAGATCCAGGTCGAACGCGTTGCGCTTGGCGACTCGATCCAGGCCCAACAGCAGGACATGACCCTGGAGTTCACGGCTGACGCGGCTGCTGCTGGGTTGATTCATCGGGGGGGCCCTCGGGCGCAATGGAAGGTTTCGGACCAAAGGTGTTGATCGCCAGGTGAACCGTTTAAGCGTTACGACCAACGGGGCCGGGCCTTTGAAAAATAGACCCTCGCGGGCCGCTGCGCAAAGACTGTGACGCAGCGCGGTTTATCGGCACTTTGCGATAAAAAAAGCTCCCTTTTTCAGCTATTTCCGGTATAGTGCGCGCCGGCCTTTAACCGGGCCGCGTTTAGGTAGCGCAATTCCCCGAAGTCAGCTTCGGCTGCACGTCCGCACAGCGGACTCTCCCTTGACGAATCTTTTTCATTCATTCGTTTTCGCAAATCCCCGCCGACAAAGCAGCCAGGGCGACTCTTGAGTCTCAACACGGCATGCGCAGCTTTGGAGCATGGGTCTTTGCGGATGCACTTAGAGGCAGACCCATGACCCAGGAAACCGGCGGCTTCGCCGCTTTTAATCTTAACCCGAATATTCTTGCAGCCGTCGCAGCGACCGGCTACGAAGAGCCTTCGGCGATTCAGCAGCAATCGATCCCGATCATCATGGCCGGCCAGGACATGATTGGCCAGGCGCAAACCGGTACCGGTAAAACCGCCGCGTTCGCCCTGCCTATCCTGCACTGCATCGATCCTGCCAAGCGCGAACCGCAAGCCCTGATCCTCGCGCCAACTCGTGAGTTGGCGCTGCAAGTAGCAACCGCTTTTGAAACCTACGCCAAGCAAATGCCAGGCGTTACCGTTGTGGCTGTCTACGGCGGCGCGCCGATGGGCCCGCAACTGAAAGCTATCCGTAACGGCGCACAGATCGTCGTTGCCACCCCGGGCCGTCTGTGCGACCACTTGCGTCGTGACGAGAAAGTCCTGTCGACCGTGAACCACCTGGTTCTGGACGAAGCCGACGAAATGTTGAAGCTGGGCTTCATGGATGACCTGGAAGTCATCTTCAAGGCACTGCCACCGACCCGTCAGACCGTACTGTTCTCGGCCACCCTGCCACAGTCGATCCGTGCCATTGCCGAGCGCCACCTGCGCGATCCGCAACACGTGAAGATCCAGACCAAGACTCAGACCGTTACCGCGATCGAACAGGCTCACCTGTTGGTTCACGCTGACCAGAAGACCTCGGCTGTATTGAGCCTGCTGGAAGTCGAAGACTTCGACGCCCTGATCATGTTCGTGCGCACCAAGCAAGCGACCCTGGACCTGGCCAGTGCCCTGGAAGCCAAAGGCTACAAGGCCGCTGCGCTGAACGGTGACATCGCCCAGAACCAGCGTGAGCGCGTAATCGACTCCCTCAAGGATGGCCGCCTGGACATCGTTGTGGCAACCGACGTAGCCGCTCGTGGTCTCGATGTTCCACGTATCACCCACGTGTTCAACGTGGACATGCCGTACGATCCAGAGTCCTACGTTCACCGTATCGGCCGTACCGGCCGTGCTGGTCGCGAAGGTCGTGCACTGCTGCTGGTGACTCCACGTGAGCGCCGCATGCTGCAAGTGATCGAGCGTGTAACCGGTCAGAAAGTCGCCGAAGTCCGCCTGCCGGATGCCCAGGCCGTTCTCGATGCCCGCATCAAGAAACTGACCAACAGCCTGTCGCCGCTGGTGGCTGACGCTGAATCGACCCACGGCGACCTGCTGGACCGCCTGACCGCCGATATCGGTTGCACCCCGCGTGCCCTGGCTGCAGCGCTGCTGCGCAAGGCTACCAACGGTCAGGCCCTGACCCTGGCAGCGATCGAGAAAGAACGTCCACTGGTTCCGAACAGCGCGCCACGCGGTGATCGTCCAGAGCGTTCCGGCGACCGTCCAGAGCGTGGTGATCGTGAGCGTCGTGCTCCGGTTCCATTGGCTGAAGGTCGTGCCCGTTGCCGTACCGCGCTGGGCGCGCGTGATGGTATCGCGGCCAAGAACCTGCTGGGCGCTATCCTCAACGAGGGTGGCCTGGCACGTGAAGCCATCGGTCGCATCCAGGTCCGTGACAGCTTCTCCCTGGTGGAGCTGCCGGAAGACGGTCTGGAGAAACTGCTGGCCAAGCTGAAAGACACACGCGTTGCCGGTAAGCAGCTGAAGCTGCGTCGCTACCGCGAAGATTGATCCGCCCTTGGGCTGATTGATCGCACATAAAAAATCCCCGACTGGTTCGGGGATTTTTTTTGCCTGTTATTTTTGGGCGGTCTGCGCGCCCGTAGGAGCCGGTTTGCCGGCTCCTACAAAGGGTTGCTTTAGCCGAAGCGGTAGATGTCCATGCCCAGCGCCCCAAGGGTGAAACCCTGATGCGCCACGCTGAAAGCGCCACCGGCGCCACGCGCAAAATACAGCGGCAGCAGATGCTCATCACTGGGATGGCTGCGCACGGCATTCGGTGCCTGGCGGCGATAGTCGTGCAAGGCGTTTTCATCGTTGGCTGCCAGCTTGTCGACGACCCAGTCGCGAAACTCCAGCGCCCATGGCGTGATGGTCTCGGGCCCGGCGCGCCAGTCAAGCTCACCGAGGTTATGGGTGATGCTGCCCGAACCGATCAATAACACGCCTTGCTCGCGCAGGCTGGCGAGGGCGTGCCCGACGCGGGTCTGCAGGGCAGGGCCCATGCGGCTGGGCAGGGACACCTGCACCACCGGAATATCTGCCGCCGGGTACATCAGCGACAGCGGCACCCAGGTGCCGTGGTCAAAGGGCCGGCGCTCATCAATGCGTGCGTTCAGGCCATCGGCGTGCAGCAGTTCGACAATTTCGCCGGCCAATTGCGGGTTGCCCGGCGCCGGGTACTGCACGGCAAACAGCTCGGGGGGAAAGCCGCCAAAGTCGTGCCAGGTTTCGGGTGCGGGGCTGCCGGTGACCAGCAGCTCCTGGCTTTCCCAGTGCGCCGACACCACCACAATCGCCCGCGGTCGTGGCAGTTCGGCAGCCATACGCTGGAGGGCTGGGCCGCTGGCACCGGGTTGCAGGGCGAGCATGGGCGAACCGTGGGAAATAAACAGGCTGGGGAGCATGGGGAGGGTCCTGAGCGTTAACATGGGCCCATCTTCAATCAGATCATTGATCTAAATCTAATATAAGTTTTAGCACCATTTGATCGAATTTTCGGGGTGATCCATGGAGCCTAAGTTTTGGCAGGAGCGCTGGGCGCGCAATCAGATCGGTTTTCACTTGCCTGAGGTCAACCCTTACCTGCAACGGCACTGGCCGCAGTTGGCCCTCGCGCAGGGCGCCCAGGTGTTGGTCCCCTTGTGTGGCAAGAGCCTGGACTTGATGTGGCTGGCCAGCCATGGGCTGCGGGTACTCGGCGTGGAGCTGTCGGAACAGGCGGTGAAGGCGTTTTTCAGCGAGCAGAACCTGGTGCCGCGCATCACACGGCGCGGCGTCTTCAGCGTGTACCAGGCTGATCTGATCGAGGTGTGGTGCGGCGATTTCTTCGCCCTGGACGCCGAGGCCGTGGCCGATTGCGCCGCGCTTTATGACCGCGCCGCACTGATCGCCTTGCCGCCGTTGATGCGCGCGCAGTATGCCGAGCATCTGCACCAGTTGCTGCGTCCCGGTTGCCAGGGGCTGCTGATCACCCTCGATTACGATCAGACGCAAAGGGCCGGCCCGCCGTTTGCGGTGACGGATGACGAGGTCAAGGTGCTGTTCGGCTCGCAATGGACGCTGCGCGTGCTGGAAGAGCAGGACATCCTCGGCGAGAGCTGGAAGTTCGCTCAGGACGGCGTTACGCAGCTGGATGAGCGTGTCTATCAGATGACGATGCGTTGACCAGGCCTGGGTATTTACACCGCTTCGGGTACGCTGCCAGACCTGTGGCGGGGTAGATTGCCACCGGCTACGCGATCCAAATGTGGGAGCCGGGCTTGCCCGCGATGACGATATAACCGCCCACAAAAAAGGGGCGATCAAATCGCCCCTTGTTGTTTTGCGCCGGCTGTCAGCCGCGACGACGCAGTGCGTCGATACGCTCTTCCAGCGGTGGGTGGCTCATGAACAGGCGAGCCATGCCCTGTTTGATGCCACCGTTGATGCCGAAGGCAGTCAGGCTGTCCGGCATATGCACCGGCAGGCCTTGTTCGGAGCGCAGGTGTTGCAGTGCTGCAATCATCGCCCCGGTACCGGCCAGGCGTGCACCGGCTTCGTCTGCACGGAACTCGCGTTTGCGCGAGAACCACATGGTGATCGCGCTGGCCAGGAAGCCCAGCACCACTTCAGCGAAGATCGTCGCGACGAAGTAGGCAATGCCGCGGCCTTCTTCGTTCTTGAAGATCACCTTGTCGACAAAGTTGCCGATGATCCGCGCGAAGAACATCACGAAGGTGTTCACCACGCCCTGAACCAGCGCCAGGGTGACCATGTCACCGTTGGCGACGTGGCCGATCTCGTGGGCCAGCACGGCTTTCACTTCATCGTAGGAGAAGCGTTCGAGCATGCCCTGGCTCACTGCAACGAGTGCGTCGTTCTTGTTCCAGCCGGTGGCAAAGGCGTTGGCTTCATATGCCGGGAAAATCCCGACCTCGGGCATCTTGATCCCCGCCTCGCGGGACAGCTGCTCCACGGTTTGCAGCAACCATTGCTCATGCCGGGTGCGTGGCTGGGTGATGACCTGGGTGCTGGTGCTCATTTTCGCCATCCACTTGGAGATGAACAGCGAGAACAGCGAGCCGGCAAAACCAAAGACGGCACAGAAAACCAGCAGCTGATTGAGGTTCAGGTCAACCCCGTTGGCCGCCATGAACCCGTTGAAGCCGAAAAGGCTCAGGGTGATGCTGGCAATCAGCACGACCGCCAGGTTAGTGGCCAAGAACAGCAGGATGCGCATCATGGTTGTAGAGTTCTCCTCATGCTTAATATGTCGCGTACTGCGGGGTATATAAGGTGCGGCATGGGGTGATTCAACCGAGCGACTATTTCAAACTGTGTCCTACAGCCTGAATGTAGAGTCTTGAAGGGATTTTCCGGCTCGCTAGCCGCGGTTGGATCACTTCGCCGTTGCCTTGCCGCCCTGTAATTATAGGGTGCAAGTGCGAGAACGGGCGCCACAGGTGCCAAGGCTTAGGGCGCGGGTGGAGAAGTGTTGCCAGATACTCGCCGTACGACCGCATGTCGGTCGTACGGCGACATCTACCCTACTGGCGATAGGACTTGAGGAAGTTGCCGATGCGACCAATGGCCATGTCCAGGTCATCCACACGCGGCAGGGTCACCACACGGAAGTGATCCGGCCACGGCCAGTTGAACGCCGTGCCTTGCACCACCAGCAGCTTTTCCGACAGCAGCAGGTCGAGCACGAACTTCTCGTCGTTGAGGATCGGGCAGACCTTCGGGTCGATGCGTGGGAAAGCGTACAGCGCCCCCATGGGCTTCACGCAGCTCACGCCCGGGATCGCGTTGAGCAGTTCCCAGGTGCGGTTGCGCTGTTCCAGCAGGCGGCCCTGGGGCAGTACCAGGTCGTTGATGCTCTGGTAGCCGCCGAGGGCGGTCTGGATGGCGTGCTGGCTCGGCACGTTGGCGCACAGGCGCATGTTGGCCAGCATGTCGATGCCTTCGATATAGCTCTGGGCGTTGTGCTTGGGCCCGGAAATGGCGATCCAGCCAGAACGGAAGCCCGCCACGCGATACGACTTGGACAGGCCGTTGAAGGTCAGGCACAGCAGGTCAGGTGCCAGCGACGCGGTGCACACATGGACGGCGTCATCGTAGAGGATCTTGTCGTAGATCTCGTCGGAGAACACCACCAGGTTGTGCTGGCGCGCCAACTCGAGCATGCCCAGCAGCACTTCCTTGGAGTACACGGCGCCGGTGGGGTTGTTCGGGTTGATGATCACCAGGGCCTTGGTGTTGGGGGTGATCTTGGCCTTGATGTCGGCCAGGTCCGGGAACCAGTCGGCGCCTTCATCGCACAGGTAATGCACCGGGTGGCCGCCGGCCAGGGTCACCGCTGCCGTCCACAGCGGGTAGTCGGGTGCCGGCACCAGCACTTCATCACCGTTGTTGAGCAGCGCCTGCATGGACATCACGATCAGCTCGGACACGCCATTGCCCAGGTAGATGTCTTCAATACCGACGCCTTCGACCTGCTTCTGCTGGTAGTACTGCATCACCGCCTTGCGCGCGCTGAACAAGCCCTTGGAGTCGCTGTAGCCCTGGGCGGTGGGCAGGTTGCGGATCACGTCCTGGAGGATTTCGTCCGGCGCTTCGAAACCAAATGGCGCCGGGTTGCCAATGTTCAGCTTGAGGATGCGATGGCCTTCCTCTTCCAGGCGTTTGGCGTGCTTGAGCACTGGGCCGCGAATGTCGTAGCAGACGTTGGCGAGCTTGTTCGATTTGCTGACCTGCATGGCGATGTGATCCTGAAAATGAACGATCCAGACGGTGTGGACACTACCGTACTGCGAATCCTGCGGGGCCCGCACCCATAAATACGTTTGAATGCCGGTTGCGCGGGTGCCAGACTGGCGTTTTGAAGAGGCGCAATCATACGTGCCGCCTGATCCATGGAAAAGACACAGATCAGGCTTTTTCAGTTGCCGAGGTGTACCGATGGATAAGTTGCAGAAAACCCTTGAAGAGTGGCGGGACATGCTCGATCCCGCGCAGTACCAGGTTTGCCGTCTCAAGGGCACCGAGCGTCCTTTCAGCGGCAAGTACAACGAAACCAAGACAGATGGCGTGTACCACTGTATCTGCTGCAACGAACCCCTGTTCGATTCCACCACCAAGTTCGATTCCGGCTGCGGCTGGCCGAGCTTCTACGCGCCGATCGCCGAGAGCGCGATGGTCGAGATTCGCGATGTCAGCCACGGCATGATCCGCACGGAAGTCACCTGCGCCAAGTGCGATGCGCACCTGGGCCACGTGTTCCCGGACGGCCCGCCGCCGACCCACTTGCGTTACTGCATCAACTCGGTGTGCCTGGACCTGGTCCCGCGCTGAGCGATATAGGCCAACGTAAACCCCTGTAGGCGCACGGCTTGCCGGCGATGGCATCCTTGGGATCGCTATCGCCACAAGCCGGGCGCCTGCAGGAAAAAGGTGATAGTGGGGTATCAATGCCGCCAATTAAATTGCATGCAATTTAATTGCCTACTATGTTTACCTTCTTTTCTCCCTATCGAGACACTGCCATGAGCGACAACCTGCTGAGCATCCCGTGCACCACCATCAAGGGTGAGCAAAAGACCTTGGCCGATTTCGCCGGCAAGGCCATCCTGGTGGTCAACACCGCCAGCAAGTGTGGCTTCACCCCGCAGTACAAGGGCCTGGAGCAGCTCTGGCAGCAGTACAAGGACCAGGGCCTGGTGGTACTGGGCTTTCCCTGCAACCAGTTCGGCAAGCAGGAGCCGGGCAACGAAGGCGCGATTTCCGAATTCTGCGAGCTGAACTATGGCGTCAGTTTCCCACTGTTCAAGAAAATCGACGTGAACGGTACTGAGGCCCATCCTCTGTTCGTGCAACTGAAAAAACAGGCGCCGGGCCTGCTGGGGTCCAAGGGGATCAAGTGGAACTTCACCAAGTTCCTGATTGGCCGCGACGGCCAAGTGGTCAAGCGCTTTGCCCCGACGACCAAGCCGCAGGACCTCACCCAAGAGATTGAAGCCCTGCTCAAATGACCGACCTGCCTACCGTGTCCCTGGCCCTGGACGATCAGTTGTGTTTCAAGCTGTATGCCGCCTCCCGGGCCGTGACCCGCGCTTATAAGCCGATGCTGGATCAGCTTGGCCTGACCTACCCGCAATATGTGGTAATGCTGGTGCTGTGGGAGTGGCACGAAGTGGCTCCGGCGCAACCGACGGTCAAGGCCTTGGGTGAGCGCCTGATGCTCGACTCGGGCACGCTGACGCCGCTGCTCAAGCGCCTTGAGCAGCTCAAGTGGGTCAGGCGCCAGCGCAGCGCCAGGGACGAGCGCGAAGTGCACCTCAGTCTCAGTGATGCCGGTGTGCACCTGCGCGACCAGGCCCATGGCCTCAAGACCCGATTGTTATGTGACAGCGGCATCGACCTGAACCAGGCCGACGCCTTGCGCCACGGCCTGGACCAGTTGCTTGGGCAGATCAGAGACTTGTCGTCGTCGGCACCCACAGGTCCAGCAGGCCCTTGAGTTCTTCGCGGCGAAACGGCTTGGCCAGGTAGTCATTCATGCCCGCTGCCCGGCAACGCTCGCGCTCTTCGGAGAGGGCGTTGGCGGTCAGCGCGACAATCGGCAGGTCCGGCCAGCGTCCGCTTTGGCGGATCTGCCGGCTGGCCTCATAGCCATCCATCACCGGCATGTTGCAGTCCATCAGCACCAGGTCAAAGCGTTGGTCCTCGAGGAACTTGAGCGCTTCGCCACCATGGGCGGCCACGACCACTTCGCACCCCAGCTTGCTCAACATGCCCTTGGCGACCAATTGGTTGACCGGATTGTCCTCCACCAGCAGGATGCGCGCCCGGTGTGCCAGGGGCGCGGCCTCCAATTGGAGGGGGTCGAGGATCAGTTGCGGGTCGCTGCGTAAATTGCGCTGCAGGATCTGGTACAACGCATTGCGGCTCAAGGGGCGCGCCTGTTGCTGCAAGGGCGCCAGCGCCGCCACTTCTTCGCTGGGCATGAAGTTGCCATAAGCGGTCACCAGCAGGATCGGCGCGGTAATGGCAGGCCGCAGGCGGAACAGGCATTCCGGACAATCGGTGATCAGCAGGTCCGGGGCCAGGCCACTCAAATCCTCGTCCTGCGAGTAGCAGCGGGGTGTCAGCCCCCAATGCGGCAGCAAGGTGCTGAGCAGTTCCGTCAGGCCACTGCCGGCGCTGGTTATGGCGATGACCTCACCCGCCAGCGGCGCCTGTTGCACGGCGGGCAAATGCAGGGGCAGGGGCAGCTCGGCGCAGAACTGGCTACCAAAGCCGACCTCCGAACTGATGCTCAGACGGCCTTTCATGGCTTCGCACAGGTTGTGCGTCAACGCCAGGCCCAGCCCCGTGCCGCCAAACTGGCGGGTGATGCCCGCGCCGGCTTGGGTGAAGGGCTGGAAGATTTTCACCTGGGCTTCCTGCGCAATGCCGATACCGGTATCACACACTTCGATGCGCACCCGGCCATTCAGGGCGCTGAGGCGCACATCCACACGACCGAAACGGGTGAACTTCAACGCATTCGACAGCAAATTGCTGACGATCTGCCGCACGCGCGTCGGGTCGCCCAGCACCTGGGCGGGAAACTGCGGGTCGATCAGGCAGGTCAGCTCGACGCTCGGCGCGGCGTTCTGCGACAGCAGGTTGGCGGTGTCTTCGACCAGCGAGCCCAGGTCGAACGGGATCACCTCCAGCTCCAACTGGCCGGCGTCGAACTTGGACAGGTCGAGGATATCGTTGAGCAACTCCACCAGCACCTTGCCCGAGTCATGGGCGATCGACAGTTGCTGGCGCTGCTCGGCGTTCAGCGAGCTGTCCAGTGACAGCGCGATCATCCCCAGCAGCCCATTGAGCGGGGTGCGGATTTCATGGCTCATGTTCGCCAGAAACGCCGCGCGGGCCTGGGCCATGCCCAGGGCGGTCATCTTCGCCGCTTCCAATTCTTCGTTGGACTGGCTCAGGCGCTGGTTGCTCGCCTTGAGTTCAAGGGTGCGCGCGGAGACGATGTTTTCCAGTTGCCCCAAGTATTCGGTCAGTCGGTCTTCGGCATGCCGGCGTTGCTGGATCTCCGTCTCCATGTTTTCAAATTGCTGGTTGGCCACGCTGACCAGCACACCGATCTCGTCGTGTTCATGCCCGGCTGGGCAGTCCAGGCGGGCGTGCCGGCGGTTGCTCAGCTCGCGAATGACGCGTACCAGTGGCTGGGTCAGCATCACGTAGAAGAGGGCCAGGAGAATGCCGGTCAGCAGCAGGCTACGGGCAAACCCGTTGAGCAGGGTGATCTCGGCACGGTGCAGGAAACGGCTGCCGAAGGCGTAGGTGTCCACGTCCAGGCGCAGCACGCCGAGGGATTCGTTGGGCATATGGCTCAGGTACAGCCGGTCTTCGAACTGACGGTTGGCGCCAAACAGGAAATCGCTGATGGGGCGGTAGGGGCTTTCCATGCGCGGCCGCTCGACATCGGCCAGTACCACGCCGTTGTTGTCGATCAACTGCGCGTGAATGATCGCGGGGGAGTGCAGCAGGCCCAGGGTCAATTCCTGGGCCAATTCGGCGTCAATGTTATAGGCAATACGCGACGTAGGATTATGGCTGATTTCGATCAGCGAGCGTATTTCACGGTTGATGGATGCGTCTTCGCTGGCATAATCAATGCCGATTTGGATCAGGCTGAGCAAGGTTCCCAAGACGAAACCGACCAGCACAGTCAATCTGGCTTGTTTATAAGACAAGCGGTGGGCGAACTTGATATCCATCGAGTGTTGAACCACTTCACGTTTCCCTTCGCCCGGCAAGCATAGCTGAACATCCACAGGCTCTGGCTTGCCGGCATGAATCGTTTTTTACGCGGCCTCGTGCGATCCGCCGCAGGGTTGCCAATACGCCATCTTTTGCAAGAACTTGCCAGAGGAATAATCGTGGATTCTCGACTGAATGCTTTTCTTGAGCGGGCCGACGCAGTACTCGCCCGCCTTGAACCCTTGTTGCCCGCGCCACGCCAAGCCATCGACTGGAACCAGTGCCTTGCCGCCCGTTGGCAGCGTGAAGGTCGCACCGGCTTCCTGTTGCCGCTGGAGGTTAGCCTGGACATGCGCCTGTCCGACCTGATCGGCGTGGACAAGCAACGCGAACAACTGGCCCGCAACACCCAGCAATTCATCGACGGCCTGCCAGCCAACCACGCGCTGCTGTGGGGTTCACGCGGCACCGGCAAATCGTCGATGGTGCGTGCCTTGCTGGCCCAGCATGCCAAGGCCGGCCTGCGCCTGATCGAAATCGAGCGCGATCACCTGGCCGACCTGCCACGGGTGGTCGAGCAACTGGTCAAGCTGCCGCAGCGCTTTATCCTGTTCTGCGACGACCTGTCGTTCGAGGCCGGCGAGGGCGATTATCGCGTACTCAAGAGTGTGCTGGATGGTTCGCTGGAACAGGCTCCGGAAAACGTGCTGCTGTACGCCACGTCCAACCGTCGCCACCTGGTACCGGAAAACCAGAGTGACAACGACAACTGGAAACGCGTGGACGGTGAGCTGCATCCGAGCGAGGCGGTGGAAGACAAGATTGCCTTGTCCGACCGTTTTGGCCTGTGGCTGTCGTTCTACCCGTTCACGCAAGAGCATTTCCTGGACGTGGTCGAGCACTGGATCGGCGAGCTGGCGAACAAAGCCGGTTTGCAGTGGCAGCGCGATGAGGCGCTCGACATCCTCGCCGTTCGCTGGGCGACCGGGCGCGGCAACCGCAATGGCCGTTGCGCGTACCAATTTGCCCGTTACTGGGTAGGCCTCAAACTGCTGGAGCGTCAGCCATGATCGATCTACAACACGCCGGCACCGGCCTCGACGGCTACGCGATGCTGTGTGCGCAGCTGGAATCGCTGCTGGCCGATGAGCGCGATTTCATCGCCAACAGTGCGCAGTTTTCGGCGTTTCTGTTTAACCAGCTGGACGACTTGAACTGGGCCGGCTTTTACCTCAACCGCAATGAAGAGCTGGTGCTGGGGCCGTTCCAGGGGCAGATCGCGTGTGTGCGTATTCCGTTCGGTCGTGGTGTGTGCGGGGCGGCGGCGGCGTCGCGCCAGACCCAGCGCGTCGAGGATGTACACGCGTTTCCCGGGCATATTGCCTGTGACAGCGCCTCCAACAGTGAGTTGGTGGTGCCGCTGGTCAAGGACGACAGGCTGATTGGCGTCCTCGACCTCGACAGCCCGTCCCTGGCACGCTTTACCGAGCAGGACCAGGCGGGTATCGAACAGCTGGCGGCGATCTTCCTGCGCTTGACCGACTGCTGATCAACGAGGGGGCGGATGCCGCCCCCTTATTGACTCCCCAGCTCCTGCAACTGCACCTGCAGCAGCCGTTCCAGCTCCAGCATCAGTTTTTCCAGGGCTTTCACCTGCGTGTCGATCAGGGGGCGGTCAGCATCCTGCGCGCACACCTGTTCGAGGCTTTCGCATTGCGAAGCCAGCGTTCGGGCTTGAACGATGCGGGCAGCGCCCTTGATCTTGTGCGCCTGTTCGCTGATGTCCCGGGATGAAGCCTGGGCGGCTATCAAGGCGAGCAACTCCTGGCGATCGCGACGACTGCTGCTCAGCAACTCCTCCAGCAGGCGTCGACTCATCTGCGGATCGCCGCCGGTCAAGGCCTCGAAATTACCCAGGTCCAGGATCAGGCCGGCCGACCGCGGGCTGATCTGCGCCAGTTGCCGCTCCAGCGCGGTGAGGCTGATGGGTTTGAACAGGCAATCGTTCATGCCTGCCTGGGCGCAGCGCTGTTTCTCCTCGGGTTGGGCGTTGGCGGTAAAGCCCAGTACGACACAGGGCGTCAGTTGCTCGCGCTGCTCGTACTCGCGGATCGAGCGGCTCAACTCGTAGCCATTCATGATGGGCATGTTGCAGTCGGCTATCACCAGGTCGAAGTGCTCCTGGCGCCAGGCCTGGAAACCGGCCGAGCCGTTGTGGGCGGCGGTGAACTGGTGGCCCAGGTAGCCGAGCTGCTGGCACATCAACAGCCGGTTCGCCGGGTGATCGTCCACCACCAGGACATTCAGCACGGGCGCCGTCGCGGGGGCCTCGGGCTTGAATTCGTCCACCGCCAGCACCGGCTGCAGGCGCGTCATCTTCAGGTTGACGTACACCTGGGTGCCGACCATCGGCACGCTGCTCAAGCTCAGTTGGCCGCCCATCATCGCGCACAGGCTGCGGCAGATCACCAACCCCAGGCCCGCGCCGCTCCTGGCCAGGTGCCCGGAGTTGTCGGCCTGGGCAAAGGGTTCGAACAGGCGCATCTGATCGTCACGGCTGATGCCGATGCCGGTGTCTTCGACCACCAGTTTCATTTCGATCTGCTGCGGCAGTTGGGTGGGTAACACCTCGACCTTGATCTTTACCTGGCCTTGCTCGGTGAACTTGATCGCGTTGCTGACCAGGTTGGACAGCACCTGCTTGAAGCGCAACGGGTCGATCAAGACCTCGGTGGCGTCCAGCTCGGGCTTGAACTCCAGCAACAGGCTGAGGGTTTTCTGCCGGGCGAGGCCATCAAACACGCGCACCACCGACTCGATCACTTCCCGCAGGTTGACGCGTTCGGGCGCCAGGCTCAGGCGGCCGGATTCGATACGGGCGATATCGAGGATATCGCCGATCAGCTCCAGCAGGTCCTTGGCCGAGTTGTACGCCACTTCGATGGCCGGGCGATCGAGATGACCCTGGTCGGCTCGCTTGAGGGTCAGCTCGAGCATGCCGATCACGGCGTTCATCGGCGTGCGGATTTCGTGGCTCATGGTCGCGAGGAAGGTGCTCTTGGCCCGGTTGGCTTCGTCGGCACGCTCCTTGGCGGCGCGCAGTTCGTCGAACAACTGGCGTCGTTCGCTGATGTCGATCCAGCCGCCGATGATGCCCTGGACCTCGCCGACGGAGTCGCGGTACGGCAGGATCCAGTGGTAGATCGTCAGTTTTTTCTCGCGAATGTGCAGGGTGCGGTCGAGGATCAGCGGGTTGCCTTCGGACACCACGCGCTTGTAGTCGGCATGGTATTGCGCCGCCTCTGCCGCCATCGCCGTGCTGATCTGCAGGGCGCTTTTGCCGATCACCTCCTCGCGCTTGACGTCGAACACCTGCAGGTAACTGTCGTTGCAGGTCTGCAGCAGGCCCTTGCGGTCGCGGACGTAGATCGGGTGCGGGGTTTCGTTGACCAGCGCACGCATGAACTCGAACTGATCATTGAGCGCGCGCTCCGCCATCCTGCGGTGCTTGATCTGGCGGCGCATATAGGCGTTCCAGCCCAGGGAAATCAGCAATAGCAGGCCGGTGCCGATGATGATGCGGGCAATCAGTTGATGGTAGTCGCGCCAGTAACTGTCGGAGGCCGCGGTGTAGCCGCGCCAGCGACTGTTGATCACCCCCAGCTCATCCGGGGCGATGCTCAGCAGGGCCTTGTCGAGAATCGAGGTGAGTTCGGTGGCGCTGCGTGCTGTCGCCAGCGCAAAAGTGGCAGGGGTGGTGCCGATGCTGGAACTGATTTGGAGCTTGTCCTGGAACATCGGCGAAGACAGGAAGTAATTGGCGACCACCAAGGTATTCACTGCGCCGTCCACGTTGCCTTGCACCAGCAATTCGGCCGACTTGAAGGTGTCGCCGGTTTCTACCAGCTGGATCCTGGGAAAGTTGTCGCGCAGGAATGTTTGCAACGGGCTGCCCTGGGTCACCGCCAGCCGCTTGCCTTGCATTTCCTCAAGACTGCTGGGGGCCTGGCCATCCTTGCGCGTCAACATGACGTAGGAGTTTTCCAGGTAGGGGCGACTGAAGTTCAACTGGGCTTCGCGCTCGACGCTGGGGATGACCGCCCCGATGATATCGGCCTTGCCCGCCTCGACCTGATTGATCATCACGTTCACATCACGTTCGCGCTGGACGTCGAAGCGCAAGCCGGTACGCAGGCGAACCAGTTCCAGCAAGTCGGCGGCGATGCCGCGAAAATTCCCGTCGGAGTCAAAAAACGTCAGCGGTGCAAAGGTTTCGTTGACGATCACCTTGACCACCGGGTTGTCCCGCAGCCAGCGTTCTTCGCGCAAGGTCAGTTGCAGTTTCTGGTCGGTCAGCAGGATGTCGCTGCCGGCGCTCCAGCGCTTGGCGATCGTTTCACGTTCGCTGGTGGGCACAGCGCGCAAGACTTCGTCGACGATGCTCAGCAGGGTGTGCTGGTGCTGGGGCATCGCGAAGCTGAACCCATAGGCTTCATGCTTGCCGAAGTTCGCCATCCGCACGTTCTTCAGGTAGCCCTTGTTGATCATGTAATGCGTGGAGATGGTATCGCCGAGAAAAACGTCGGCTTGCTCGAAGGCCACCGCGTTCAGCGCATTCTGATACGAAGGGTAGGCACGGATGATCGCCTTGGGGTACAGCTTTTCCACCTCACCCAGGGGCAGGTAGTGGTAGACCAGTGCCAGGCGCATTCCGGCCAGGCCCTCGCTGAGGCTACGGGTTTCGCCTTCGCGGGTTACCAGCACCGGCCGGTCGACGGCGTACGGCTCTGACAATGCCAGGTGGGGGTTTGCCGCCTCAAAGCTGTTGGAGGAGCCCAGCAAGTCGATCTCCCCGGTTTCAAGGGCGCTGATCGCGGCCTCTCGGGAGGGATAGCGCAGGACCTTGACCGGCAGGGCCAGCGCCTTGGCGAGCAGGCCGGCGTAGTCGGCGGTGAGTCCTTCATAGTCGCGCCCACTGGACGTGAGATCGAAGGGCGGGTAGTCAGGGAAAGCGGTGCCCAGCACCAACTCGCGTTTGTTCTGTAGCCATTGGCGTTGGGCTTTGTTCAGGCGGTTTTCCAGTGGTACGTAGCTCGCGCGGCTCAGCAGGTTGAAATGTTCCGGGCCAGTTTGAGGGGTTGCGGGCACGGCGGCGCTGAAGCACAAGCCGGCACTCAATATAATCAGATAGTCCTTTATACACCTGGGCATCCGTTTTCTCACACTAGCGCGTTTCGTTTTGCCATCTCGATAAGTTCTACCAAGGACTTGGCTTGAAGTTTCTGCATCAGCCTCTTTTTATAAGTGCTTACAGTTTTATTACTCAGAAACATACCCTTGGCTATTTCCTTGTTGGTGCGGCCTTGTGCAAAAAGTTGCAATACCATCAACTCGCGGTCATTGACTGCCTTGAACAGTTCCAGCTCCTGGGTATCCACGCCGTCTGCACCGTGGGAGTTCAAGGCCTGGCTGGGAAAGTAGTTGTAGCCGGACAATACGGCGCGAATGGCGCTCAGCAGTTCGCTCAGGTCGCCTTCTTTGCACACGTATCCGTCGGCGCCCGAGCGCATGCAGCGTGTAGCGAACAGGGTGGGGGATTGGGCGGTCAGGACCAGGGTTTTCATCGAGGTATTCATGGCGTTGAATCGGCACAGCACCTCGAGCCCATCGAGTTTCGGAATGCTGATGTCCAGGATGATCAGGTCCGGCAGGCATTCGCGGACCATTTGTATGGCGTCGCACCCGTTGTCCGTTTCGCCGACGACTTCGTAACCTTCGTGTTCCAGCAACATCCTGATGGCCAGCCTTATAACCGGGTGGTCATCGATAATAAAAACGGTGTTCATAATCACATTCCATGCAAGTGCAAATAAAGCGGGCACATTAGCTCAGAAGTTGAGGGGGGAGCATGAACTCGAGGGGGCATAGATATAAAACAGGAAAGTTCCTACATTAAAAAAGGTAATAGCCTACTGGTCGCTAAGGCTTCGAGAGTCGGGTGGTCAGCGATTCAGCGGCGCGCCGCCCGAATCGTGGTGCCGGGGATTTAACGGCCCTTATACGTGTGCTTTTCGACGGTTTATATGTTTTAAGTCCTACACGTTTAAGCGGGGCAATGAGTGGGTCAAACGTGAAAACTCATCTTTGTTCAACGGCTTTGATAAGTAGCCGAGTAAGGGCAGCCCACGCTCCCGGGCTTGCTCGTGCAGGGTCGATAATTCAGCTTCCGGTAGCCCGCTGAGCAGGATGGCGGCGCTGATAAAACGTCGGCGGCTGGCGATTTCGATCAATTCGAGCCCCGGAAGGTCCGGCAGGCACTGGTCGCAGAGGAGGATATCGAAAGGGCTGTCGGCCAGCGTCATCAAGCGGATCGCCTGTTCGGCGTTTTCCGCCGGGGTCAGTTGCTCGAAACCGAAACTCTTGAGCAGGCACTGGGTGGCAAGCAGCTGGAACGGATGGTCCTCCACCACCAGGATGCGTAAGGGGTAACTGGGCATAGAAGGCACACAGTGAGTCAAGCGTCGATGGGGGGGCACGTAGGAACGGTTCGCCAGGTTGGCCCGGAGTGCGCGCGATTATTCCTCGTGTGGTTGTGCGAATTCGATCAGGCCGCTCTGTTACCGTCGTAGGCAGATTCTGTTCAGGCAACAGGCGGCGTGATCGGCGGGGTTATTGGGGGCTGGAGCGTCCCGTCATCTCCCGCGCCATTTCGGTGGCATAGCTGTCGGTCATGCCGGCGATGAAGTCGATCATGCGCAGGAACGAAGCGTGCAACGGCCACGCAGGGTTCGGCGCGTTGTTGCCCAGCAGGTCGAGAATGCGCCGGTTCTTGAAGGACGGGGTCCGCCCGCCATGCTGCTCCAGGGCTGCGCCGCAAAAGGCGTTCAGGAGGATCTCCAGAGTGGTGTAGGCACCAATCTCATGCAGGGTCTTGCGTTTGTCCTGGAAGATTTTCTTGCGCGCCATGTCCTTGGCATCCAGTACGCAGCGCTTGGCCGGGCCGTGCATGTGCTCGACCAGGTCGCCGGGCAAAGTCCCGGCCAACAGGGCGTCCTGCTGTTCGACGAAGGCCCGCGCCGCGGCATTGGTCAAATGCTCGATGGCCTTGCCGCGCAGAATCGCCAGCTTGCGCCGACGCGAGTCCTGGGAGCCCAGTTGCCGATAGGTCTGCGGCAGGTCGTCGCCCACCAGGTCGAGCAGCAGCGACTCGACCTCGGCGTATTCCAGCAACTCCATTTCCAGGCCGTCTTCCAGGTCGATCAAGGCGTAGCAGATGTCGTCCGCCGCTTCCATCAGGTAAACCAGCGGGTGACGCGCCCAGCGCTGTTCTTCGAGCTGCGGCAGGCCGAGCTTGTGGGCGATCTGTTCGAGGATCGGCAGTTCGCTCTGGTAGCAGCCGAACTTGTGCTTCTTGTAACCCAGGGAGTCGGCGTGGCGGGCGGTCCAGGGGTATTTGAGGTAGGTGCCCAGGGTCGCGTAGGTCAGCCGCGTACCGCCATCGAACTGGTGGTATTCAAGCTGGGTGAGCACGCGAAAGCCTTGGGCGTTGCCCTCGAAATTAAGGAAGTCATTGCGCTCGGCGGTGCTCATGTCATCCAGCCAGCCGCGTCCGGCAGCTTGCTGGAACCAGTGGCGGATGGCGTCTTCGCCGGAATGCCCGAACGGCGGGTTGCCGATGTCATGGGCCAGGCAGGCCGATTGCACGACCATGCCCAGGTCGCTCGGATCACACCAGTCGGGCAGGGCGCTGCGCAGGGTTTCACCGACGCGCATGCCGAGGGAGCGACCCACGCAGCTGACTTCCAGGGAATGGGTCAGGCGCGTGTGGATGTGGTCGTTGCTGGACACCGGGTGAACCTGGGTCTTGCGACCGAGGCGGCGAAACGCGCCGGAAAAAATAATTCGGTCGTGGTCTTTGTGAAACGGGCTGCGGCCCAATTCTTCCGGGCTGTGCAGGGGCTTTCCAAGACGTTCGCGGGTAAGCAGGGTGGGCCAATCCAAGGCGGGTACTCTCCGTACGGTGAATGTCCCTCCCAGCTTCCCGGTTCAGCGAGGCCTGGGCAAGCGAAAATCTACAAGCCGGCCGCGTCGATATCGATTAACAGCAAGCGCTGACCGTTATCGAAGAATTGTCCGGCGGTGAGGCAATACTGGTTGGTGGTGGCGTCGCGGTAGGTCGAGGACAAGGTCAGGCGGCGTTCTTCCCAGCCTTCGGCCAGCAAGTGATAAAAATACGGGCGCCAGGACCAGTTATGGCCCAGGTAGCGGCTGTCGGCTTGCCAGGCGTCCTGGCGCCACTCGAAGTTCGGTGTCAGCTGGGTGCCATGGCGGTCGCACTGATAAAAACGCAACAGCCAGGGAAAGTCCGGCAGTTGCGGCAGCTCGCTCAGCGGTGCCTGACCCTGGGCCCAGGCCTGCAGGATCTTCATCAGCTCGGCCAATTGCTGGCGCAGTTGCATGACGCGCCCGCGTTCCGCCAGTTTCTGTTGCACATACGCCGCGCGCAGCTGCGCAAAATGCGCCACGAAGGCATCGGTGGCAAACCAGTCCAACTGCGCCTGCGCGAACAGGTAGCCCTGCACATAGCGCGAACCGCACTCCAGGGCGAAATTCAACTGGGCTTCGGTTTCCACGCCTTCGGCAATGATCCAGCAGCCGGTTTTTTCCGCCATCTGCGCCAATGCGCGCACCACTTCACTGCTCGGCCCACCCTTGGCAGCTTCCTGGAACAGACGCATGTCGAGCTTGAGAATATCCGGCTGCAACGCCAGCACCCGGTCGAGCTGGGAATAGCCGGCACCAAAGTCGTCGATGGCGATGCGCGCGCCCGCCTCGCGATAGCGCGCCACCACCTGGGCCAGGCGCTGGATATCGCCACCCAGCTCAGTGATCTCGAACACGATGCGCCGTGGGTCGACGCCATGCTGGTGGATCTGCCTCAGGCTCGGCAGGGCCTGGCCCGGGCGCAGGCGGTTGATCCAGCGCGGCGAGATGTTCAGGCTCAGGAACCAGTCTTCGGGGGCCTCATGCAAACGGCTCAGCGCATTGTCGCGAATCTGCCGGTCGAGGCGGCGCAAGCCCACACCCGGCGTGCGCGGATCGGCGAACAGCGGGCCGACGGACTGCAGGCGCCCATCCGCCTGGCGCAGGCGGCCGAGGGCTTCGACGCCGGCGATACGGCCCGTGGCGGTGTCGATGAACGGTTGGAAGCAGGCGAGCGGTTGCCCGTCGATCACGGGGCCTCCTTAGATGCGTTGCCGAAAAAAAGGCCCGGCCCTCGAAAACGAGGACCGGGCCGTTTCTGTTAGCAAGAATGCAGCCAGCTGGCTCAGCTTTTGCGCGAACTGCCCTGCATGGCCAATTTGATCAGCGGGATCAGGCCGGCACCGAGGCGCACCAGGCGCGTCAGGCTGCTGATCCCGCCGCCCTTGGCGCCTTTGCCGGTAAAGAAGCCCATCAGCGTGACGGCGGCCACGCCCCACAGCGGCGCGTGCTTGATGCCCAACCCGCCCTGGAAGCTCTGGCCCATGTTGCGCACCTTGTTCAGAGGCACCATCAGTTGCTGGGACTCATGGCGGATCTCCTGGCGGTGCATCTCCATGCGCAGGCGAATCAACGCCTTGCGCATTTCCCGGCGCGAGGTTTGCTGGATTTCATTCGAGCTCATGGCAGCAGGCGCTCCCGATCATTGGCCAACTCTTCGAGGGTGGCGTGGAAGGGCGTGGACTCATCGAACACTGCCGCTTTCAAGCGCACCCCGCAGAAGGCGGCGGCCAGGCTGTAGAAGACGCACAGGCAGATGATCCCGGTGAGGCGGTAACCGGTGTCCCACACGAGGATCATCACCAATGTCGACAGCCCCACCAGCAACAGCAGGGCAAACACCAGCGCCAGGCCGGCAAACAGCAGCAGGCTGACAGTGCGCGCCTTCTGCTCCTGCAATTCGATACCAAACAGTTCGACATGGCTGTGCAGCAAGCCCAGCACGGCCGCGCCCAGACGTCGAGAGGTTGTGCCCGTGGACGAGCTGCTTTCGCCGATAGACATGATTTAGCGCCTTGTAGCCAGCAGACCGATCAAGAAGCCCACACCGGCAGCGATACCGACGGACTGCCATGGGTTGGCCTGGACGTAATCCTCGGTGGCCGTGACCGCCGCCTGGCCGCGTTCGCGCAGGGACTCTTCGGTCAGTTGCAGGGTTTCACGGGCCTTGAGCAGGCTTTCGTGGATCTTGCTGCGCAGCTCATCGGCCTGGTCGCCGGCCAGGACCTTGGTGTCGTCCAGCAACCGTTCGGTGTCACTGACCAGGGTTTGGAAATCCGCCATCAGTATTTCTTGAGCAGTCTTTGCAGTTCTTCTGGCCATGGTTATCTCCGTGATTGGCTGATCGTTACGTGTGTTTTCGAGTCACCGGCATCGGTGAAGGTTCAGTTCAATTGTGTGGTACAGCTTTTGCTTTGCCTTGGTGCGCACGCCCCGGGGCCTGCGCTGAATCTGGGCGGCCTGAGGCCAATGCCTTGAAAAACCTTACCCTAAATCACTCAAACCCGCGGAAAAACCCTGTCGGCAACGGCCTGTTGTGTTAATCGCTGCGCTAAAGCGGTTCATGCCCTCTGAAGAGGGGTGGGACCGGTGGTGCCAATTTAGTGCGCGAAACCCTGGCTTGAACCGCTTTGGTGCTTTTTGCCTTTAATGCAGGCCTGCCCACCTCCATGGAAAATTTGCAAAGCGCGGTGGATACCCTTGTCCACAGTTCCAACACCCTGTTCATCCTGATCGGTGCGGTCATGGTCCTGGCCATGCACGCCGGCTTCGCGTTCCTGGAAGTCGGCACCGTGCGCCAGAAGAACCAGGTCAACGCCTTGTCGAAGATCCTCAGCGACTTCGCCATCTCGACCCTGGCCTATTTCTTTATAGGCTATTGGATCTCCTACGGTGTGAGCTTCATGCAACCGGCGGCGGTAATCAGTGCCGACCACGGCTATGGCCTGGTGAAGTTCTTCTTCCTGCTGACCTTCGCCGCGGCGATCCCGGCGATCATCTCCGGTGGCATCGCTGAACGTGCACGGTTTGTTCCGCAACTGTGCGCCACCGCGCTGATCGTCGCGTTCATCTACCCGTTTTTCGAAGGCATGGTCTGGAACGGCAATTTCGGCTTGCAGGCCTGGCTGCTTGCGACTTTCGGCGCCAGCTTCCATGACTTCGCCGGATCCGTGGTGGTACACGCCATGGGCGGCTGGCTGGCGCTGGCGGCGGTGTTGCTGCTGGGCCCGCGCAACGGCCGTTATCGTGACGGGCGGCTGGTGGCGTTTGCACCGTCGAGCATTCCGTTCCTGGCATTGGGCTCCTGGATCCTGATCGTCGGCTGGTTCGGCTTCAACGTGATGAGCGCGCAAACCCTCAATGGCGTCAGTGGGCTGGTGGCGGTCAACTCGCTGATGGCCATGGTCGGCGGCACCGTGGCCGCGCTGGTGATCGGTCGCAATGACCCAGGCTTCCTGCACAACGGCCCGCTGGCCGGGTTGGTGGCGATCTGTGCTGGCTCCGACCTGATGCACCCGGTGGGCGCGCTCGTCACCGGTGTCGTCGCCGGTGGCCTGTTTGTGTGGTGCTTCATCGCGGCCCAGGACCGCTGGAAGATCGATGACGTGTTGGGTGTGTGGCCGTTGCACGGCCTGTGCGGCGTGTGGGGCGGCATTGCCTGTGGCATTTTCGGGCAGACCGCACTGGGTGGGCTGGGCGGCGTGAGCCTGATCAGCCAGTTTATCGGCACCGCCCTCGGCGTCGTGGTCGCGCTGGGCGGCGGCCTGTTGGTGTACGGCGTGATCAAGCGCCTGCACGGGCTGCGCCTGAGCCAGGAAGAGGAGTATTACGGCGCCGACCTGTCGATCCACAAGATCGGCGCGGTCAGTCAGGATTGATCGGCGCCGCGTCGTCGCTGGGCGCCTGCGAGTAAAACCCGTGCAGCAGGCGATAGCGATTGTGCCGGACCTCGTCGACCCGTGCCTGTACCTGTTGGTCGGGCAAGCCGAGCATCACCAGGGCGTGGGAGGCGAGCATCAGGCTCGACTCCAATAGCTCGGGCACCACCTCGCTGGCGCCCGCGGCTTTCAATTCGGCCAACTGGCTGTCATCGCGGGTGCGCACCAGGATCGGCACGTCGGGGTTGATCCGCCTTGCCTCTGTGAGCACCACCAGGGCCACATCGCTGTTGTCCACCGCAATCACCACCAGGCGTGCGCGCTCCAGGCCGACGGCGCTGAGCAAGGCGCCACGCCGACAGTCGCCATAGTGCACGCTGCTGTCTTCGGTGGCCGCTTCCTGTACGCGTTCCGGGTCGTCATCCAGCGCGATAAAGGCTTGCTGTTCGTGCCGCAGGAACCGCCCGATGGATTGCCCGACCCGGCCATAGCCACAGATCACTGCGTGCCCGCGCAATTGGGCGTTGAGGGCGGTGATCGCCTCCAGTTGCACTTGCTGGTTGGGCTTGCGGTGCAGGCGCAGCGCGAGGGCCGGCGCGGCGCGCAACAGCAGCGGGGTAAGCAGCATCGAGCAGAACGTGGCGGCGAGCAGCAGGCCGTTGAATTCATCCGGGATCAACCGGCTCTGCTGCATCTGCGCCATCAATGCAAAACAGAACTCGCCGCCCTGGGCCAGGGCCAGGCCGCTGCGCCACGCGGTTTCACCGTCACTGCCGCGCCACTTGACCAGGGCGGCGACCACGCACGCCTTGACCAGCATGAGTGTAAGGGTGAAACCGAGGATCAGCAGGCTATGGCTGACGAACAGTTGCAGGTCGATCAGCATGCCGATGCTGACAAAAAAAAGCCCGAGCAAAATGTCGCGGAACGGGCGGATATCCGCTTCGATCTGATGGCGGTAATGGCTTTCGCCCAGCAGCATCCCGGCGAGAAACGCACCGAGGGCCGGGGACAGCCCCAACAGGTGCGTGAGCCAGGCGGTGAGCAGCACGATCACCAGTGCCAGCAGCACAAACAGCTCGGCCGAATGGGATGCGGCCACCTCATGAAACAGGCGCGGCAAGAGCCAGCGGCTGGCAAACAGCAGGCCGACGAACAGCACCACGGTCTTGCCCAGGGTCAGCGGCAGCGCCCAGTACCAGGCTTGCTCGCTGCTGCCGGCAAACACCGGCACCAGGGTCAGCAGCAACACCGCCACCACGTCCTGGAACAGCAGCACACCAATCGCGTTCTGGCCGTGGCTGCTGAAGATTTCCCCGAGGCTGGTCAGTTCCTTGCTGACGATAGCGGTGGACGACAACGCCAGCCCGGCACCGAGCAACAGCGCAATGCCCGGCGCCACCCCCAGGACCATCAACAAACCACCCAGCAGCGCCCCGCAGCCCAGCACCTGCAAGCTGCCCAGGCCAAACACCACGCGGCGCAGGGCGAGCATCTTGGTCAGGGAAAATTCCAGGCCCAGGGAAAACAGCAGGAACACCACCCCCAATTCGGCGAGGTCGGGCAGCTCTTCGCTGTCGTTGACCCAATCCAGCGCAGTGGGCCCCACGGCCAGGCCCACACACAGGTAGCCCAGCACCGGCGGCAATTGCAGGCGGCGAAACAGCGCAATCACCACCAGGGATGAGGCCAGAATGATCAGCAGGTTGGCAAACACACGCATCTCCGTTGCAGGTGGCGGGCAAAAAGCCGCGAGAATCGCTGAATCAGTTATAGGTCATGCTGACCTGGGTCAGGTATTTCTGTGGGCGATTGGATTTCAAGTGGCAAGCGAGGGCTGTTGTGGCGAGTGGGCTTAGTGTGGAGAGCGGGCTTATTGTTGGTGATCTGGCTTCCTGTGGTGAGCGGGCTTGCCCCGCGTTGGGGCGCGCAGCGGCCCCACTAAGGCCACCACACTCATCCAGACACAACTGGGGCGATCCGTTTCGGGGCTGCTGCGCAGCCCAACGCGGGGCAAGCCCGCTCGCCACAGGTATTGGGTGCGCTTAGAATGATCACCTACTTCTGACAGGGTCTATTCGTCATGCTGCCTGAATGCCAATTGTTCGGCACCCTGGGTTGTCACCTGTGTGAGTTCGCCGAAGCCGAAATCATGCCGCTCGTCGAACACGGACTGCTGGTGGAGTTGGTGGATATCACCGACCCGGTCGACCTGACCGAGGCCTACGGCCTGCGAATTCCGGTGCTTCGCCGGGTCGACACCGGGGCGGAACTGGATTGGCCATTCGACACACAACAGGTCGTGGCCTTCCTTCGTTGAGGTTTCTGCGATGGCAGGTTTCCAAATATTGCGTTACTGTATGTTTGTACAGCGATTGAATAGAGGGAACGCCCGTGGTGAATGTTGAACAATTGAAAAGCAGCGTCAATCGCATGTCCGCCGACGTCGTGCGCAACGCGGTGAACGAGCTGCGCCTGGACGGCCTGGTCACGGAAGGCAAGACGCCGTTTAACAAAGTGCATTTCAATACCTGCTTCGCCGAGATCGAGGCCCTGTTCCAGCGCGCCGGTTACCACAAGCAGCTGGACGTGGTGGGTTACCAGGGCTTGCTGTACGCGCTGTATGATCCGGGCCGCTGGGAAGCGGTGGACGTGCTGCGCTGGCTCAAGGAGTTCACCGAGGCCGCGAGTGCTTCGCCGATCCTGCGTGCCGAGTTGGTCAAGGCCTGAGATCCGCCCTAGGCTCAATCCCGCTGCATGCGGGATAATGCCCGCGTGTTTTTCCAGGCTTCGAGCATTTCATGTCCTCTACCGGTTTCTCCGCCTCCCAGCATCAAGCCAGCACCTTGTACCTGCCACCGGGCCCCTGGGCGACGGTGCTGGATTGCCTGTGCGAACACTTCCCGGCCATCAGCCGCGAACACTGGCTGGACCGCATCGCCCGTGGCCGCGTGCTGGACATCAACGGCAGCCCGATCCGCCTGGACCTGGCCTACAAGGAAGGCCTGTGCATCTATTACTTTCGCGAAGTGCCGAACGAAAAGGTCATCCCGGTGCAGGAAACCATCCTGTACGCCGACGAACACCTGGTGGTCGCCGATAAACCGCATTTCCTGCCGGTGACCCCGGCCGGTGAGTACGTCGAGCAAACGCTGCTGCGCCGCTTGATTCGCCGCCTCGACAACCCCGCGCTGGTGCCGCTGCATCGCATCGACCGGCATACAGCGGGGCTGGTGCTGTTCTCGGCCAATCCGGCCAGCCGCTCGGCTTATCAGCAGCTCTTTCCCACGCGACGTATCGATAAATTCTACGAGGCCATCGCCCCGGCACTGCCCGCGTTGACGTTCCCCCTGGTGCACAAAAGCCGCCTGGTGGAGGGCGAACCGTTCTTTCGCATGCAGGAAGGCGTCGGCGCCAGCAACACTGAAACGGCCGTGGAAGTGCGTGAGAAAAATGCCGATCTATGGCGCTACGGTCTGTTCCCGGTGACCGGCAAGAAGCACCAGTTGCGCGTGCACATGACCGCGCTGGGCGCGAGTATCTGCAACGACCCGTTCTACCCCGAGGTGATCAAGGATGCCGTGGACGACTACGCCAACCCGTTGAAGCTACTGGCCCAGGGCGTGCGCTTCATTGACCCGGTCACCGGCGAAGCACGCCACTTCAACAGCCGCATCACCCTCGACTGGTAACCCCCCGGAAACGACAAGGCCCGCGCGAGGCGGGCCTTGTGGGCAAGCGTTTGAGGCTTACAGGTCTTTAACGGTACGGACCTGGTCCTTGTTGATACGGGTCTGTTTGCCGTCCAACTGCTCGAACTCGTAGAAGCCCGAAGCCTTGTCGAATTTAGGGGTGTCGACGGCCTGGATTTCGCGACCGTCATTCAGGGTGATCACTGTTGGCGAGGCGCAACCGGCGAGAGTGGCGAGGCCCAGTGCAAGCATGAGAGCGGCGATGGTCCGTTGAGTCATGAGTGTGTCTCCGAGAGAATACTTTTTAAATGCTGACCTTGTGACGTGTGAGACGCCGCCAAAGTTCCTTGTGCGAAAGTTCATTCTGACACGTCAGTCCTTGGGTGCAACAGCTCTGGCGTATTCAGGTTGGCCAAGCGTGGATCATCCGCCGGGCATTCCAGGCCCACGCCCCCCAGTTGCAGGAAGATCTTGCGCGGGCTGCGCTCACCGGCGTGCCACGCCTGTTCTACCTCGGTTCGCAGGTGGGTGGGGATGATGCAGATCAAGGGTTCCCAGAATTCACCATGACGCACCATCACGGGCACCTGCGGTTGGCGTTGCGCGGTGTCACGCAGGGCGCTCAGCAATTGCGCGTCGAGGTTTGGCACGTCACACGGCAATATCAACAGGTGTGTATGGCGCGCGGCTGCCAGCCCTGCGCGGATGCCGGCGAGCGGGCCGGGGAAGTCCGGGCTGTCGTCGCTCACCAGGTGGTCGGCGTAGTGGGCGTAGCGGTCCTGATTGCGGTTGCAGGAGATGATCAAGTCATCGGTCAATGGCCGGGTCAGGCGTTGCAAATGTGCAATCAACGGTTCGCCGCGCCACGCCAGCAGGCCTTTGTCCTGGCCACCCATGCGTTGGCCACGGCCACCGGCCAGTAACAGGATCGAGCAGGGCAGGGGCGAAGAATCGAGAGACATGGCGGTTCCGCTGCGGCAGGTAAAGAGGGCCCTGTGATATAACATCGGGCTGTTCCTTCGACAACCGGACCGAGCCATGAAAGCCAAGGCTGATGCGCCCTTCGTACCCCTGAATATCGCTGTATTGACCGTCAGCGACACCCGCACCCTGGACACCGACACCTCGGGCCAGGTGTTCGTCGACCGCCTGACCGCCGCCGGCCACGCCTTGGCCGAGCGCGTGCTGCTCAAGGACGACCTGTACAAAATCCGCGCCCAGGTCGCGCACTGGATCGCTGAAGATGTGGTGCAAGTGGTGCTGATCACCGGCGGCACCGGTTTTACCGGCCGCGACAGCACCCCGGAAGCCGTCAGTTGCCTCTTGGACAAGCAGGTCGACGGCTTCGGCGAATTGTTCCGCCAGATTTCCGTGGCCGATATCGGCACCTCCACCGTGCAATCCCGTGCCTTGGCCGGCCTGGCCAACGGCACGCTGGTGTGCTGCCTGCCGGGTTCCACCAACGCTGTGCGCACCGGTTGGGACGGCATCCTCGCCGAACAGCTGGATAACCGCCATCGCCCGTGCAACTTCGTACCGCACCTCAAACAGGCTGAACCCTGTGAATCCCGTGGGTAAGCCTGGCAAGACCGGCGCCCTGATGCCGGTGGAAGACGCGCTCCAGCAATTGCTCGACATGGCCGCCGCGGCGCCGATTCGTGAGCAGGAATCGCTGCTCCTTGCCGAGTGCGATGGCCGCGTCCTGGCGCAGGATCTGATCTCCACCCTCGACCTGCCGCCGTGGCCCAACAGTGCCATGGACGGCTACGCCTTGCGCCTGGCGGACTGGACCGGCGAGCCGTTGGTGGTCAGCCAACGCATCTTCGCCGGCAACGCGCCGCAGCCCCTGGCTGCTGGCACCTGCGCGCGCATCTTCACCGGCGCACCGGTGCCGCCAGGCGCGGACTGCGTGGAGATGCAGGAAAATGCGGTGGTCCACGCCGATGAGCGCGTGAGCTTTACCGAGCCCTTGCAGGTCGACCAGAACATCCGCCCCCAAGGTCAGGAAACCACCGTCGGCGAATTGGTCTTGAGCGCCGGCACGCGCCTGGGCCCGATCGAGTTGGGTCTCGCCGCTTCGCTGGGGCGCGCTCGTCTTGACGTGATCCGCCGCGTGCGCGTGGCCGTGCTGTCCACCGGTGATGAGCTGATCGAGCCCGGCTTGCCGTTGGGGCCTGGGCAGATCTACAACAGCAACCGCCGTGTGCTGTGCAGTTGGCTTGAGCGCATGGGCTGTGAAGTGATCGATGCCGGCATCCTGCCGGATGACCTGGAGCAGACTCGCACCTGCCTGGCGAGCCTGGGCGCGGTTGACCTGATCCTGTCCACCGGCGGCGTATCGGTGGGCGAGGCCGACTTCCTCGGCATCGCCCTGCGCGAAGAGGGCGAGCTGGCCTTGTGGAAGCTCGCGATCAAGCCGGGCAAGCCGCTGACCTTCGGGCACTTCCGTGGCGTGCCGGTGATCGGCCTGCCTGGCAATCCGGCGTCGACCCTGGTGACCTTCGCCCTGTTGGCGCGGCCTTACCTGTTGCGCCGCCAGGGCGTGCAAGACGTGGAACCGCTGCGTTTCGAAGTGCCGGTGGGCTTCACCTGGCCCAAGCCGGGCAACCGCCGCGAGTATTTGCGCGGGCGCATCGAGCAGGGCAAGGCGATCATCTACCGCAACCAGAGCTCCGGCGTGCTGCGCAGCGCGGCCTGGGCGGAAGGCTTTGTGGAAGTGCGGGAAGGCACCACGCTGGAGGTGGGCGACAGCGTCAATTTCATCCCGCTGAGTGAAGTCCTGAACTGACAATAGAGAGCTGTGTGGGGGAGTGAGTCGTTAGTAGTCTTCGCCACGTGCGGTCACATCGCGTTCCGCCGGCTGGGCGTTGGGGTCATAGCCTGCGGGGAACTTGCCCTTCAAGGTCCAGGCGAACGCGATGATTTCGGCAATGGTGCGGTACAACTCCTCGGGAATGCTGTCGCCCAATTCCATCCTCGCCAGCAGCTTCACCAGCTCGGCGTTTTCATAGACCGGGACTTCGTTTTCCCGCGCCAACTTCAGGATCGCCTCGGCGAGGGCGTCGTCGCCCTTGGCGGTCAGGGTCGGGGCTTGTTGGCCATCGTATTTGAGGGCAATCGCCTGACGCGGTGGTGTCGGGTTTTTCATGCGGTCTCATCCACCCAGCGTTGTTCCAGTCCGGTTTTCGGCCCGCGCGGCGGGGTGCCGAGGTGGCAGTCGAGGTCGCCGACGTTGAGGCCCGACGTCACCAGGCGCTCGCGCAGGTTGCCCAAGTGGCTTTCGATCAGGCTGGCGGTAAACGGCCGGGTTGCCCATAACTGGCTGGACAGCTTGCCCTGGGTCAATTGCGCCTGCACCTGCAACGGCCCCAATGGCTCCATATCGAAGGCCAGCTCGACGCGCCAGAGCATCTGCTTGGGATCTTTCTTGTCTTTGCGCTCGGGCTGGTCCTTGTCCGGCGCCGGCTCTTCGCGCTGGAACTTGACCTGCAGCGGCACGATGTCCTGCAAGGTGCGCATCGGGATTTCCAGTTGCCAGGTGGTTTGCAGGCGGCCATCGGCGGTGGTGCCGGTCTGTTCCAGGCTCGACAACTGGTGGCTCTGCAACCGCGAGATCGCCCCGGCGGCGAGGCGCAGAAGGTTTTCCAGGTCGCCTTCGCCTTCCAGTTTGGCCATCAGCCGCTCGGGCAGCGGGAAGCCTGCGGGTGTCTGCCGGGCGCTGACCTGGCCGAGGGTGTTCAACGGGCTGCGCACGAAGTTCGGCAACACCTGGGCCAACGTATTGGCGGCGAGGATGGCATTCATATTGGTGCTGGCGGGGAGGGCGGGCAGCAGGTCCGCGACCAGGCGCAGCAGGGCGCCCTTCATGTCCAGCGGCGGGATCTGCGGGTTTTGCCCGGCGAGCAGCTTGGCTTCGAGGAAGGCGCCGCTGTTCTGAATCACCTGGGCCAGCACCTTGGGATTGCTGACCTGCGCCAGGTCCGGCAAGGCAGCCAGTAACCGCTCGGCTGCGGCACGCAGGTCAGCGGAGGTGCTGTCGCCACGTGGCAGGTTCTGGAGCGCAGTGAAGACCGCATCCAGCGAGCCCTGGCGACTTTGCTGGGTGGCGAGTTGCTGGGTCACCGCCAATTGATCCTTGAGCCCGCTCAACGGCACAAAATTCAAGGTCTGTGCGTTCTGCACCACGGCGCTGAGCAAGCTGCCCACGCGCAAGGGTTGCGGGCTTTCCACGGTCAGGGTAGCACCGACCAGGGCGTTATTGAGCACGGTCACCAGCGAACGGTAGATGGCCGGTTGCGTGGGGCCCTGGGGCAACATCTGGGTGGTCAGCACCTTGGCTTGCAACAGCGTGCCCACCGGCATTTGCGTGGTGTCGATGCGCGTCAGCGCGGCAACGTTCGCGCTCAAGGCCTGCTGCAGGCTGAGCGTGAGGTTGCCGGCGGGCGTCTGGCTGACGGCCACGTTACTGCCCAGCGGCAAGGGCTGCGCGCTGCTCGCCTGGACCAGGGTCTGGCGGCCACCCTCGAGGGTCAACTTGAGCAACAGCTGAAAGGCTTCACCGCCTTGTTTCAGGGCGATGACCTCGGCATTCGCGGTTTTCCCGGGGTCGATCAGGCCGATCTGCGGCTCCAGCAGTTTCAGCAACTCACCGGTCGCGGGCGCCAGGGCAGGCCCGGTTGCCGGAGCAGGTGCTAGCGTAGGAAGGTTGATCTCACCGGTCATCGCGCGCGTCGTCTCTGGGGAAATTGCCCTCTTTAGAGTAGGGCATCACATGTATAATGCCGCCCGTCTGCAAAGAGAGCGGTAAAAACCTCACAACTATTTGATCCAGCTCTCTAAAATCGGTCGCCAAAGCCGTTATTGTGCATTTCTCTTTAACGGCCGCTGCACCGCCGACTTGAACCGTAAAGGCCCGCGATCTCTTGACCAGCCCTCTTCTTGAAGCCGTAGCGCTTGCCTGTGAACGCGACCTGCGCCTGTTGTTCGAACACCTCGAACTGCGGCTGACGGGCGGCGACATGGTGCAGATCAGCGGCCCCAACGGCAGCGGCAAGACCAGTCTGCTGCGCCTGCTGGCCGGGTTGATGCAGCCGACGGCCGGCGTTGTACGCCTCAACGGCAAACCCCTCAATGAACAACGCACCGAGCTTGCCCGCAACCTTGTCTGGATCGGCCACGCCGCCGGCATCAAGGATGTGCTGACGCCTGAAGAAAACCTCAGCTGGCTCAGCGCCCTGCATCATCCGGCCGCGCGCAACGCCATCTGGCAGGCCCTGGCCGCTGTCGGCCTCAAGGGCTTTGAAGACGTTCCCTGTCACACCCTGTCCGCCGGCCAGCAGCGCCGCGTGGCCCTGGCGCGCCTGTATCTGCCCGGCCCGCCGCTGTGGATTCTCGACGAGCCCTTCACCGCCCTCGACAAACAAGGCGTCGCCCAGTTGGAAGAGCACCTGGCGCGACATTGCGAGCAGGGCGGCCTGGTCGTACTCACCACCCACCATAACCTCACGCGCATGCCCGCCGGTTACCGCGACCTGGACCTGGGCCGGTGGTCGGCATGAGCGTGTTTGCCCTGTTGGTCGCCCGCGAAGCGCGGCTGTTGTGCCGTCGCCCGGCGGAGTTGGCCAACCCGCTGGTGTTCTTTGCCATCGTGATCGCCTTGTTCCCGCTGGCGGTCGGCCCCGAGACTAAACTGTTGCAAACCTTGTCCCCGGGACTGGTGTGGGTGGCAGCGCTATTGTCGGTCCTGCTCTCGCTGGACGGGCTGTTTCGCAGTGATTTCGAAGACGGCTCCCTCGAACAGTGGGTCCTTTCGTCGCACCCCTTGCCACTTCTGGTACTGGCGAAGGTACTGGCACACTGGGCTTTTTCCGGCTTGGCGCTAGTCTTGCTCTCGCCGCTGCTGGCGATGATGCTCGGGTTGCCCACCGAGTGCCTGCCGATCCTGCTCCTGAGCCTGTTGCTCGGCACGCCGGTACTCAGCCTGTTGGGGGCCGTGGGTGCAGCGTTGACCGTCGGTTTGAAACGGGGTGGCCTGTTGCTCGCCCTGTTGATTCTGCCTTTGTACATCCCGGTGTTGATCCTCGGTAGCGGCGCCTTGCAGGCCGCGCTCATGGGCATGCCGGCGACCGGTTACCTCCTGTGGCTTGGCAGCCTGACCGCCCTGGCGGTAACCCTGACACCCTTTGCTATAGCGGCTGGCCTGAAGATCAGCGTCGGCGAATAATGAGGTCTGGCCAAGCGTTTTAACCGTGGCCAGTAAAGACCCTGAGCCTCCCGCAATGACGGGAGGCCACCGTGATGGAAACAGCAATGAACTGGACCTGGTTTCACAAGCTCGGCTCGCCCAAATGGTTCTACGGCATCAGCGGCAAGCTGCTGCCGTGGTTGAGCGTCTTCGCCGTATTGCTGATCGGCATCGGCCTGGTCTGGGGCCTGGCCTTCGCGCCGCCGGACTACCAGCAAGGCAACAGCTTTCGCATCATTTATATCCACGTGCCCGCCGCGATGCTCGCCCAGTCCTGCTACGTGATGCTGGCCGTGTGCGGCGTCGTCGGCCTGGTGTGGAAGATGAAACTTGCGGATGTGGCCCTGCAATGCGCTGCGCCCATCGGCGCGTGGATGACCGCCGTGGCGCTGGTGACCGGCGCGATCTGGGGCAAACCCACCTGGGGCTCGTGGTGGGTGTGGGATGCACGACTAACGTCGATGTTGATCCTGCTGTTCCTGTACTTCGGTCTGATTGCCCTGGGCAACGCGATCAGCAATCGTGACAGTGCCGCCAAGGCCTGCGCGGTCCTGGCGATTGTCGGCGTGATCAACATCCCGATCATCAAGTACTCGGTGGAGTGGTGGAACACCCTGCACCAGGGCGCCACCTTCACCCTCACCGAAAAACCGGCCATGCCGGTGGAGATGTGGGCGCCGCTGCTGCTGATGGTGCTGGGGTTCTACTGTTTCTTCGGCGCCGTGCTGTTGCTGCGCATGCGCCTTGAAGTGCTCAAGCGTGAAGCCCGCACCAGTTGGGTCAAGGCCGAAGTGCAAACCAGCCTGGGAGCGCGTGGATGAGCTTTGCATCGTTCAGTGATTTTCTCGCCATGGGCCATCACGGCCTGTATGTCTGGACGGCCTATGGCATCTGCCTGGCGGTGCTGGCCCTCAACGTCGCCGCGCCGATCCTGGCCCGCAAGCGTTACCTGCAACAAGAGGCGCGTCGTCTGCGCCGGGAGACCGAAAAGTGAATCCGCTGCGTAGAAAGCGTCTGTTGATCATCCTTGCCATCCTGGCCGGCGTCGGCATTGCCGTGACCCTGGCCCTGAGCGCCCTGCAGCAGAACATCAACCTGTTCTATACCCCGACCCAGATCGCCAATGGCGAAGCGCCGGTGGACACGCGCATTCGCGCCGGCGGCATGGTCGAGAAGGGCTCGCTCAAGCGTTCCGGAGATTCCCTCGACGTGACCTTCGTGGTCACCGACTTCAACAAGGCCGTGACCATCACCTACCGCGGCATCCTCCCGGACCTGTTCCGCGAAGGCCAGGGCATCGTCGCCCTGGGCAAGCTCAACGCCGAGGGCGTGGTGGTGGCCGATGAAGTGCTGGCCAAGCACGATGAGAAATACATGCCGCCCGAGGTCACCAAGGCCCTCAAGGACAGCGGTCAACCCGCGCCAACCCCCGCCAAGGAGGGCTAAGTGATGACGTCCGCACTGTTTATTCCGGAGCTGGGCCAACTGGCGATGATCCTCGCCCTGTGCTTTGCCATCGTCCAGGCCGTGGTGCCGTTGCTCGGCGCCTGGCGCGGCGACCGCCTGTGGATGAGCCTGGCGCAACCGGCGGCCTGGGGGCAGTTTGCCTTTTTGCTGTTCGCGTTCGGTTGCCTGACCTATGCGTTCATGACCGACGACTTTTCCGTCGCCTATGTGGCGAACAACTCCAACAGCGCGCTGCCTTGGTACTACAAGTTCAGCGCCGTGTGGGGTGCCCACGAAGGCTCGTTGCTGTTGTGGGCTTTGATCCTCGGCGGCTGGACCTTCGCGGTGTCGGTGTTCTCGCGCCAACTGCCACAAGTCATGCTGGCGCGCGTGCTGGCGGTGATGGGCATGATCAGCATCGGCTTCCTGCTGTTCCTGATCATGACGTCCAACCCGTTCAGCCGCATCCTGCCGCAGATCCCGGTGGACGGGCATGACCTCAACCCATTGCTGCAGGACATTGGCCTGATCGTGCACCCGCCGATGCTCTACATGGGGTACGTGGGGTTTTCGGTGGCCTTCGCGTTCGCCATCGCCGCCTTGCTCGGTGGGCGCCTCGATGCCGCCTGGGCGCGCTGGTCGCGGCCGTGGACCATCGTCGCCTGGGCCTTCCTCGGGATTGGCATCACCTTGGGCTCATGGTGGGCCTACTACGAACTCGGCTGGGGCGGCTGGTGGTTCTGGGACCCGGTGGAAAACGCCTCGTTCATGCCATGGCTGGTCGGCACCGCGCTGATTCACTCGCTGGCCGTCACCGAAAAACGCGGCGTGTTCAAGAGCTGGACCGTACTGCTGGCCATCGCGGCATTTTCCCTCAGTCTGCTTGGCACTTTCCTCGTGCGTTCGGGCGTGCTGACGTCGGTGCACGCGTTTGCGTCCGACCCTGAGCGCGGCGTGTTCATCCTGATCTTCCTGCTGTTCGTGGTCGGCGGCTCGCTGACGCTGTTTGCGTTGCGTGCCCCGGTGGTCAAGAGCCAGGTCGGCTTCAACCTGTGGTCGCGCGAAACCCTGTTGCTGGGCAATAACCTCGTACTGGTGGTGGCCGCGTCGATGATCCTGCTCGGCACCTTGTATCCGCTGGTGCTGGATGCGTTGAGCGGTGCCAAGTTGTCCGTGGGCCCGCCGTACTTCAACGCGTTGTTCATTCCGTTGATGGGCCTGTTGATGGTGGTGATGGCCGTCGGCGTGCTGGTGCGCTGGAAAGACACTCCGGTGAAATGGCTGGCGGGCATGCTGATGCCGGTGCTGCTCGGCAGTGTGGCCCTGGCAGTGATCGCCGGTATTGCCTACGGCGACTTCAACTGGGCGGTACTTGCGACCTTCCTGCTCGCCGCCTGGGTATTGCTCGCCGGTGTGCGCGACATCGTCGACAAGACCCGCCACAAAGGCTTGATCAAAGGCTTGCCGACATTGACCCGCAGCTACTGGGGCATGCAGGTCGCGCACATCGGCATCGCCGTGTGCGCGCTCGGCGTGGTGCTGTCCAGCCAGAACAGCGCCGAGCGCGACCTGCGCCTGGCGCCGGGCGAGTCCATGGACCTGGCCGGTTACCACTTCATCTTCGAAGGCGCCAAGCACTTCGAAGGGCCGAACTTCACGTCGGACAAAGGCACGGTGCGCGTCGTGCGCAACGGCAAGGAAGTGGCGGTGCTGCACCCGGAAAAACGCCTGTACACCGTGCAGAGTTCGATGATGACCGAAGCCGGTATCGACGCCGGTTTCACCCGCGATCTCTACGTGGCGTTGGGTGAACCGCTGGGTGATGGCGCCTGGGCGGTGCGAGTGCACGTGAAACCATTTGTGCGCTGGATCTGGTTCGGCGGTTTGCTCACCGGTTTTGGTGGGTTGCTGGCCGCGTTGGATCGGCGTTATCGGGTCAAGGTCAAGAGCCGGGTGCGTGAAGCCCTCGGTCTGCAGGGAGCGGCGGCATGAAGCGTTGGTTGATGGTTTTACCGCTGGCGGCCTTCCTGGTGGTGGCCGTGTTCCTGTATCGCGGCTTGTACCTGGACCCGGCCGAGCTGCCCTCGGCGATGATCGGCAAACAGTTCCCGGCCTTCAGCCTGCCGACGGTGCAGGGCGACAAGACCCTGACCCAGGCTGACCTGCTGGGCAAACCGGCGCTGGTCAACGTGTGGGGCACCTGGTGCATCTCGTGCCGTGTCGAACACCCGGTGCTGAACAAGCTGGCCGAGAAAGGCGTGGTGATCTACGGCATCAACTACAAGGACGACAATGCGGCGGCCTTGAAGTGGCTGGCGGAGTTTCACAACCCGTACCAGCTGGATATCCGCGATGAAGACGGCAACCTCGGTTTGAACCTTGGCGTGTACGGCGCTCCGGAAACCTTTTTCATCGATGCCAAGGGCGTGATCCGCGACAAGTACGTCGGCGTGATCGACGAGGTGGTCTGGCGTGAACAACTCGCCGCCAAGTACCAGGCGCTGGTCGATGAGGCCAAGCCATGAAGCGCCTGTTAGCGGCTGCCGTCCTGGCGCTGGGCTTGGCCGGCGTGGCCCACGCGGCCATCGATACTTACGAATTCGCCAAGGAAGGTGACCGCGAACGTTTTCGCGAGCTGACCAAGGAACTGCGCTGCCCCAAGTGCCAGAACCAGGACATCGCCGACTCCAACGCACCGATCGCCGCCGACTTGCGCAAGGAGATCTTCCGCATGCTGGGGGAGGGCAAGGACAACCAGCAGATCATCGACTTCATGGTCGACCGCTACGGTGATTTCGTGCGCTACAAACCGGCCCTTACCGGCAAGACCGCGTTGCTGTGGTTCGGCCCCGCCGGGCTGCTGCTGGCTGGCGTGGTGGTGATGGCCGTGATCGTGCGCCGCCGCCGCGCTGCGCCGACCGATGGCTCCGATGCGCTGTCCCCTGAAGAGCGTAAACGTCTCGACCAATTGCTGGACACCAAGACTGATGATTGATTTCTGGCTCGCAGCCGGCTTGCTGCTTCTGATTGCCCTGAGTTTTCTGTTGATTCCGGTACTGCGCGGCCGCCGCGCCCAACGTGAAGAGGATCGCACCGCGCTGAACGTGGCGCTGTACCAGGAACGCGTCGCCGAGCTGCAGGTGCAGCAGGACGAAGGCGTGCTCAACGCCGCGCAACTCGACACCGGCCGCGCCGAAGCCGCCCGCGAGTTGCTGGCCGACACCGAAGGCGTGGAAAAACCGCGTGAATCGCGCCTGGGCAAGCCACTGCCATTGTTGGCGGCATTTTTGGTGCCTGTCCTCGGCGTTGCGCTGTACCTGCATTATGGCGCCAGCGACAAGGTCGAGCTGACCCGCGAATTCTCCCAGCCGCCGGTGTCCATGGAAGACATGACCCGCCGCCTGGAACGTGCCGCCGCTGCCCAGCCGGACTCGCCGGAAGGCCTGTACTTCCTCGGTCGCGCGTACATGGCCCAGGATCGCGCCGCCGATGCCGCGAAGGTCTTCGAGCGCACCGTGGCCTTGGCCGGGCGCCAGCCGGAACTGCTCGGCCAGTGGGCCCAGGCGCAGTACTTCGCCGACAACAAACAGTGGTCGCCCAAGGTCCAGGCGCTGACGGACGAAGCCTTGAAGCTCGACCCGAAGGAAGTCACCAGCCTTGGCCTGCTCGGGATCGCGGCCTTTGAAGGCCAGCGTTATCAAGAGGCAATCGACTACTGGAATCGTCTGTTGGCGCAACTGCCACCGCAAGACAATTCCCGTGCGGCGTTGCAAGGCGGTATTGATCGGGCAGCGGAGAAACTCAAGGAAAGCGGCGGTGCCGTCGCGCAGAAAACCGGGATGAAAGTCCGCGTGGACCTGGCGGCCGAGGTGAAAGCCAAAGCCCTGCCAACCGACACCGTGTTCATTTTTGCTCGCGCCGTCAGTGGCCCGCCGGCGCCGTTGGCCGCCAAGCGCGTCACCGTCGCCGACCTGCCGATCACCGTCGAACTGGGCGATGCGGACGCGATGATGCCGCAGTTGAAACTGTCCAACTTCCCCGAAGTCCAACTGGTTGCGCGCATATCCCGGGCAGGTCTTCCAACCGCTGGCGAGTGGATCGGCCGCAGCCAACCCTTGGCCAGCACCACCACTGCCCTGCAGCAGCTGACCATCGACAGTCCGGACCAGTAAATCGAGGAAACGCCTATGACCGCATTTGCACGCATCACCTTGCTCAGCCTGGTATTGGGCCTGAGCGCTTGTGCGGTCCACCGCCCACCTCCCGCGCCGACCGGCCCGACCATCCCACCGTCGGGCCCGTCGACCCAGCCGAGCACCAAACCATCCGGCCCGGTGACCCCGCCGCCGAAACCCGTGCCCACCTCATCGCCAACCTTCGCCCCACCGCCCGGCGCCGCCAGTCACTGGGACGGCAAGATGCAGGTGTATGTGCTGGAAGAGCAGCCCGACACCTTCTACCGCCAGCGCACGTATTACCGCTGGAGCAACGGCTGGAGCCGCTCCATCAGCCCGAACGGGCCATGGGAAGAAACCAATGTCCAGGGCGTGCCGCCGGGATTGAGCAAGCAGTACGCGCAGTGACAAACAGGCGACCTTTGAAAGGTCGCCTTTTTTATGCCTGACTTGAAGTGCAGTCGCGTGTGGGAGCCGGGCTTGCCCGCGATGGCGGTGTTTCAGGCGCCGAATCAATTGCAGCTATACCGCCATCGCAGGCAAGCCAGCTCCCACAGGGGGAGCTGTGTACGATCCAGAAATGCATTCCCGCCAACTACAAAGCCCAAGTGTGGGAGCCGGGCTTGCCCGCGATGGCGGTGTTTCAGGCGCCGATCAATTGCAGCTATACCGCCATCGCAGGCAAGCCAGCTCCCCCATTCGAGCTTCATTTGTTCTGGAGTTTGAGCGAACGCTCGAAGCCACCGAGCCAGTGAATCAACCCGGCCAACAGGCCCAGCACCACCCCGAACTCCACAATCCCCATCCACCCAAACTGTGCCATCTACCACCCACTCACCGTCGCCCCAATCGCCCCACCCACAAACGTCGCGGTCATGTACAAACTATTGATCCGCCCCTGCGCCTTCGGGTCTACCGCAAACGCCCGCGTCTGATTCGCCACCAACCCCGCCTGCACGCCGATGTCCAGCACGATCACGCCCACCACCAGCAACATCAGCGACGTCTGCGCCCCGGCCAGTAACAGGTATGCCAAGGTCACAATGCCCACGCTGGCGCCGATCACCTTGCGACAGCCGACCTTGTCCGCCGCCCGACCACCGTACGAGGCGGCGAATGCGCCCATCGCGCCGATAATCCCGAAACCACCGGCCCAGGCACTGCCCAGCTGCCACGGCCCATTGGCCAGCAACCCCGCCAGATTCACCCAAAACGCGTTGAAGCACGCCCACAACAACGCCTGCACCATCATCGATTGCCGGATTGGGCTGTTATCGCGCATCAGCGGCCAGAGCGAAGCCAGCAGGCGCGGGTAGGAAAGATTGCTGCTCGGCACGCCCGGCGGCAGCAGCTTGGCCGCGATAAACCACACCGGGATCATGAATGCCGCCTCAAGCGCATACACCGCGCGCCAGCCATAGGCCTCGCCGACCACGCCGCTGATCGTGCGCCCGAGCAAAATCCCCAGCATGATCCCGCTGACCACCGTGCCCACGTTGCGCCCGCGCTCATGCGGCGGCGACATCACCGCCGCGAACGGCACCAGTTGCTGCGGCACGCAACACACCATTCCCAGGCCAAACGAGGCACCGATCAGCGCCCAGATACTCGGCGCAAAGGCCGCCGCCAAGGCAAGACAAAACGCCAGTGCGATTTGCCCCAGCACCAACTTGCGCCGATCGAAGCGGTCGCCCATCGGCAGCAACAGGGCCAGCCCGGTGGCAAACCCCAGCAAGGCCGCGCCCGCCACCAGGTTGACCGTCGACACGGGGACGCGCATGTCCGAGGCAATCAACGGCAGCACCGGCTGCGTGCAATAAATATTGGTGACCACCGCCCCGGCGATCACCGCCATCATGATGATCTTGCCTCGCGGCGGGGAACTCTCGGACGTTATCGGCAGGCTGCTCACGGCACTTTCCTTTTGTTGCAGGGGGTTGAGTGAGCAACCTTACGCAGTCGCATTTATGTCGATAATCCCCTAGGATCGGGAATCATCCTTCCAAAATTTGATAGGGCGTCATGAACCGTCTTGAGTCGATGTCGGTGTTTGTTGCAGTGGTCGACGCGGGCAGCCTGTCGGCGGCCGCACGCAAGTTGGACATGCCGCTGGCGTCGGTCAGCCGCAAAGTCGCGGAACTCGAAGCCCACTTGAAGTCCCGGCTGCTGCACCGCACCACGCGGCAGTTGTCGCTGACGGACGTGGGCGCGTCTTATCTGGCCGCGTGCCGGCGAATTCTTGAGGACATTGGTGAAGCGGAGCGGGCGGCGACCGGTGAATATGCGGAGCCCAAGGGCGAGTTGGTGGTGACCGCGCCCATCGTGTTCGGGCGCCTGCATATCGTGCCGGTGGTGGCGGAGTTTCTCGCGCAGTACCCCGAAATCAGCATCAACCTGATGCTCACCGACCGCGTGGTGCACTTGATGGAAGAACAGTGCGACGTGGCCGTGCGCATTGGTGACCTGCCGGACAGTTCGCTCAAGGCCGTGCAAGTCGGCACGGTGCGGCGGGTGGTGTGTGCCAGTCCCGAATACCTGCAAACCCATGGCCTGCCGGCCACGCCGCAGGCGCTGGCAGACCATAACTGCATTACTTTCGAAGTGCTGGCCTCGGTGGGCGCCTGGGTGTTTGGTGCGGGTAAGGCGCAACAGAGCGTGCCGGTGCGTTCGCGGCTGTCGGTGAACACCGCGGAAGCGGCAATCACGGCGGCGACACTGGATGTTGGTGTGATTCGGGTGCTGTCGTATCAAGTGGCGGATGCAGTGCAAAAGGGTGATTTGCAGGTGGTGCTGCAGCCGTTCGAATCGGCCGCGTTGCCCATCAACCTGGTGCATAAAGGCCAGGCGCCATTGCCGCTGAAAGTGCGCGCATTCCTGGATTTCGTCACCCCGCGACTGCGCGCGCGTGACGCCAATATTCCCTGATGCACTCGGAGCAAATGTGGGAGCAGGCTTGCCTGCGATAGCAGTGTGTCAGGCATAAATCTGCCAACTGACCCACCGCCATCGCAGGCAAGCCAGCTCCCACATAGATCGCCTCAGCCATCAGGCCACGGGGCACTCCCGATTCAGCGCTTGATCTACCAACAACTGCGCAATCGCAACCCTCTGCACCCCATCCGCGACCAAGCAGAAGGGGGACGAGCTATACGCAGGTTGGTCGACCAGGGAATGGAAACCCGGCAGGGCCTGAGCCCTCCCACGCACAGCTCGCCATGACGCGAACACAATAATGCCGCTTGCGCGGCACTGTGCGCCATTCCAACCCAGGCGACCAAGCCTGATCGCTGAGTTGAGCAGCGACTGCGAGAGGCTAACGGTGCGTTATAGCAACCCACACGGGTTGTAGGACAGTTCCTAGAAGAAGCGGACAGTTTGTGGCGAGCAGGCTTGCCCTGCGTTGGGCTGCGAAGCGGCCCTTAAACCTGACGACGCGTTCTGCCTGAATAAACGCGGTGGTCTTATTGGGGCTGCAGAGCAGCCCAGCGCAGGGCAAGCCTGCTCGCCACAATAAGACCACGCAGGGTCGCATCCAACCTTTCACAAAACCTTCATCCAACCGACCCCCTGTAGTCATGTGCAAGTCATAGGGCTGACACAGCCCAGGCCTACTGTCGTTTGAACTCAACCGCAGCCATCCATTGGCTGTTCAAACAAGACAGAGAAGCCCATGACTCACGCTATCCATGTCGATCACTTGAACAAGACCTTTGCGAAGAAATCCGCATTGGTCGACCTCGAACTCACCATTGCCGCCGGTGAGATGGTCGCGCTGATTGGCGCTTCCGGTTCCGGCAAGTCCACCTTGTTGCGCCACCTGGCGGGCCTGGCCTGTTGCGACAAGAGCAACGGCGGCAGCATCAAGGTGCTGGGCCGGGAGGTGCAGGCCAGTGGACGGTTGAACGGCAAGGTACGGCGGTTGCGCGCGGACATCGGCTACATCTTCCAGCAGTTCAACCTGGTCAATCGCCTGAGCGTGCTCGACAACGTGCTGCTCGGTTGCCTGGGCCGCATGCCGCGCTGGCGCGGCAACCTCGGGTTGTTCAATGCCGAGGAGAAGGCCTTTGCGCTCGAGTCCCTGGCTCGTGTGGGCCTGGCCGACCTGGCTGCGCAACGCGCGTCCACCTTGTCCGGCGGCCAGCAGCAGCGCGTGGCGATTGCCCGGGCATTGACCCAGCGTGCCGAGGTGATTCTTGCCGATGAACCGATCGCCTCGCTCGATCCGGAGTCGGCGCGCAAGGTCATGGAGATCCTCGCCGACATCAACCGCCGCGACGGCAAGACCGTCGTCGTGACCCTGCATCAAGTCGATTACGCCATGCGTTATTGCCCCCGCGCCGTGGCGCTCAAAGGCGGGCGCATTCACTTCGACGGGCAGGGCAGCGCGATGAGCAGCCAGTTCCTGAATGATTTGTACGGTGCCGACGTCGACACCAGCCTGATGTTTTCCGACCAGACCCGCCGCACCGAGGTGACCCCTCGGCTGGCCCTGGCGCGCGCTTGAAACCCTACTCACGACCCACAGGAATCCCGTCCATGTTGAACCGTATCGGCCACGTGTTTCTGTCTGCCGCGTTATTGGCGAGTGCCGCGATGGGCCATGCCTACGCGGCGGACAAAGCCATCAACTTCGGCATCATGTCCACCGAGTCTTCGCAGAACCTCAAGAGCATCTGGCAGCCCTTCCTGGATGACATGCACAAGAAGACCGGCCTGACCATCAACGCCACCTTCGCCTCCGACTACGCCGGCCTGATCCAGGGCATGCGGTTCAACAAGGTCGACGTGGCCTGGCTCGGCAACAAGGCCGCGATGGAAGCGGTAGACCGCTCCAACGGCGAGATCTTCGCCCAGACCGCCGCCGCGAACGGCGCCGCCGGTTACTGGAGCGTGCTGATCGTGCGCAAGGACAGCCCGATCAACAACGTCGACGATATGCTCAAGAACGCCAAGAACCTGACCTTCGGCAACGGTGATCCGAACTCGACCTCGGGCTACCTGGTGCCGGGCTACTACGTGTTCGCCAAGAACCACGTCGATGCCGCCACCGCCTTCAAGCGCACGCTGAACTCCAGCCATGAAGTCAACGCGCTGAGCGTGGCCAAGGGGCAGTTGGACGTCGCCACCTTCAACACCGAAAGCTGGGACCGTCTGGAAGTCACCCAACCGGACAAGGCCGCGATGCTCAAGGTGATCTGGAAGTCGCCGCTGATCCCGGCCGACCCGATGGTGTGGAGCAAGGCGCTGAGCGACAGCGAGAAGACCAAGATCCGCGATTTCTTCGCCCACTACGGCGACACCGATGAAGAGAAGGCCGTGCTGAAAAACATGCAGCTGGGCAAGTTCCTCGCCTCCAACGACGACCAACTGTTGCCGATCCGCCAGCTGGAACTGTTCAAGCAGCGCACCACGATCAGCGCTGACGACCACCTCGAAGCCGCTGACAAGGCCAAGAAGCTGGCGGACATCGACGCCGACCTGGCCAAGTTGCAGCAGCGCATCAGCGAGCTGGACAAGAAAACCGCAGCCAACGGCTAACCCCCTGTAGGAACCGGGCTCTAGGTGGGAGCGGGCTTGCTCGCGAATACGGTGTGTCATTCAACGCATCCGGCGACTGATTCTCAGCATTCGCGAGCAAGCCCGCTCCCACATTAAGCCAGTTCCAACCTTATACCGAGAGTGACCCATGACGACTTTGCACGCTGAAGCGGTTGGCAAAAGGACCTGGCCGCAATACCTCGGCTGGGGCCTGTTCCTGGTCCTGCTGGCCTGGGCCTGGCACGGCGCGGAAATGAACCCGCTGGCGCTGTACCGCGACTCCGGAAACATGGCGACCTTCGCCGCGGACTTCTTCCCGCCGGATTTCCACGAATGGCGCTCCTACCTCAAGGAGATGATCGTCACCGTGCAAATCGCCCTCTGGGGCACGGTGTTGGCCATCGTCTGCTCAGTGCCGCTGGGCATCCTGTGTGCCGACAACATCACCCCCTGGTGGGTCCACCAGCCGCTGCGCCGGGTCATGGATGCCTTCCGCTCGATCAATGAAATGGTGTTCGCGATGTTGTTCGTGGTTGCCGTCGGCCTCGGTCCCTTCGCCGGTGTCCTGGCGCTGTGGATCAGCACCACCGGCGTACTCGCCAAGCTGTTTGCCGAAGCCGTCGAGGCCATCGACCCGGGCCCGGTGGAAGGCGTGCGGGCCACGGGCGCGAGTGCCTTGCAGGAAGTCATCTACGGCGTGATCCCGCAGGTCATGCCGCTGTGGGTGAGCTACGCGTTGTACCGCTTCGAAGCCAACGTGCGGTCGGCCACGGTGGTAGGCATGGTCGGTGCCGGCGGGATCGGCGTGATCCTCTGGGAAAACATCCGCGCCTTCCAGTTCGTACAAACCTGCGCGGTGCTGCTGGTGATCATCGTGGTGGTGAGCTTGATCGACGTGCTGTCCCAACGCCTGCGCAAGCAGTTCATCTGACCTTGGAGGGGTGCCCGCGCGGCGCTTTTTTTAAGCATGCAGTTGTCTAGACAAGAAGAACCGGTGTACCGCGAACTCGCGGATATCCTGCGCCGTGAACTGAGCAGCTACCAAGCCGGCGACTTCCTCCCCGGCGAGGTGCACATGGCCGAACGCTTCGGCGTCAACCGTCACACCCTGCGCCGCGCCATCGATGAGCTGGTGTTCGAGGGCAGTCTGTTGCGCCGCCAGGGCAAGGGCACCCAGGTGCTCGACCGGCCGCTGATCTACTCGATGGGCGCCGAGACCTCCTACAGCCAATCCTTGTCGGCCCAGGGTGTCGGTGTCGAGGCGGTGCTGCTCAAGCGCCGCTACTGCTACGCCAGCCGCGAGGAAGCCGGGCACCTGGGCATTGCCGAAATGGCGCCGATGATCGAGCTGCAAACCCTGCGCAAACTCGACCACCAGCCCGTCAGCCTGATCCGCCATCGCTACTGCGCCAGCCGCGCGCCGTTGCTGGCCGACTACACCGGCGGCTCGTTGCGCCAGTACCTGCGTGAGCGTGACCTGCCGCTGACGCGCACCCAAAGCCTGATCGGTGCGCGCTTGCCCAACCGTGATGAAGCCGCGCTGCTGCTGATGCCCCGGCATTTGCCGGCCCTCACCGTGTTTACCCTTTCCTGCGATCGCGACGGCCGCCCAGTGGAGCTGGCGCAGTCCACCAGCCGTTCGGATCGCTTCCAGTACCAAGTGGTGACTTGATGGAGACCACGATGAACCTGTCCCCGCGTCAACACTGGATTGGCGTGCTTGCCCGCGCCCAACTCAGTGAACTGCAACCGCATGAAGCCGCGTTGAAAGACGTGGAATACCAGACCATTCGCGCTCCGGAAATCGGCATGACCCTGGTGCGCGGCCGCATGGGCGGTAATGGCGCGCCGTTCAATCTCGGCGAAATGAGCGTGACCCGCTGCGTGGTGCGCTTGGCTGATGGACGCACCGGCTACAGCTACCTGGCCGGGCGCGACAAGGTCCACGCCGAACTGGCCGCCCTGGCCGACGCCCACCTGCAAGGCGCTCATCCGAGCATTTGGCTCAGCGACCTGATCACCGCGCTGGCCAGTGCCCAGGCACAACGCCGCGCGCAAAAAGAAGCCGACACGGCGGCCACCAAGGTCGAGTTTTTCACCCTGGTGCGAGGAGAAAACTGATGAGTGCTCACCTGTTGCAACCGGCGTTTGTCGACCCGGTCCTGGATGCCCAGCGCGGCTTTCGTGCCGCCCTCAAGGCCCTGGCCGAACCGGGTTTGATCCAGCACCTGCCTTCGGCCCCGCGCCTTGACGGGCTGGCGCCCGCCACCTACGCCTTGTGCCTGGCGCTGCTGGATGTGGACACGCCGCTATGGCTGGCGCCGAGCTTCGACACGCCGCTGATTCGCGCCAACCTGGCTTTCCACTGCGGTTGCCCGCTCACGGATAAGCGCGAGGACGCCGTGTTTGCACTGCTGGGCGAGCAGGACCTGCTCGACCTCGGCGGCTTCGACCACGGCAATGACCGCTATCCCGATCAGTCCTGCACTTTGCTGGTGCAGCTCACCGACCTGGAAGCCGGTCGCGGCCTGCTCTGGCGCGGCCCGGGTATCCAGGCCCAGCGCCGGGTGCACGTGCCGGTGCCACAAGCTTTCTGGCACGAGCGTCAGCGCCGCGACGCCTTCCCCCGTGGCCTGGACGTGCTGTTCGCCGCCGGCCATCACCTGATCGGCCTGCCGCGCAGCAGCCGCATCGCAGAGGAGCACGCCTGATGTACGTAGCCGTCAAAGGTGGCGAACAGGCCATCGACAATGCCCACCGCCTGCTGGCAAAAAAACGCCGGGGCGATACCGCGATTCCTGAACTCAGTGTCGAGCAGATTCGCCAGCAACTGCCCCTGGCCGTGGCCCGCGTAATGACCGAGGGCTCGCTGTTCGACGCCGAACTCGCCGCGCTCGCGATCAAGCAAGCGGCGGGGGATCTGGTGGAGGCGATCTTCCTGTTGCGCGCCTTCCGCACCACGCTGCCGCGCTTCAGCCCGAGCCTGCCGATCGACACCGCGCAAATGTCCTTGAGCCGGCGCTTGTCCGCCACGTTCAAGGACGTGCCCGGCGGCCAACTGCTCGGCCCGACTTTCGACTACACCCATCGGCTGCTGGATTTTGCGCTGCTGGCCGAAGGCGAATATCCGGGGCCGCAGACCACGCCCGAGGCGACGCTGGAAGCCTGCCCACGCGTGCTCGGTTTGCTCGCCAAGGAAGGCCTGATCAAGCACGAAACCGACGACAACGCGCGTGTCGCCGACATTACCCGCGACCCGCTGGAGTACCCCGCCAGCCGCGCCGAGCGCCTGCAGGCCCTGGCCCGTGGCGATGAAGGGTTTCTGCTGGCGCTGGGGTATTCGACCCAGCGCGGCTACGGCCGTAACCACCCGTTTGCCGGCGAGATTCGCATCGGTGACGTGGAGGTGTGGATCGACCCCGAAGAGCTGGGTTTCCCGATCTGCCTGGGCAGCATCGAAGTGACCGAGTGCGAGATGGTCAACCAGTTCGTTGGCTCGGCCACCGAGCTTGCGCAGTTCACGCGCGGTTATGGCCTGGCGTTCGGGCATGCCGAGCGCAAGGCCATGGGCATGGCGCTGGTCGACCGCTCACTGCGCGCCGGGGAATACAACGAAGAGATCGTCTCGCCGGCCCAGCGCGAGGAGTTTGTGCTGGCGCATTGCGACAACGTCGAGGCGGCGGGCTTTGTTTCGCACCTCAAATTACCGCACTACGTGGACTTCCAGTCCGAACTGGAACTGATCCGCAAACTGCGCCAACCGGCCGAGGGCACCCGCCATGAATGACCTGACGCAAGTGCCGGTACGCGACCCGGCCTACAACTTCGCCTACCTCGACGAGCAGACCAAGCGCATGATCCGCCGCGCCTTGCTCAAGGCCGTGGCGATCCCCGGTTACCAGGTGCCGTTCGGTGGTCGCGAGATGCCGTTGCCGTATGGCTGGGGCACCGGCGGCATGCAACTGACCGCCGCGATCCTCGGCGCCGATGACGTGCTCAAGGTCATCGACCAGGGCGCCGACGACACCACCAACGCCGTCTCGATTCGCCGCTTCTTCGCGCGCACCGCGGGCGTCGCTACTACCGAGGCGACCCCTGAAGCGACGGTGATCCAGACCCGCCACCGCATCCCGGAGACCCCGCTGCAGGCCGGCCAGGTCATGGTTTACCAGGTGCCGATCCCAGAACCGCTGCGCTTTATCGAACCGTCGGAAACCGAGACGCGCACCATGCACGCGCTGAATGATTACGGGGTGATGCACGTGAAGCTCTACGAAGACATCGCCACCTTTGGCCATATCGCCACCAGCTATGCGTACCCGGTGATGGTCGATGAGCGCTACGTGATGGACCCGTCGCCGATCCCCAAATTCGACAACCCCAAGCTCGACATGAGCCCGGCCTTGATGCTGTTCGGCGCCGGTCGCGAAAAGCGCCTGTACGCGGTGCCGCCCTACACCCAGGTCACCAGTCTGGACTTCGAGGATCACCCGTTCGAAGTGCAGCAGTGGGAGCACAACTGCGCCATCTGCGGCAGCCATGATTCGTTCCTCGATGAGCTGATTCTGGATGACGCCGGGACCCAGAGTTTCGTGTGTTCCGACACCTGGTATTGCGCCCAGCGGGTCAAGGAGAACAACCAGTGAGCCAGCCGTTATTGCAAGTCCGCGACCTGTCCCTGTTGTACGGCCCGGAGAAGGGTTGCCAGGGCGTCAGTTTTGACCTGTATCCCGGCGAAGTGCTGGGCATCGTCGGCGAGTCCGGTTCGGGCAAATCCACCTTGCTCTCGCTGCTGAGCGGGCGTTTGCCACCGCAGTCGGGGAGCATCGGCTATCGCAGCAAAGACGGCGAATGGCTTGACCTCTACAGCGCCAGCGAAGCCGAGCGCCGCACCTTGCTGCGCACCGAATGGGGCTTTGTCGAGCAGAACCCCCGCGACGGCCTGCGCATGGGCGTGTCGGCCGGCGCGAATATCGGCGAGCGCCTGATGGCCCAGGGCGTGCGCAACTATGCGCAACTGCGCGGTGCCGGCCTCGACTGGCTGAGCCAGGTGGAAATCGATCCGCAGCGTATCGATGACCTGCCGCGCACTTTCTCGGGCGGCATGCAGCAGCGCCTGCAAATCGCCCGCAACCTGGTTTCCAGCCCGCGCCTGGTGTTCATGGATGAGCCTACCGGCGGCCTGGATGTGTCGGTGCAAGCGCGGCTGCTCGATCTGCTGCGCGGCCTGGTGCGTGAGCTGGACCTGGCGGTGGTGATCGTTACCCACGACCTGGCCGTGGCCCGCCTGCTCGCTGATCGCCTGATGGTGATGCGTCGCTCGCGGGTGGTGGAAACCGGGTTGACCGACCAGATCCTCGACGATCCACAACACCCTTACTCTCAACTGCTGGTGTCTTCGGTACTGCAGCCATGACGAATGCCTTGATCGAGGTCCGTGACCTCTCGAAAACCTTCACCCTGCACCAGCAGCATGGGGTGGTGCTCAACGTGCTGCGCGGCGTGGGGTTCAGCGTGCAGGCAGGCGAATGCCTGGTACTGCATGGCCAGTCCGGCGCGGGTAAGAGCACCTTGCTGCGTACCCTGTATGGCAACTATCTGCCGGCGGGCGGCAGCATCCGCGTACGTCATGCGCAGGCGTGGCTGGAGCTGGTCGGCGCGGCGCCGCGCGACATTCTGCAGGTGCGCCAGCAGACCCTCGGTTACGTCAGCCAATTCCTGCGGGTGATCCCGCGCGTGGCGTGCCTGGATGTGGTCATGGAGCCGGCGCTGGCGCGTGGCTGGTCCAAGGCCGATGCGCAGTCGCGTGCCGAGCACTTGCTGGCGCGCCTGAACATCCCCCAGCGCCTGTGGCAACTGGCGCCCGGGACCTTCTCCGGTGGCGAGCAGCAGCGCGTCAACATCGCCCGTGGCTTCATGGTGGAGTGGCCGGTGATGCTGCTGGACGAACCCACCGCGTCGCTGGATGACAGCAACCGCCAAGTGGTGCTGGAACTGATCAACGAAGCCAAGGCCAGCGGTGCCGCGCTGATCGGCATCTTCCACGACCGCGCTGCCCGTGAAGCGGTTGCCGACCGCCATTTCGACATGACCCCCACGCCCGTTGCCGAAGAGGAATACGCACATGCCCGCTGAACAGATCCTCAGTAATGCCCAGGTGGTCACCGCTGATCGCATGTTCCTCGGCTGCGTGGTGCTGCGCGACGGCAAGATCGTCGACATCGCCGAAGGTCGCAGCCAGTTGCCCCAGGCCCAGGATCTGGGCGGGGATTGCCTGCTCCCCGGCCTGGTGGAATTGCACACCGACAACCTGGAAAAACACATGACCCCGCGCCCCGGCGTGGACTGGCCGTCGACCTCGGCGGTACTCAGCCACGATGCGCAAATTATCGCGGCGGGCATCACCACGGTGTTCGATGCGGTGTCCATCGGCGACGTGAACCCCAAGGGCAATCGCATGAAGAAGCTGCCGGCGATGCTCGACGCGATCGCTGCGGCAGAAGGCGCCGGCCTGACGCGCGCCGAGCATCACCTGCACCTGCGCTGCGAGTTGTGCCACCCCGACACCCTCAGCGTGTTCCGCGACCTGGTGGAAAACCCACTGGTGCGCCTGGTCTCGGTGATGGACCACTCGCCGGGCCAGCGCCAGTTCGTGCTCGAATCCAAGTACCGTGAGTACTACATGGGCAAGTACCACCTCAACGACGAAACCATGGACGCTTTTATCGTGCTGCAGATGGCCAACTCGCGGGAGTACAGCGACCGTTATCGCGCGGCCATCGTCGAGCATTGCCTGGGGCGCGGCCTGTCGGTGGCCAGCCATGACGACGCGACCCTGGCGCATGTGGAAGAGTCGGCGCGCTACGGCATGACCATCGCCGAATTCCCGACCACGCTGGAGGCGGCGAAGGGGTGTCAGGCACTCAACATGAAAGTCTTGATGGGCGCACCGAACGTGGTGCGCGGTGGGTCGCACTCGGGTAATGTGGCCGCCGCCGGCCTGGCTGCCGAGGGATTGCTGGATATACTTTCCAGTGATTACTACCCGGCCAGCCTGTTGCAGGCTGCGTTCGTGCTGGCCGACCAGCAGGACGGCGGCGACCTGTCGCGGGCGGTCAAGATGATCAGCCTGGCGCCGGCGCAAGCGGCCGGGCTGGCGGATCGCGGTGAAATTGCCATTGGCCTGCGCGCGGACCTGGTACAGGCCCGCAGCCGCGAAGGGCTTCCTGTAGTGCAACAAGTCTGGCGACAGGCGAAGAGGGTGTTTTGATGGTGGGCAGGTTGATCTATCTCATCGGGCCATCCGGTTCGGGCAAGGACAGCCTGCTGGATGCCGCACGCCCGCGCTTGGCCGAGCGCGGCTGCCGCATCGTGCGCCGCGTGATCACCCGCTCGGCGGAAGCGGTGGGTGAAGCGGCCCAGGGCGTGAGCCCGCAACAGTTCGCGGCGCTGCAGGCCGAGGGTGGGTTTGCCCTCAGTTGGCAGGCCAATGGGTTGTCTTACGGGATTCCCCGGGAAATCGACGACTGGCTGGCGGCGGGGCAGGACGTGCTGGTCAACGGCTCGCGTGCGCACCTGGCGCAGACCCGCGAGCGCTATCCGACCCTGTTGGTGCTGTTGCTGACGGTGGATCAAGCCGTGTTGCGCCAGCGCCTGATCGCGCGAGGACGCGAGTCCCTGGCGGATATCGAGGAGCGCCTGGCACGCAATGCACGCTTCACGGCGCAGTTGATCAGCGGCAACGGCGCGGGGTTGTTCGTGCTGGACAATTCCGGCCCGCTGGAACACACCGTCGAGCGCCTGCTGTGCTGCCTCGACCACGGGCACTCGGCATGCGCCTGACCCTGCTCGGCACCGGTGACGCGCGGCAAGTCCCGGTGTATGGCTGCGAGTGCGCGGCGTGCGCGATGGCGCGCAGCGATGCAAGCCTGCGCCGCCGACCGTGCAGCGCGCTGATCGAATGCGGCGACCAGCGCTGGCTGATCGACAGCGGCTTGCCCGACCTCACCGAACGTTTCCCGCCGCGCAGTTTCAGCGGGATTTTCCAGACCCACTATCACGCCGACCATGCGCAAGGCTTGCTGCACTTGCGCTGGGGCCAGGGGCTGGTGATACCGGTGCACGGCCCGGCGGATCCGGAAGGTTTGTCCGACCTCTACAAGCATCCCGGCATCCTCGATTTCAGCCAGCCGTTTGCCGCGTTCGAAACCCGGCAGTTCAGCGCGCTGAGCGTTACCGCGTTGCCGTTGCAACATTCCAGGCTGACCCTGGGTTACCTGCTCGAAGGCGAGGGGCGCCGCATCGCCTACCTTACCGACACCGTCGGCCTGCCACCTGACACGCTGGCCTGGTTGCAACGCGAGCCGCTGGATGTGCTGGTGCTGGATTGCTCCATGCCGCCGCAGCCGCAAGCTCCGCGCAATCACAATGACCTGACGCTGGCGTTGCAGAGTATTGCCGACACCGGTGCGCAGTTGGGGGTACTGACCCATGTGGGGCATACGCTGGATGCATGGCTGCTGGAACATCGGCGAAAGTTGCCACGGCATGTGACCGTGGGGTGGGATGGCCGGGTGCTTTAGCGCAGGCGCCTGTCAAGCGGCAAGGTCCTGGCCCACGGGAAAACCACCATGAAAAAGTTGAGCGAATGTATCCGCGTCAGGGCGGCTTTGAAGCAGTAAGCGCCGGTCAATTGTGTGGGTTTATATTTTTATCGCGTGGAATCAACAGGTTTTCAGCTTCGCCCATGTGTGTCTGGTTTTTTGAAGTGCAAGTGTTTTTTCGCGTGTTTTAGCAGGTGTTGCCCCACGCCGCGCTGTTTCAGGACGAACTAAATAAAGGCTGTTGCGCACTCATTTTTGCAGGGAAATTCAATCAGCCGATGCTCACGTGTCTGGCTCATTTATCCTCTAGAAAGAGCGCAAATTCCCATGATCAGTTCTGAGTCTTTATCGCGTACACCCCCACAGCAAACCTTGCCGCTTGCCGATCCCGGACCGTTTGGCGTGGGCGCCAGCGGCAAGCCGACCTACACCACCGACCAGGCGGGCAAGCACATCACCCGCGATAACCTGCACTTTCACGACCGCAATAACGACAACAAGATAGATCTTTCCTACACCGTCGATCCCACTTTCTCTGCTGCGCAGCAGCAACGTGTGCGCCAGGCCGCCCAGTCCTGGCAGGACGTGGCCAATATCAGTTTCAGGGAGCGGGCGGCAGGTGCGGACTGCACGGTTCACGTCAAGAACAACCCACGTGGAGACCGTGGCGTCGCCATCTCACCCACGCGCGCCACCAGCAGTACCACCGCGACGATTGGCACACTGAAATCAGGCAGTTCGCCGGGGCTGGACAGCCACTTTTCGCTCACCGCTGTGCATGAAATCGGACACGCCATCGGCCTGCAGCATCCGGGTAACTACAATGGCGGTGGTTCCACTTATGACAATGGCGCTGTGTATGCCGGTGACACCAAGGCGCGCAGTGTCATGAGCTACTGGTCCGAAAAGCATCAGGCCGGTCATGATTTTCGCCACTCCAACCCCAGCGCGCCGATGATGGATGACATTGCCGCGGTGCAGCGGCTGTATGGGGCCAATCACCAGACCCGCAAGACCGACACCACCTATGGCTTCAACTCCAATACCGAGCGCGAAGCCATGACCCTCAAGAGCGCCACGGACAAACCGATCTTCTGCGTCTGGGATGGCGGGGGGGACGATACCCTGGATTTTTCCGGGTTTGCCCAGAACCAGAACATCAGCCTGAAGGCCGAGTCGTTTTCCGATGTGGGTGGCTTGAAGGGCAATGTCTCCATCGCCAAAGGCTGCACGGTTGAGAACGCCATCGGCGGTGCCGGACGCGATGTGTTGACGGGCAATGACGCGAACAATCGGCTCAAGGGCGGTGCGGGGGCCGACACATTGCGCGGCGGTGGGGGCGCGGATACGTTTATCTACGACAAGGCCAGTGACTCCACACCGCAGCAGCCGGACGTGATCGAGGACTTCACCACCGGGGTCGACAGGCTCGATGTCTCGGGCGCCTTGAGAGAGGCGGGTGTCGGCGCCCTGATGTTTACTGACCGGTTCAGTGGGCGGGCCGGGGAGGCTGTGCTCAAGCATGACGCTGCCACGGGTCGTTCAAGCCTGGAGATCGACCTGATGGGCACGGGCAATGCCGGCTTCATGGTCAAGGGCATCGGCCAGATCAAGCCGGGGGATGTGCTGTGGCAGGGGCAAACGGTGCCGAAGGTCGTGCCAGCACCGGTACCGGCGCCGTCGCCAGCACCCGTGCCCGCACCACCGCTACCGGCACCGCTTGATCCGACCGCAGGCATGATTTCAGTGTTAAGCGAAATGCTCGCCACGACGCTGTCGACCTTGCTGCAGTTAGTGCTGAACGTTGTCAGGCGTTGATCAGCGCTTCGACATACTCCACAAACGCGCGTGCCTTGGCGCTCGCCATCCGGCCGGTGGGGAACACTGCCCACAAATCCCGGGGCGGCAAATGCCAGTCCGCCAGCACGCGCTTGACCTCGCCGCTGGCCAGCTCCGGCGCGAACATCCAGCTGGAAGACAGTGTCAGGCCCAGATGGCTCAGTACGGCGGCGCGCACGCCTTCCGCCGCCGTCACGCGCACGCGGCCATGGGCAACGAGCGGGTAATGCGTGTCGCCTTGGGTAAAGTTCCAGTGCGAGCCTTCGCCTCGGGTGTAGATGATCGCCTGGTGCTGCAGCAAGTCCGCCGGGGTGGCGGGCTCGCCGAAGCGTTCGAAGTAGGCCGGCGTGCCGAGGATCACGCAGGGTGATTCACCGATCTTGCGCGCCGTGAGGCTGGAGTCATCCAGGTTGCCCATGCGCAGGGCGACGTCGATGCCTTCTTCCACCAGATTGAGCGTGCGGTCATCGAGCACCACGTCGACATTCACCCCCGGGTACTGCTCCAGGAACGCGCCCAGGTGCGGAATGATATGCATGCGGGCGAAGGTCACCGCTGCGCTGATACGCAGGTTGCCCGACAGCCCGGCGCCGGCTCCCCGGGCGGCGTCGTCGGCCTCGTTGGCTTCGTCGATGGCGCGCCGGGCTTTCTCGAAAAACGCCAGGCCTGCCTCGGTGGGCGTAAGGCCACGGGTCGAACGCAACACCAGGCGCACCGCCAGGCGTGCTTCCAATTGCGCGATGCTCTTGGACACGGCGGGCTGGCCGATGCCCAGGCGCTTGGCAGCGGCCGAGAACGAACCGGTTTCGACAACGTGGACGAAAGTTTCCATGGCAGTAAGGCGGTCCATCGGGTGTCCTTGGGTTATCGGGTGAGGGCGTCGAGCAGCGCCGAGGGTTCCGGGCGTTGAGTGTAATCCGGGTTGACCTCGGCGTAACGGATCACGCTGTCCTGGCCGATCACATAGCGGGCGGGCATGGGCAGTGTCCAGGCCGGATCGTCGTTGATCAGCGGCAGGTTGTTGCCCAGCGCCTTGTAGAGTTCGATCAAATAATCCGGCAATTGAAAGCGCAGCCCGAACGCATCGGCGACGTCGTTGTGGGTGTCGCTGAGGATCGGGAACCCCAGCCCGGCAATGCGCGTGGATTTGCGGCTGTTGGCGGCCGTTTGCGGCGACAGGGCCAGCAACTGGGCGCCAGCCGCCGTCAGTGTCGGCAGAAACGCCTGCAACGCCTGCAATTCCATAGTGCAGTAAGGGCACCACACACCTCGGTAGAACGTCAGCACCAGCGGCCCCTGGGCCAGCAGCCTGGCCGAGGACACCGCGTTGCCGTCGGCGTCCTTGAGGCTGAACAGCGGCGCTTTGTCTCCCACCTTGAGGGCACGTTGTGCTGCACCGCTGGCGATCAGCTCGGCGGTGGCGCGCTCCATGATCGGATGGATATGCGCGGGCGCGTTATAGGGCGGCTTGCCCGCTTTGAAGTCAGCGCGGAAGGCATCAAGTGTGGCTTGAAGTGTCATGGCGGTAGTCCCTCGGGAGATGAGCCGGCTTGGCTGGAGGGGATGATGGGCACGGCGGTGCGCGGGTAGAAGCGGGCTGCCGGGCATAGGATTTATGCGTCGAGGGAATGAATGCGTGTAATACCAACATTCGGTAAAACAGCCGCCAGTCGGGATCCCTGATTCTGTGCTTGAGTAAAGATAACTCTAGGGTTACTTTTATTCCGACCAAGCCAAGGAGGCTGCGGTGCAAAGCAGGCTATTGATCAAGGAGCTGCAAGAGGCGGGTTGGGTGCTGGATCGGGTCACGGGCAGTCATCACATTTTTACTCACCGCTATAACCCGTACACGATCCCGGTGCCGCACCCCGAGAAGGACCTGCCGCTGGGCACCGTCAGAAGCATCAGGAAACGCGCCGGACTGTTTCAGTTTTAAGGAGAGCATTCATGCAATACCCAATCTGTATCGAATGGGGCGATGACTTTACCGCCACCGGTATTCAGATCCCCGATATTCCAGGCGCGGTCACCGCCGGGGACAGTTTCGAAGAGGCGTACAACGCCGCCGTGGAAGTCGCGCACATCATGCTGCAAGAAATCGCCGCCGAAGGTGGGCCGATTCCGATGCCCACGTCGGTGGCCAATCATCACGCCCATGAAGACTACGCCGGGATGGGCTGGGGCATGCTCGAGCTGGACATCTCGCCCTATCTGGGCAAGACCGAGAAGGTCAACGTGACCTTGCCCGGTTATGTCATCCAGCGCATCGACCGTTATGTGCGCGAGCACAAGGTCAAAAGCCGCTCGTCATTCCTGGCGGACGCGGCCTTGGAGAAGCTGGTGCGCTCCTGAGGGCGATCAGGCCGTGGCGACCGTGGCCTGGCGCGAAGCGCTCAAGAAGCGCAACAACGCCACCAGCGGGAACGCACTGCCCACCAGCATCACGCCCAGCCAGCCACCGTGCTCGTAGACGCTGCTGGCAATCGCCGAGCCGAAGGCGCCGCCGATGAAGATGCTGGTCATGTACAACGCGTTGAGGCGGCTGCGGCTGTTGGCGTCGAGGGCATAGATCGCGCGTTGGCCGAGGACCATGTTCATCTGCACGCAGAAGTCCAGGACCACGCCGGTCACCGCCAGGCCGATCACGCTGTACAGCGGGTGCACGAAGGCTGGCAGGAAGCTCAGCACGGCAAACAGCATGGCCAGCAGTGAGGCGCGGTGAGTGTGGCCGGCATCGGCCAGGCGGCCGGCGATGGGCGCAGCGATGGCACCCAGGGCACCGACCAGTGCGAACAACGCGATCTCACTTTGGCTCAGCCCATGATTGCGCGCCAGCTCCAGCGGTGCGGCGGTCCAGAACAGGCTGAAGGTGGCAAACATGCAGCCCTGGTAGAACGCACGTTGGCGCAGCAGGGGTTGTTCACGCAACAAGGTGCCAAGCGAGCCGAGCAATTGGCCATAGCTGGCGCTGTGGTCAGGCTGGCGCTTGGGGATGGTCAGCATCAGCACCACGCTGATGAACGCCATCAACGCGGCCGCCGCCATGAACATCGCCCGCCAGCCGAAGTGGTCCGCGACCACGCTGGACACCGGCCGCGCCAGCAGAATGCCGAGCAGCAGCCCGCCCATGATGCTGCCCACCACCCGGCCACGGGATTCGGCGGGTGCCAGGTGGGCGGCCAGCGGGATCAGGATTTGCACCGACACCGAACTGAAGCCGATCAGCAACGACACCAGCAGGAACAGATTCGGCTGCTCGGTGAAGGCCGCGCCCAGCAGGCTCGCAATGGCCACCACGGTGGTGGTGATCATCAGCTTGCGGTTTTCCAGCAGGTCGCCCAGCGGTACCAGGAAAAACAGGCCGAGGGCATAACCGATTTGCGTCAGGGACACGATCAGGCTGGCCATCGCCGGGGTGAGGCCGATGTCCGGTGCGATCAGTTCGATGATCGGCTGCGCGTAGTAGATGTTGGCGACGATGGCGCCGCAGCAGAACGCAAACAGCATCACCATCGCGCGGGTCATGGTGGTTGTAGGGTGTGAGGTAGCGTTCATGGTGTTCTCATAAAAGCGGAGGAAGTAGGCGAGCGAGAGTAGAGACAAGGTGCAACGGCGAGTAGGCCGCTGGTGGTGATAACACTCATGCCGGGAATTAATGACTGAAACGTTAACTTTCGCGTCGAACGGCAATGATACATTCAGACACAACTGCCGAAACAGGAAATCCATTGCGATGAAGATCACGTTGAACAAGATGCTCCTGGCTTCCACCCTTGCCGCCGCCATGGCTGTCGGCCTGGCGAACGCGGCCGATGCCCCACGCGTGGGTGTGCGTGGCGCCATCACGGCGATCGACGGCGACGCGATGCACGTCAAGGTCAACAGTGGTGAAGACGTCACCGTGCACCTGACAAAAGACACCCAGGTCCGTGCCGTGACGCTGGCGAAGATCGACGAGATCAAGCCCGGCAGCTACATCGGCTCGGCTGCCATGCCCAACGCCGACGGCACCCTGACTGCCCTCGAAGTGCATGTGTTCCCGCCGGCGATGGCCGGCACGGGCGACGGGCACCGGGCGTTCGACCTCAAAGAAGGCAGCAGCATGACCAACGGCACGGTCGGCGACCTGGTGGTCAGCAACGGGCGGACGTTGACCGTCAAATACAAAGGGGGCGAGCAGAAGATCGTGGTGCCGGATGATGTGCCGATCGTCAACCTGGAGCCAGGCGACCGCAGCTTGCTCAAGCCGGGGGTGAAGGTGGTGATGTTTGCGGCGAAGGACGCGGACGGGACGGTGACGGCGCAGGCTATCTCGGCCGGCAAAGATGGCGTGACACCGCCGATGTAAGGGCCAGGCGCATCCCCTAATGTAGGCGCTGGCTGGCCTGCGATAGCATCACCTCGGTATGCCTGATACGTCGAGGTGTCTGCATCGCAGGCCAGCCAGCTCCCACACGGGGCTGCGTTTGTTCAGTTATTGACCGCTGTAGATCTGGTCGAAAACACCGCCATCATTGAAGTGGGTTTTCTGCACGGTGCGCCAGTCGCCGAAGGTCTTCTCTACCGAGAGGAATTCGACTTTCGGGAAGCGGTCGGTGTACTTGGCCAGTACCTTCGCGTCGCGTGGGCGCAGGTAGTTGTTGGCGGCGATTTCCTGGCCTTCCGGCGACCACAGGTACTTCAGGTAGTCTTCGGCGGCCGCGCGGGTGCCTTTCTTCTCGACCACTTTGTCGACCACCGACACCGGCGGCTCGGCTTCGGCAGAGACGCTTGGGTAGATCACTTCGAATTGATCACGGCCAAATTCGCGGGCGATCATTTCTGCTTCGTTTTCAAAGGTCACCAGCACGTCGCCGATCTGGTTGGTCATGAACGTGGTGGTCGCGGCGCGGCCACCGGTGTCCAGCACAGGTGCCTGCTTGAACAGCTTGCCGACAAAGGCCTTGGCCTTGTTCTCGTCGCCGCCGTTTTTCAGCACGTAGCCCCAGGCCGACAGGTAGGTGTAGCGGCCGTTACCGGAAGTCTTCGGGTTGGGCACGATCACTTGCACGCCGTCTTTCAACAGGTCCGGCCAGTCTTTCAGGGCTTTCGGGTTGCCTTTGCGCACGATAAACACCGTGGCGGAGGTGAACGGCGCGCTGTTGTTCGGCAGGCGCGTGACCCAGTTGTCCGGCACCAGCTTGCCATTGTCGGCGAGGGCGTTGATGTCGGTGGCCATGTTCATGGTGATCACGTCAGCCGGCAGGCCGTCGATCACCGAGCGCGCTTGTTTGCTGGAGCCGCCGAAGGACATCTGCAGGGTCAGCTTGTCGTTCGGGTGCTCGGCGTCCCAGTGTTTCTGGAAGGCGGCGTTGTAGTCCTTGTAGAAATCGCGCATCACGTCATACGAGACGTTGAGCAGAGTGACCGGGGCTGCCTGGACGGCGCCCGCCAGGGCAAGGCCGGCGGCCAGTAGAGAGGCGCTAACGAGTTTTTTCACTGCTCATTCCTTGTTGTTCGAGAAGGTTATCGATTGAGTGAGGGCATTTTGCCAGCGACTATAGCTGGGCCTGCATAGACGCTTAAAGATTAAAACGCACTTTGCTTATTCCACTTTCTTAAACAGCGCATTGCCACAGCGCGAGCAGAACGCCGCGTTGGGCTCGTGGCTGTTCTTGTTGCACACCGGGCAGTCGGTTTGCAGTTGCTCACCGCGCATGGCACTGGCCAGTTCGGCGGTAAAAATCCCCGTCGGCACGGCGATGATCGAGTAACCGGTGATCATCACCAGTGACGAAATCACCTGGCCCAGCGGGGTCTTGGGCACGATATCGCCAAAGCCCACGGTGGTCAGGGTCACGATCGCCCAATAGATGCCCTTGGGAATGCTGGTAAACCCGTGCTCCGGGCCTTCGATCACGTACATCAAGGTGCCGAATACGGTGACCAGGGTGCACACGCTGACCAGGAACACCACGATCTTCTGCTTGCTGCCGCGCAGCGCGGCCATCAGGTAGTTGGCCTGCTTGAGGTAAGGGCTGAGCTTGAGCACGCGGAAGATCCGCAGCATCCGGATGATGCGGATGATCAGCAGGTACTGGGCGTCGCTGTAATACAGCGCGAGGATGCCGGGGACGATGGCGAGCAAATCCACCAGCCCATAGAAGCTGAAGGCATAGCGCAGCGGCTTGGGCGAGCAGTACAGGCGCAGGCCGTACTCGATGGCGAAAATGATGGTGAAGCCCCACTCGATGTAGGCCAGCACGTCGGCGTAGTTGTCGTGGACGGTCTGGATACTGTCGAGGATCACAATCACCAGGCTGGCGAGGATGATCAGCAGCAAGGTGCTGTCGAAGCGCCGGCCGGCCGCTGTGTCGCTTTGGAAAACCATGACGTAGAGCCGCTGACGCCAGTCGTTGTTGCTGTCCATAAAGCCCGCCTGAATCGAATATCGAGCAAGCCTAGGGGGATTCGAAGGGGCTGTCCATGCGGGGTTTACCCAGCATCCGGCGACCGGCACGCACCAGCCAGCACGCGAGGATGAACGGGGCGGTCAACGCCGGCAGGTGCAGCGCGGCAAAGCCTGGCGTGAGGACGATTGCCAGCAGGATGCCGAGCAGTGGTTGCCAGACGTGGCGGCGCGTCTGGCACAGGGCCAGTGCCGCCAGCGCGGGGTTGTAGCTGTGCAGGCCGAGCAGGGCGCTGGCGGTCTCGTCGAGCAGCAGCGCGATCAGCACTCCGCAGAGGGCGCCGGTCAAGGCCCAGAGGGCGGCACGCCGATTGGCCAGCCACAGGCCAAGCGCGATCAGCGCACCGGCCAGGGGCTGGTCGAGCAGCATGATTTGCGCGAGCCCGGTAAAGGGCGCGGCCAGGACGGCCAGGGTGTCGGCTTCGCCGAGTGCAAACGTGCTCGGCGGCACGCTGCCCAGCAACAGCCAGCCCAGGCCGACAAACGGCGCGGTGTAGGCGGGCAGGTCATCGGGGCGGGTTGCGTGTTTGAGCCATTGTCGCGTGAGCATCGCACTCAAGCCGCCGCACGCCAGGATCAGCGGTGGCAGCACGGCCGACCAGGTAAAATGCTGGCTGATCAGCAAACCCAGCAGTACGCCGTTGTAGCTATACAGTCCGGCCTGGCGTTCGGCCTTGGGATAACCCCGGCGCTGGGCCGTGAGCAAACCGGCGACGCCTCCCAGCAATGCCCCGCCGAGCAGGGCCGGGGCGCCGATCAGGATGGCCAGCAGGCACAGCAGGCCACACAGGGGATGGCGCTGCAGGAAGATCTGGCTGAAGCCGTTGAGCAAGGCTTCGGCCCAGTCGGGGCAGGATTGGTTGGGCATGGCGGATGAGTCTGAGGGACCGAGTTGCCCCCAATCGCCGGCAAGCCAGCTTCACATTTGAATCGGTTCACCAATCAAAATGTGGGCGCCGGGCTTGCCCGCGATGAGGCCTGGACAGACGCTAGATCAACGTCTCGATACGCAGCGAGTTGGTCGACCCCGGTTGCCCGAACGGCACTCCCGCGGTAATCACCAACGTATCCCCACGCTGCGCCATCCCCTGGGCCTGGGCGATCTCCAGCGCGGTCGAACACACTTCATCGACCTGGCGCAGCCGATCATTGACCACCGAATGCACGCCCCACGCCACGCTCAAGCGGCGCGCAGTGGAGAGGTTCGGCGTGAGGTTGAGGATCGGCGCCACCGGCCGTTCCCGTGCCGCACGCAGGCTGGAGCTGCCGGACTCGCTGTAGTTCACCAGCACCGCCACCGGCAGGATGCTGCTGATCCGCCGGATCGCACAGCTGATGGCGTCCGACACCGTGGCGTCCGCCTTGGGCCGGCTGACGTCCAGTTGCGTCTGGTAGTCCGGGCCGTTTTCGACCTGGCGGATGATCTTGCTCATCATCTGCACGGCTTCCAGGGGGTACTCGCCGGACGCGGTTTCCGCCGACAGCATCACCGCATCGGCGCCTTCGGCCACGGCGTTGGCGACATCGGTGACTTCGGCGCGAGTCGGTGCCGGGGAGAAACGCATGGACTCGAGCATCTGCGTGGCCACCACCACTGGCTTACCCAACTGGCGGCAGGTGCTGATGATGTCTTTCTGGATCTGCGGCACGCTCTCGGCGGGCACTTCCACACCCAGGTCGCCCCTGGCCACCATGATCGCGTCGCTCAGCTCGGCGATTTCTTGCAGGCGCTGCACGGCCGAGGGTTTCTCGATCTTGGCCATCAGGAACGCTTTGTCGCCGATCAACTCACGGGCTTCGCGGATGTCTTCCGGGCGCTGCACGAACGACAGCGCCACCCAGTCCACACCCAGTTCCAGGCCGAAGCTCAGGTCGCTGCGGTCCTTGGCGGTGAGCGGGCTGAGTTCCAGCAGCGCTTGTGGCACATTCACACCTTTGCGGTCGGACAATTCGCCGCCATTCAGCACCGTGGTGTCGATGGCATCCGCATGCTTGGTGATGACCCGCAGGCGCAATTTGCCGTCATCCAGCAGCAGGTCCATGCCCGGCTCCAGCGCCGCGATGATTTCCGGGTGCGGCAGGTTGATACGGCGCTGGTCGCCCGGTGTGGGGTCCAGGTCCAGGCGCAGGGCCTGGCCACGCACCAATTGCACCTTGCCTTCGGCAAAGCGCCCGACCCGCAGCTTCGGCCCTTGCAGGTCCATGAGGATGCCCAGCGGGTAGTTCAGCTGGCGCTCGACCTGGCGAATCCACTGGTAGCGCTGGGCGTGATCGGCGTGCTCGCCGTGGCTGAAGTTGAGGCGAAAGATATTCACGCCGGCCTCCACCAGCTCGCGGATATCATCGATACCGTCGGTGGCCGGGCCCAGGGTGGCGAGGATTTTGACCTTCTTGTCAGGCGTCATGTTTGGCAGTCTCAAGGATCAGGATGGCGCGGAAATCATTGACGTTGGTGCGCGTCGGTTCGGTGACGATCAAGCCCTCGAGCGCGGCGAAATAGCCGTAGCCGTTGTTGTTATCCAGCTCGTCGCTGGCCGACAGGCCCAAGGCCTCGGCGCGGGCATAGCTGCAGGGGGTCATGATGGCGCCGGCGTTGTCTTCGGAGCCGTCGATGCCGTCGGTATCACCGGCCAGGGCGTACACGCCCGGCAAGCCCTTGAGGCTGTCGGTCAGGCTCAGCAGGAATTCGGCATTGCGCCCGCCACGGCCATTGCCGCGCACGGTGACGGTGGTTTCGCCGCCGGAGAGGATCACGCAGGGCGCCGCCAGTGGCTGGCCATGCTGCACGATTTGTCGGGCGATGCCGGCGTGCACCTTGGCCACGTCCCGCGCTTCGCCTTCAAGGTCGCCGAGGATCAGCGGGCTGAACCCGGCCTGGCGGACTTTCACCGCGACCGCTTCGAGGGATTGCTGCGGGCGCGCGATCAATTGGAAGTGGCTGCGCGCGAGTGCCGGGTCACCCGGCTTGACGGTTTCCGAGGCCGGGTTCTGCAACCAGCTGCGTACCGAGGCGGGGGCGTCGATGCCGTAGCGCTTGAGGATCGCCAGCGCCTGTTGCGACGTGCTCGGATCGCCAACGGTGGGGCCGGAAGCAATCACCGTGGCCTGGTCGCCCGGCACATCGGAAATCGCATAGGTGTAGACCGTCGCCGGCCAGGCCGCCTTGGCCAGTCGGCCGCCCTTGATCGCCGAGAGGTGCTTGCGCACGCAATTCATCTCGCCAATGGTGGCGCCGGATTTGAGCAGGGCTTTGTTGATGGCTTGCTTGTCGGCCAGGGTGATGCCTTCGGCGGGCAGGGCGAGCAGGGCAGAGCCGCCGCCAGACAGCAGGAAGATCACGCGGTCGTCTTCGGTCAGGTTGCTGATCAATGCCAGCACGCGTTTGGCCACGGCGAGGCCGGCGGCATCGGGGACCGGGTGGGCGGCCTCGACCACTTCGATTTTCTTGCACGGCGCGCCGTGGCCGTAGCGCGTAACCACCAGGCCAGAGACTTCGCCCTGCCAGGCGTTTTCCACCACCAGGGCCATGGCGGCGGCGGCTTTGCCGGCGCCGATCACGATCACACGGCCGCTGCGGTCGGTGGGCAGATAAGGTTCGAGGACTTGCCGGGGGTGGGCGGCGTCGATGGCTGTGGCAAACAGCGCGCGAAGCAGGTGTTGCGGATCGACCGACATAAGCGGGCTCCCGGGGGATTCTTGTTATTAGGGGGGCATCAATTCCAGGCTGGAATGCGATCAAATGTGGGAGCGGGCTTGCTCGCGAATGCGTTCTGACATTCAACATCCATGCTGACTGATACACCGCTTTCGCGAGCAAGCCCGCTCCCACATTCGACCGCACTCAAAGGTGGAAGCGGGGTGGGTTACTTATCGCGAATCGAAAAATTCGCCATATGCTCCAGCCCCTTGATCAGCGCCGAATGGTCCCAGTTGCCGCCGCCGATCGCCGTGCAGGTGCTGAACACCTGTTGGGTGCCGGCGGTGTTCGGCAGGTTGATCCCCAGCTCCTTGGCACCGGCCAGGGCCAGGTTCAGGTCCTTCTGGTGCAGGTTGATGCGGAAGCCCGGATCGAAGGTGCCCTTGATCATGCGCTCGCCATGCACTTCGAGGATCTTCGAGGAGGCAAAGCCACCCATCAGCGTTTCACGCACCTTGGCCGGGTCGGCGCCGTTCTTCGAGGCGAACAGCAGCGCTTCGGCCACCGCCTGGATATTCAGCGCGACGATGATCTGGTTAGCCACCTTGGCCGTCTGGCCATCGCCATTGCCACCCACCAGGGTGATGTTCTTGCCCATGCTCTGGAACAGGGGCAGGGCGCGTTCGAAGGTCTGCGGCTCGCCACCGACCATGATGCTCAGGGTGCCGGCCTTGGCGCCGACTTCACCGCCGGACACTGGCGCATCCAGGTACTGCGCGCCGGTCTGGTTGATCTTGGCGGCGAACGCCTTGGTGGCGGTGGGGGAGATCGAACTCATGTCGATCACCACCTTGTTGGGTGACAGGCCGGCGGCGACACCGTCGGCGCGGAACAGCACGTCATCGACCTGCGGGGTGTCGGGCACCATGACGATGATGAACTCGGCTTCCTGGGCGACTTGCTGCGGGTTGGCCAACGCGATGGCGCCCGCACCGATCAGCTCGGCCGGCGCCTTGCCATGATGCTCGGAGAGAAACAGTTGGTGACCTGCTTTCTGCAGGTTGGCGGCCATGGGTTGGCCCATGATGCCGGTGCCGATGAATCCGATTTTAGCCATGACGAAAATCCTCTCTTTATTCGATGTGAGAGCTGCTTTTTGTGGGAGCTGGCTTGCCTGCGATGGCATTACTTCGGTTTAACTGAGAGACCGAGTTGCCTGCATCGCAGGCAAGCCAGCTCCCACACAAGCCCTGCTTTCACATTGGGTTTTGTGTTGTTCAGTCAGATCGCGTTGTGGGTTTTGAGCCAGCCCAAACCCGCTTCGGTGGTGGTCAGCGGCTTGTATTCACAGCCGACCCAACCCGTGTAACCGATGCGGTCCAGATGCTCGAACAGGAAGCGATAGTTGATCTCGCCGGTACCCGGTTCATTGCGCCCGGGGTTGTCCGCCAGCTGGATATGGTTGATCTCGCCCAGGTGCGCGGCCATGGTGCGGGCCAGGTCGCCTTCCATGATTTGCATGTGATAGATGTCGTATTGCAGGAACAGGTTGGCGCTGCCCACTTGCTCGCGAATCGACAGGGCCTGCGCGGTGTTGTTGAGGTAGAAGCCCGGAATGTCGCGGGTGTTGATGGCTTCCATCACCAGCTTGATGCCCACCGCTTGCAGCTTGTCGGCCGCGTACTTGAGGTTGGCGACAAACGTCTTTTCCAGGGTTGCATCATCGACACCGGCAGGCCGGATCCCCGCCAGGCAGTTGATCTGGGTATTGCCCAGCACCTCGGCGTAGGCGATGGCCAGGTTGACCCCGGCGCGGAACTCCTCGACCCGATCCGGGTGGCACGCCAGGCCGCGCTCGCCCTTGGCCCAATCACCGGCCGGCAGGTTGAACAGCACTTGGGTCAGGCCATGGGCGTCAAGTTGTGCCTTGATTTCGGCGGAGCTGAACTCATACGGGAACAGGTACTCGACCCCTTCGAAACCGGCCTCGGCGGCGGCTTTGAAGCGGGCGAGAAAGTCCTGCTCGGTAAACAACATGGACAGGTTGGCGGCAAAGCGCGGCATAGGGTTCTCCTTAATCGAGCAGGGAAATGGCAGTCGGCGCATCGTTGCCGACCAGGGCCAGATCTTCGAATTCGTTGACGGCGTTGATCTCGGTGCCCATGGAAATATTGGTCACGCGCTCCAGGATGATCTCGACGATCACCGGCACCTTGAATTCCTCGATCATCTCCTGCGCCTTGCGCAGGGCCGGCTGGATCTGGCCCGGCTCGAACACGCGCAGGGCCTTGCAACCCAGGCCTTCGGCGACGGCGACGTGGTCGACGCCATAACCGTTGAGTTCCGGGGCGTTGAGGTTGTCGAAGGACAGCTGGACGCAGTAGTCCATTTCAAAACCGCGCTGGGCCTGGCGGATCAGCCCCAGGTAGGAGTTGTTCACCACCACGTGGATGTACGGCAGCTTGAATTGCGCGCCCACCGCCAGCTCTTCGATCATGAACTGGAAGTCATAGTCGCCGGACAACGCCACCACCTTGCGGCTCGGGTCGGCCTTGACCACGCCGAGCGCTGCGGGGATGGTCCAGCCCAACGGGCCGGCCTGGCCGCAGTTGATCCAGTGGCGCGGCTTGTACACGTGGAGGAATTGCGCGCCGGCAATCTGCGACAGGCCGATGGTGCTGACGTAGCAGGTGTCTTTGCCGAACACCTGGTTCATCTCTTCGTACACCCGTTGCGGCTTGACCGGCACCGCGTCGAAGTGGGTCTTGCGCTGCAGGGTGGCCTTGCGCTGCTGGCAATCATGCAGCCAGGCGCTGCGGTCCTTGAGCTTGCCGGCGGCTTTCCACTCGCGGGCCACTTCAATGAACAGGGTCAGCGCGGAACCGGCGTCGGAGACGATGCCCAGGTCCGGGGTGAACACGCGGCCAATCTGCGTCGGCTCGATGTCGACGTGAATGAACTTGCGGCCTTCGGTGTAGACCTCCACCGAACCGGTGTGGCGGTTGGCCCAGCGGTTGCCGATGCCGAGCACCACGTCCGACTTGAGCATCGTCGCGTTGCCATAGCGGTGGGAGGTTTGCAGGCCGACCATGCCGACCATCAGCGGGTGGTCGTCGGGGATGGTGCCCCAGCCCATCAGCGTCGGGATCACCGGGATGCCAGTGAGTTCGGCGAACTCCACCAACAGTTCGCTGGCGTCGGCATTGATCACGCCACCGCCGCTGACCAGCAACGGCCGCTCGGCGGCATCGAGCAGGGCCAGGGCTTTTTCCACCTGGATGCGGGTTGCCAGCGGCTTGGCCAGAGGCAGCGGCTGGTAGGCGTCGATGTCGAATTCGATTTCGGCCATCTGCACGTCGAACGGCAGGTCGATCAACACCGGGCCTGGGCGGCCTGAGCGCATTTCGTAGAAGGCTTTCTGGAACGCGTAGGGCACCTGGCCAGGTTCGAGCACGGTGGTCGCCCACTTGGTCACGGGCTTGACGATGCTGGTGATGTCGACGGCCTGGAAGTCTTCCTTGTGCATCCGTGCACGCGGCGCTTGGCCGGTGATGCACAGGATCGGGATCGAGTCCGCCGAAGCGCTGTAGAGGCCGGTGACCATGTCGGTGCCCGCCGGGCCCGAAGTGCCGATGCACACGCCGATATTGCCGGCCTTGGTGCGGGTGTAACCCTCGGCCATGTGCGAGGCGCCTTCAACGTGGCGAGCAAGGACGTGATCGATGCCACCGACCTTCTGCAAGGCCGAATACAGCGGGTTGATCGCGGCGCCAGGGATACCGAAGGCGGTGTCCACGCCTTCACGGCGCATCACCAGGACGGCGGCTTCGATTGCTCTCATTTTGCTCATTATTTTGGTGCCTCTTGCGTTTTGTAATTGTATACAAGTGGTGTCTGGATAAAGTGTATTCACGGCGAGTGGCGCAGGTCAATCCATTTTGTTCGCGGCCCTTTGCGTTCGTCGGAAGGCATTTTTTCGACGTATGGAGTGTTTGTGCGAAATTATTGTATACAAAATTAATTGTCATTGTGTTCTATTTGTTTGATCGAGCATCTGATCAGACAGACATCCACCGCTTTCCCAATAACAAAAGAAGGACGGCACCATGAGCGCTTTAACCTTGAAAATCGCCACCCAGCTCGCCAGTCAGGCCCTCAACGCAGGGCGCACGCTGTCGACGGCGCCGCTGACCATCGCGGTCCTCGACAGTGGCGGCCACTTGATCACCCTGCAACGCGAAGACGGCGCCAGCCTGCTGCGCCCGCAGATCGCCATCGGCAAGGCCTGGGGCGCGATCGCGCTGGGCAAGGGCTCGCGCTTGTTGGCACTGGACGCGCAGCAGCGCCCGGCGTTTATCGCGGCATTGAACAGCCTGGGGCAGGGCAGCGTGGTCCCGGCACCGGGCGGGGTATTGATTCGAGATCGAGAGGGGGTGGTACTGGGGGCGATCGGGATCAGTGGCGACACATCGGACATCGACGAGCAATGCGCGATCACCGCAATCGAGGGCGTGGGGTTGTTGGCGGATGCGGGGGTGCCCGCGTGATTTGAAGTGACGGTGCGGGTCTCTTCGCGAGCAAGCCCGCTCCCAAATTTTGAATGCATTCCAAGTGTGGGAGCGGGCTTGCTCGCGAAGGCGGCAACGCGGTCTCGGCACTAAACCCGGATCACCTCCCACAACGGATCACCCCATCCCCTCCAGCAACTCCGCTCCCACATTCGGAATGCAGTCCAAATGTGGGAGCGGGCTTGCTCGCGAAGGCGGCGACGCGGTCTCGGCACTAAACCCGGCTCACCTCCCACAACGGATCACCCCAATCCCCCCAACAACCCGGCTCCCACATTTGAACTGCAGTCCAAATGTGGGAGCGGGCTTGCTCGCGAAAGCGGCGACGCGGTCTCGGCACTAAACCCAGATCGCATCCCACAGCGGATAGTCGCCGATTCGTTCTACCAAGTTGGCCCGCAATGGATTAGCCACCACATACCGGGCCATTTTCACCAGGTCGTCTTCCTTTCGTAGCGCACGATCATGAAAGCTGGTTTGCCAAAGCCTGCCTTTGCGACCGCTGGCGCCGTTAACGGTGCGGGTGCTTTTGGATTTCACCTGGCACATCAGGTCTCCCAAGGAGCCTTTTTGCAGTTCGATCAGCCAGTGGAAATGGTCTGGCATCACCACCCAGGCCAGAGAGTTGGCCAGCCCTTGGTACTGGGCGAGCCGGAATTGCCCGACCACCAGGCGGCCGAGGTGGAAGTCGCGAAATATCGGCAGGCGTTCGTGGGTGTTTGTGGTGATCAGGTAGACACGGTTCGATTCGCTGAACCGCCCGATACGCAGGCGGTGCGAAGTGGCTAAATCAGGCATTCCTTGGCCTCTCTTCAAGTGGTGTCCTGAGAGGCTAGATCCCGCCGATCAATGCTGGGCGCCAGGCTTTTGGCAGGATGTGTCTGGAAGGCCGCTTTCGCGAGCAAGCCCGCTCCCACTGGGGGTGGAGGGATTCGAACATTTTGTGTTCAACACCGCAGAAATGCAGGCGCTGGCTTGCCTGCGATGCAGACACCCCCCTCCATTAGTCCGGCTCACACCCCTTGAGCACCAACCGGATGATCGTCTGCGCTGCCGCTTCATAGTCCGCCTCATCCAATTTGGCCTTTCCGGTCACCGCCGAGATCTGCCAATCGAAATCCGCATAGGTCTGCGTCGCGGCCCAGATGCTGAACATCAGGTGGTTGGGGTCAATGGCGGCGATCAGGCCGCGATCTACCCAGTTCTGGATGCAGTCGATGTTGTGCTTGGCCTGGGCGTTGAGCTGTTCAACCTGGTCGGCACTGAGGTGTGGCGCGCCGTGCATGATTTCGCTGGCGAACACCTTGGAGGCGAAGGGCAGATCGCGGGAGATGCGGATTTTCGAGCGGATGTAGTTGCTCAGCACCACCGACGGCTCACCTTCGGGGTTGAACGGCGTGGACGCTGCCAGGATCGGCTCGATAATGCTTTCGAGCACCTCGCGATAGAGGTTGTCCTTGGACTTGAAGTAGTAATAGACATTGGGCTTGGGCAGCCCGGCCTTGGCGGCGATGTCGCTGGTTTTGGTCGCGGCGAAGCCCTTGTCGGCAAACTCCTCGCTGGCCGCCCGCAGGATCTTTTCTTTGTTGCGCTCGCGAATGGTGCTCATAAACCAGGGTTTTCCTTGCCAGGACAGGCGGTTGCGCATGGTAGCACCGGCCTTGCGCAGCGCTCAAGAATCCTACTCCAGGCCTTGCAGGCCGGGGGCTTGCGCCAGATTGTCTGTCTTGATGCTGAACGCATTCAAGGTTGTACAGGCATAGGCCGGGCGCGCTGCTAGAGTTCAGGTCAGCCACCGACTCATTGCAGCGGTCGGTCTATCCTGATTTCGGCGTTCGAGAGAGAAACCGTGGAGAAAAGCAAACGACGCACGTTCGCCTGGCTGGCGGGCGTCGTCCTGGTGGTACTGGCGATTGTCCTGGGTCTCCATTTCTTCACCGCGCAGCACAAGGGCAAGCCTGCACCCACAGGTGAACCGGTGGCCGTGGTGCCCGTCGCCTTGCAGGATGTGCCGGTGTACATCGACGCCCTCGGCACCGTGACCCCGACACGCAGCGTCACGGTGGTCAGCCAGGTCGACGGCATCCTCAGCAGTGTCGAATTCAAGGAAGGCCAGCACGTCAGCAAAGGCCAGGTTATTGCCCGCATCGACGACCGTGCGCTCAAGGCGCAATTGGCTGTGGCCAAGGGCACGCTGGCGCATGACCAGGCCGTGTTGAGCAATGCCCAGCGCGACCTGGCCCGTTATCGCGACCTGGTCAAGGCCGGCTCCACCAGCCAGCAAACCCTCGATACCCAGGCCGCCCTGGTGCAGGAGCAGCAGGGCACCGTCGCCGCCGACCAGGGCAATGTGCAAAACCTCGAGGTGCAACTGAGCTACTGCACCATCACCTCGCCGGTCGATGGCGTGGTTGGCTTGCGGCTGGTCGACCCCGGCAACTACGTGACCACTACCAGCACCACCGGCATTGTGGTCATTACCCAGATGAACCCGGCCACGGTGGTGTTTGCCGTGCCCGAAGATGACCTGGGCAGCATCGACCAGGCCATGGCCCGTGGCAGCGTGACCGTGCTGGCCTACGACCGCAATAAAAAGACCCTGCTGGCCACCGGCAGCCTGCTGGCCCTGGATAACCAGGTCGACACCAGCACCGGCACGATCAAGGTCAAGGCGCAGTTCGACGACGCAGGTGATGCGCTGTTCCCCAACCAATTCGTCAACGCGCGTCTCAAGGCCGACACCTTGAGCCAGGTCGCCGTGGTGCCGACCCGGGCGATCCAGCACGGCAGCAGGGGGGATTTCGTGTTTGTGGTCAACGGCGACAAGGCCGCGCTGCGCAACGTCAAGATCGGGCCGTCGATGGGCGATGTCTCGGCGATCCTCGACAACGGCGTCAAGCCTGGCGAGCAGGTGGTCACCGAAGGTGCCGATAAACTTGACGACGGTTCGCCGGTAAAAGTCGTCGCCCAGTAAGGAGCTGCCAGTCATGAATGTCTCGCGGCCCTTTATCGAACGCCCGGTGGCAACCACGCTGATGATGGTGGCCGTGCTCTTGCTCGGGTTGCTCGGGTACCACTTGCTGTCGGTGTCGGCGTTGCCCGAGGTCGATTACCCGACCATCCAGGTCTTCACCCAATACCCCGGCGCCAGCCCGGATGTGGTCAGCTCCTCGATCACCGCGCCGCTGGAGCGCCAGCTCGGCGAGATGCCGGGGCTCAAGTCGATGAATTCCACCAGCTCCGACGGCGCCTCGGTGGTAACCCTGCAATTCGACTTGTCGTTGTCCCTGGACGTCGCCGAACAAGAAGTGCAGGCGGCGATCAACGCGGCCGGTACCTTCCTGCCGGCGAACCTGCCGTACCCGCCGGTGTACAGCAAGGTCAACCCGGCGGACGCGCCGGTGCTGACGCTGTCGCTGACCTCCGATGTGCTGCCGCTGACCAAGATCGAAGACCTGGCCGACACGCGCCTGGCGCAGAAGATCTCGCAGATCACCGGCGTCGGCCTGGTCACCATCAGCGGCGGCCAGCGCCCGGCGGTGCGGGTCGAGGCCAATACCTCGGCGCTGAACAGTCTCGGCCTGTCCCTGGATGACCTGCGCACCTCGCTGGGCACCGCCAACGTCAACCAGGCCAAGGGCAATATCGACGGCAAGTTCCAGGCGTATTCCATCGGCGCCAACGACCAACTGCAATCGGCCGAGGAGTACCGCGACCTGGTGATCGCCTACAAGAACGGCGCGCCGATTCGCCTGTCGCAGATCGCCAGTTCGACCCAGGGCGCCGAAAACCCGCGCCAGGCCGCCTGGACCAACAGTACGCCGTCGATTGTGTTGAATATCCAGCGCCAGCCTGGCGCCAACGTGATCCAGGTGGTCGACCGCGTGCAGCAATTGCTGCCCAAGCTGCGCGCCAGTTTGCCTGCCACATTGAAGGTCGACGTGCTCACCGACCGCACCCAGACCATCCGCGCGTCGGTCACCGATGTGCAGTACGAATTGGCCATGGCCATCGCGCTGGTGGTGATCGTGATTTTCATCTTCCTGCGCAACGTCGCGGCGACGATCATTCCGGCGGTGACCATCCCGCTGACGCTGGTGGGGACGCTGGCGGTGGCCTATGCCCTGGGCTTTTCCCTCAACAACCTGACGCTGATGGCACTGACCATCGCCATCGGTTTCGTGGTGGATGACGCGATCGTGATGATCGAAAACATCACGCGCTACCTGGAGGCCGGTGACTCGCCGCTGGAGGCGGCCCTCAAGGGCTCGGCGCAGATCGGCTTCACGATCATCTCGCTGTCGATTGCGCTGATCGCGGTGATGATCCCGTTGCTGTTCATGGGCGATGTGGTCGGGCGGCTGTTCCGCGAATTCGCCATGACCGTGGCGGTGACTATCGTGATCTCCGCGCTGATTTCCCTGACGCTCACGCCGATGATGTGCGCGCGGATGCTCAAGCACCGGCAGCAGGAACACCGGGTGGATTTCTTCGACCGCATCAACACGCACTATGTGCGGGGCCTCGATTGGGTGCTGGCGCACCGCACGCTTACGTTGATCTCGGTGGTGCTCACCGCAGCCCTGACCCTGGTGACACTGGTGCTGATGCCCAAGGGCTTTTTCCCTGATCAGGACACCGGCCTGATCCAGGGGATTTCCCAGGCGGCGCCGACCATTTCGTTCCAGCAGATGCAGGTGGAGCAGCAGCGCCTGGCCGCGCGGATTCTCAAGGATCCGGCGGTGCAGAGCCTGTCGTCCTTCGTCGGCATCGACCAGACCAACCCGACCATCAACCAGGGCAACCTGCTGATCAACCTCAAGCCCCGAGGCGAGCGCGACAGCAGCACCGAAGTGATCCGCCGCCTCGCCGACGCCAACGCCGACGATGCCGGCATCCGCCTGTACCTGCACTCGGTGCAGGACCTGACGCTGGACGCCACGGTGTCGACCACCAGCTATCGCCTGGGCCTGCAAGCCACCGACCTGGATGAGCTGGAGCAGTGGACCAACAAGCTGCTCGCGGCGATCAAGCGGGACCCGATGTTCACCGACGTGCAAAGCCAGGCGATGCAGTTTGGCAACCAGATCCAGCTGACCTTCGACCGCGCCACCGCCTCGCGCCTGGGCATCACCCCGCAAGCCATCGACGATGTGCTGTATGACGCGTTTGGCCAGCGCCAGGTGTCGACGATCTACACCCAGCTCAACCTATATCACGTGGTGATCGCCACCGATCACCCGCCGCGCAACCTGCCGGATCTGCTCACCGGCTTGTACGTGGACATTCCCGCCGGCGGCGTGGCGCCGCTGTCGAGCATGGCCACGATGCAGGTGGTGCGCACCCCGGTGACCATCAATCGCCTGGGGCAATTTCCCTATGCGGATGTGTCGTTCAACCTCGCGCCGGGGCAAACCCTTGGCGCAGCGGTGACCCGGCTCAAGGACATCGAGGCCAAGGTCGGCCTGCCGCTGTCGGTGCAGGCCAACCTTGAGGGAGCGGCGGCGACGTTCGAGGCGTCGCTGTCCAACCAGGTGTTCCTGGTGGTGGCGGCGATTGTGGTGGTGTACCTGATGCTGGGGATTCTCTACGAGAGCTTCGTGCACCCGGTGACGATCCTCTCGACGTTGCTTTCGGCCGCCCTCGGCGCGTTGCTTGCGCTGCTGGTCACTGGCACGCAGTTCGACATCATCGGTTTGATCGGCATCGTGCTGTTGATCGGCATCGTCATGAAGAACGGCATCATGATGGTCGACTTCGCCCTGGCACTGCTGCGCGAGGGCGGGCTGACCCCGGTGGCGGCGATCCGGCAGGCGGCGGAGTTGCGGTTTCGGCCGATCCTGATGACCAGCATGGCCTCGCTGTTCGGCGCGGTGCCGCTGGCACTGGGCACCGGCATCGGCTCGGAACTGCGCCATCCACTGGGCATCGCGATCATTGGCGGGCTGATGCTCAGCCAGTTGCTGACGCTGTTTTCCACCCCGGTGATCTTCCTCGCCATGCACGGGCTGGAACAGCGCTTCAGCCGGCGCCCGGTTGAAGCGGACCCGGCGCAATGAACCTCAGCGCGCCGTTTGTCCATCGCCCCATCGCCACCACCCTGATGGCGGCGGGGCTGGCGCTGTTCGGCGCGCTGGCCTTTATGCTGTTGCCGGTGGCGCCGTTGCCGGAGGTGGATTTCCCCACCATCAGCGTCAGTGCCTCGTTGCCCGGCGCCGACCCCAATACCGTCGCCAGCTCGGTGGCCACGCCGCTGGAGCGCGAGTTCGGGCAGATCGCCGGGGTCACGCAAATGACCTCCGCCAGCAGCCTCGGCTCCACCCGCATCACCTTGCAGTTTGACCTCAATCGTGACATCGACGGCGCCGCGCGCGACGTGCAGGCAGCGATCAACGCGGCGCGCACCAACCTGCCGAGCGACCTTTCCGGCAACCCGACCTATCGCAAGGTCAACCCGGCCGACTCGCCGATCATGATCATCAGCCTGACCTCCGACAGCGCCACGCCGGGGCAGATGTACGACGTGGCCTCGACCCTGCTGGAGCAGAAACTGTTGCAGACCACCGGCGTCGGCGACGTGACGGTTGGCGGCGGTGCGCTGCCGGCGGTGCGCGTGGAGCTCAACCCGGATCGCCTCAACCGGTACGGCGTCAGCCTGGAGCAAGTGCGCCAGGTCATCAGTGCCTCGAATGCCAACCTGCCCAAGGGCAACGTGGCAATCGGTGACCGCTCCTACGGGATTGGCGCCAATGACATGCTGCTCAACACGGACGACTATGGCCCGTTGGTGGTCAAGGAACACAACGGCGACCTGATCCGCATCGCGGACCTCGGCTACGTGCGCGAAGATGTGCAGGACCTGCGCAACTTCGGCCTGTCCAACGGCAAGCCGGCGGTGTTGCTGGTGGTGTTCAAGCAACCCGGCGCGAATGTGATCGACACGGTGGACGCGGTAAAAGCCTCGCTACCGTTTCTGCAAAGCTCGATCCCGGCGTCGATCAAGCTCAACCTGTTGATGGACCGCACCACCACCATCCGCGCCTCGCTGCATGATGTGGAAGTGACCCTGCTGGCGTCGATCCTGCTGGTGACGCTGGTGACGTTCGGGTTTTTCCGCGACTGGCGCAGCACGCTGGTGCCGGCGATCGTGGTGCCGCTGTCGTTGCTCGGCACCTTCGGCGCGATGTACTTCCTCGGCTACAGCCTGAATAACCTGTCGTTGATGGCGCTGACCATTTCCACCGGGTTTGTGGTGGACGATGCCATCGTGGTGGTGGAAAACATCATGCGCCACCTGGAGAAAGGCGAGAGCCGGGTCCAGGCTGCGCTGAATGGCGCCAAGGAGGTCGGCTTCACCGTGCTGACCATCAGCGTGTCGCTGGTCGCGGTGTTCATTCCGCTGCTGTTGATGGGCGGGATTGTCGGGCGGCTGTTCCGTGAGTTTTCGGTATCGCTGTCGGTGGCGATCGTCATCTCGATGCTGATCTCGCTGACGGTCACGCCGATGCTCGCCAGCGTGTTGCTGCGCGCGCCCAAGGAGGTGCACGAAGGCGATGAACACCCGGATTCGCGTTTTCACCGTTTCTACGACCGGACCCTGGGGTGGGTCATCGAGCATTCGATCCTGATGGGCCTGGTCACGGTGCTGGTGATCGTGCTGGCCGGGGTGCTGTATGTGCTGGTGCCCAAGGGCTTTTTTCCCCAGGAAGACACCGGCCGCCTGCAGGGCAGCATCCTGGCCAACCAGAGCATTTCCTACGGGGCGATGCAGAAGGACTTCACCGAGATCAACCGCAAGGTCATGACCAACCCCAATGTGGAAACCGCCGCCGGGTTTGTCGGTGGCGGCGGCGGTGGCGGTGGGGCGGTCAACAGTGCGCAGATGTTCGTGCTGCTCAAGCCACTGGGCGAGCGCAAGGACGACGCCGCCCAGGTGATCGGGCAAATCCGCCACGCCCTCGGTGACTTGCCCGGCACCAAGCTGTTTTTGCAGTCGGCCCAGGACATCACCGTGGGTGGCCGGCAAAGCGGCGCGCAATATCAGTACACGCTCACCGCCGATGACCAGTCATCCCTGGACGAGTGGGTGCCGAAGGTGGTGGCTGTGTTGCGCAAGCTGCCGCAGTTGACCGACCTGAACACCGACCAGCAGGACAACAGCCTGCTGGCCAATGTCGGCATCAACCGCGACACGGCGGCGCGGCTCGGGGTGAGCATGTCGGCCGTCGACCAGACGCTGTACGACGCCTTTGGCCAGCGCCAGGTCTCGACCCTCTACCGTGCCGCCAACCAGTACCACGTGGTGATGGAAATCGCCCCCGAATACTGGACCGACCCGTCGGCGCTCAAGGGCATTTATGTGCCGGTGGGCAGCGCGGCGCTGGCCAGCAAAGGCAGCGTCGTCGCGCCCAACCTGGCGGCGCAGTCGACCTTGGTGCCACTGTCGGCGATTGCCGATGATTCGGTGGCGCGCACGGCGATCTCCATCAGTCACCAGGGCAGTTTTCCGGCGGTGACGGTCTCGTTCAACCTGGCGCCCGGCACGTCCATCGGCCAGGCCACCGCCTTGGTCGACGACGCGGTGAAGCAGCTGCGCATGCCCGCCAGTGTGGTCGGGCAGTTCGCCGGCACCGCCCAGGTGTTCCAGTCGTCGGTGGCCAGCGAGCCGTTGCTGATCGTCGCGGCATTGCTCTCGGTGTACATCGTGCTGGGCATTCTGTATGAAAACCTGATGCACCCGCTGACGATTCTTTCCACCTTGCCTTCGGCGGGTGTCGGTGCCTTGATCGCGTTGCTGCTGACCGGCACCGAACTGTCGATCATCGCGCTGGTGGGCGTGATTTTGTTGATCGGCATCGTCAAGAAGAACGCGATCATGATGATCGACTTCGCGATCACCGAACGGCGCGAATTCGGGCTCACGGCCAAGGCGGCCATTCGCCGCGCGTGCCTGATCCGCTTCCGGCCGATCATGATGACCACCCTGGCGGCGATCCTCGGCGCGCTGCCGCTGGTGCTGGGCACCGGCTATGGCTCGGAACTGCGCCGGCCGCTGGGGATTTCGATTATTGGCGGGTTGCTGCTCAGCCAGGTGCTGACGCTGTACACCACCCCGGTGATTTACCTGTGGCTCGACCGGGCGTCCCAGCGCCTGGGACGGCGTAAGGAAGCAAGCGCATGAAACTCACAAATAGCGTGCTGTTGTTAAGCCTGGTACTCGGTGGTTGCATGGTCGGGCCCGACTATCAAAAGCCTGCGATGCCGCTGCCGCAGACCTTCAAGGAGGGCGCGCAGTGGCAACGCGCGGCGTCCAATCCCCAGGGCGCGTTGGACAGCCAATGGTGGCTGGCGTACCAGGACCCGGTGTTGAATGACCTGGTGGCGCGCTCGGCCCAGGCCAACCAGTCGATCATTGCCGCTGAAGCCGCGTATCGGCTGGCCCAGGCGCAAGTGGCGTCGAGCCGCGCCGGGCTCTGGCCGACGGTGGGCGTGGGGTTGTCCGGTTCGCGCGGCGAGGGCGGTGACGGCACCACGTCCAGCAGCACCACGTCGACGGGCGTGAAAAACAGCGTCAGCGCGACGTTGACCGCCAGCTGGGAGCCGGACCTGTGGGGCGAGGTGCGTCGCGGCATCGAGTCAAGCCAGGCCGCCGCGCAGCAATCCGATGCGTTGCTGGCCGGGGTGCGCTTGTCCATCAGCTCCAGCGTGGCCAGTAACTACCTGGCGCTGCGCCAGATGGATATCGACGTGCGCCTGCTCCAGCAGCAACAGGCGATCAACCAGCAGTTGCTGGCCATGATCCAGGCCCAGTTCACCCAAGGCGTGGCGACCAACGATCAGTTGCTGGTGGCTCAGGACCAACTGACCACCTCGATTGCCGACCTGCAGACTTCCCAGCGCGACCGCGAGCAATATGAACACGCATTGGCGGTGCTGGTGGGCATGGCGCCGAGTGAATTCAGCGTGGCGCCACGCAATGACTTCAGCTTTGTCGTGCCGCGCCCACCGCTGACCCTGCCGTCGACCTTGCTGCAACGGCGCCCGGATGTGGTGGCGGCCGAGCGCTCGGCGGCGGCGGCCAATGCGAAAATCGGCGTGGCTGAGGCAGCGTTTTTCCCGACACTGGATTTGACCGCCCAGCTGGGTTATCGCGGCAGTGCCTTGGGCGGGTTGTTCTCCTTGCCCAACCGCATCTGGACCCTGGGGCCGGCGCTGGCAGAGACGATCTTCGACGGCGGCGCCCGTGAGGCCGCGGTCAAACAGGCCGAGGCCAGCTACGACCAGATCGCCGCAAACTACCGTGGCACGGTGCTCAGCGCCTTGCAGAACGTCGAGGACAACCTGTCGGCGATCAATCACCTGCAAACCCAGGCCGATGCCTTCCAGCAGGTCTACCAGCGCAACCAGCAGCTGTTCGGCAGCCAGGAGGCGCAATTGCGTGCGGGCACGGTCAGTCGCGAGACGGTGTTGACCCAGCAACTGGTGTTGCTGCAAGCCGAACAGAACCTGCGTGACACCCAAGGGCAGCTCAGCCAGGGCAGTGTGGCGTTGATCCAGAGCCTGGGCGGTGGTTGGCAGCCCTGATGCCCCGCTCATCACGCAGGCGGGGTGACCGCCATCGCCGGCAAGCCAGCTCCCATCCGGCGAGCAAGATCAACAGCAGATCGGCAGTGATCCGCGTTATATTCGCGGCATTCTCACGGCAGGAAGTCCCCCAATGGCAGGAAGCAGTTTGCTGGTACTGATCGACGACATCGCCGCGGTGCTCGACGATGTGGCGTTGATGACCAAGATGGCCGCCAAGAAAACCGCCGGGGTCCTCGGCGATGACCTGGCACTCAACGCCCAGCAGGTCTCGGGAGTACGCGCCGAACGGGAGATCCCGGTGGTGTGGGCGGTGGCCAAGGGCTCGTTTCTCAACAAGCTGATTTTGGTGCCGGCGGCGCTGTTGATCAGTGCGTTTGCGCCTTGGGCGGTCACGCCGCTGTTGATGCTGGGCGGGGCTTACCTGTGTTTCGAGGGGTTTGAAAAGCTCGCGCACACCTTCCTGCACAAACGCACCGAAGAGCAGGCGCATCTGGTCGAGGCCGTGGCCGACCCGGCAACCAACCTGGTGGCGTACGAAAAAGACAAGATCAAAGGCGCGATCCGCACCGACTTCATCCTCTCGGCGGAAATCATCGCGATCACCCTCGGCACCGTGGCCGCTGCACCGTTGATGCAGCAGGTGGTCGTGCTGTCGGGCATTGCCATCGTCATGACCATTGGCGTGTATGGCCTGGTGGCCGGCATCGTCAAGCTCGATGACCTGGGCCTGTGGCTCACCCAGAAGCCCGGCCAGATGGCGCGCAGCATCGGCGGCGCAATCTTGCGCGCGGCGCCGTACATGATGAAAAGCCTGTCGGTGATTGGTACGGCGGCGATGTTCATGGTCGGCGGCGGCATCCTGACCCATGGCGTGCCGGTGGTGCATCACTGGATCGAGACGGTCAGCCAAAGTACCGCAGGCTTGGCGTGGTTAATGCCGACCTTGCTGAATGCGGTGGCGGGGATCATTGCGGGGGCGGTGGTGTTGGCCGTGGTGTCGGTGCTTGGCAAGGTATGGCGAGCGACGAAAAGCTGATTCACGGCTGTTCAAGCTTAATCCTACTGTTCCAGGCGGCAGGTGTGCCTCCTGGTCACAGTGTCAGCTGAGTCAGCAAAATCAGTGCAATAAAAAAGGCCATTCAATCGAATGGCCTTTTTCGTCGGCGGTTACTACTCCGCAATCTGCAACTTGCGCGACTCGGTATAGATATACCGCACCTTTTCATACTCGAACGGTGAGTTCATCTGCCCATAGCGGAAGCTGGTCTGGTAGCGCTTGTCGACCGCGCGCAGGGCCCAGATTTCCGGATGGTTTTCGCTGACTTTGGACACGTTGAGGAAGTTGATCTCGGTCTCCGCGCCGTAATCGACCAGCAAGCCCGTGGTGTCACGCAGGTTCGACGGGCCGAAGATCGGCAGCACCAGGTACGCGCCGCCTGGCACGCCATAGAAGCCCAGGGTCTGGCCGAAGTCTTCGCTCTGGCGCGGCAGGCCCATGGCGGTGGCCGGGTCCCACAGGCCGGCGATGCCGATGGTGGTGTTGAGCAGCAGGCGCCCGGTGGTTTCCAGGGAGCGGTGGCCCTTGAGCTGCAGCAGGCTGTTCAACAGGTTGGGCACGTCGCCCAGGTTGTTGAAGAAATTGCTCACGCCGGTGCGCAGGAAGCTCGGGGTGACGTAGCGGTAACCGTCGACCACCGGTAGGAACACCCATTGGTCGAAGCGGTAGTTGAAGTGGTACACGCGGCGGTTCCACGACTCCAGCGGGTCGTAGACGTTGAGCGCGGTCAGCGACGAACGCTCGAACTCGCGTTGGTCCAGGCCCGGGTTGAACTTGAGCTTGGTCAGCGGTTCCTTGAAGCCATCGGAGCCCACCACGGTAGGCGCATGGGCCTTGCTGTTGTCGGCGTTGGCCACGCCTGCGCACATCAAGGCGGCAAGCAGCAGAAGATATTTAGCCACGGAAGAACTCCAGCATGGCGTCGGCGTTGACGCGGTAATTGAGGTTGCCGCAGTGGCCGCCCAGCGGGTAGACGGTCAAGCGATCGCCGAAGGTTGTACGCAGGAAACCGAGGTCGCCGGGGCCCAGGATCACATCGTCGGCGTTGTGCATGACGGCGATTTTCGGGCTGTTGTGCAGGTAATCCTTGAGTGCATACAGGCTGACCTGGTCAACCAGTTGCAGCAGGCTGCCGCCATCGGAACGGGCGCGCCACATCGGGATGACCTGCTCGGTCAGGTAGCAGTCGAAATCGCATTGCAGCGCACGCTTGAGGAACGGCGTGAGGCTGGTGCCTTCGGTGATCGGGTATTTCGGCGGGATGATCAGGCCACGGCGGTTGATCAGGTCCGAAGTGAAGGCAATGTCGGCGGCCGAGAAGCGGAAGGAGGTGCCGATCAGCATGGCCATCTGTTCGTTGGTCAGGTGCTGCTTGGAGTTCTGGAAGTCATAGAGCAGGGCGTCATTGAGGTCGATGTAGCCCTTTTGCTGGAAGTAGCGGGTGAGCTTGTTCAACACCAGCTCATAGAACGTGGTGGTGTTGTTGATGCCCTTGACCTCGGTCTGGACCAGTTTGTCGAGGTTGGTGATCGAGGTGTAAAGGTTGACTGGCGGGTTGAGCAGCAGCACTTTCTTGAAGTTGAAGCTGCGGCGGGTCTCGTCGAGCTTGCTGACAAAGGCCGCATCCAGGGCGCCGAGGCTGTAGCCGGTGAGGTAGAAGTCGGTCACCGGCAGCGAGGCATTCTGTGCGCGCACGGCCTGCATCACGCGGTACATGTCTTCGGCGTCTTCCTGGCTGATCCCAGGGGTGGCAAAGCGCGAAGCCGAGGCGATGAAGTCGAAGCTGGTCGGCGACGACAGTTGCACCACGTGGTAGCCGGCCTGGTAATAGAGTTTTTTCAGGTATTCGTTGATGCTGCTGTCAAACCGCGCACCGGTACCGGCGATCAGGAAGATCAGCGGGGCGGCACGGTCCTGCTTGGCGATGCGGTAAGTCAGCTTCTTCACCGCCCAGAAGTTGTCCGGCAGGCTGAATTCGCGCTCGGGGCGCATGTTCAGGGTGTAGTCGGACTGATTGATCTCGTCGTCGCTCGGCAATTTGGGCCGCAGGTCAGGCGGTGTGGTTGCGATGGTCGCTTCGAACGGGTTGGTCAAAGGGTAGCCATAGCTGGCTTGGTCGATATCGACGGCCAGTGCTGACGCACTCAAAAAAAGGCTGCCCAGCAAGGCAGCACAGCGCAAGGAACGGAGCATGACTTTATCCCTAAGAGGAAACGTGCTGAATGAAGTTCGCAGGCTATGACCACCGCGTTGCCACCGAAGTGCCAGCCCTCGGCACGAAAAGTCGGAAAAAAACGTCGGAATCGGGGTAATAGTAGCCAGACGATACACTTTGGCACGCTTTGTTGAACAGTTATCTGCGTACACACCTTGCTAACGGCCGCCGGCGCATTAAGCTGAGCGCCGTTTTTGCCTATCGGAGTGCTCCATGTCTCGCCGCTTGCCGTTGATTTTGCTGCTTATCGCCTTGCCGTTGTGGCTGGCTGCCAGCTATGCCGCGCGTTATGGCTTCATGGAGGATGGCCAGTGGGTCGGCATCTGCGCGGATGAGGCCAGCCGCTGGGAATGCCAGGTGCGTTCGAACCTGGGCTTGATGATTCACTTCAAGGTGTTGGGCTGGGCGGCACTGGTGACGTCGGTGCTCGCGTTTTTCGTGCCGGGCCGTGCGGGGTGGGGTTTGGCGGTGTTGGGGCTGGTGTTCGGCCTGCCAGCGCTGGCGTTGTACAACACCACCTTTGCGGTGTTTGCGGTGGTGATCGCGGGGTTGCGGTTGGTGCGCAAGCCCAGGGCTGTCTGAATAGGCGCTAGCGCCGGTAAGCCAGCGCCTACGATCAAGTGTAGGCGCTGGCTGGCCGGCGAAAGCGGTGTTACGCCTTACGCACTCGCAGGCAGCGCCACAACGCTACAACCATGAGCAGGCTAACCACCGCCCAACCCCACGCTTGCTGGTTCAACAACCCTTCACGGTACAACTGCGGCGCAATGCCGGCGCCGATGATGAAGGTCAGCAGGGCAATCTCCCGGCGTGGCCCGGTCACCGGGCGTACCAGGTACACCAAGGCCGGCAATACCAGCGCTGCACTCGGGAAGCTGCGATAACGTGGGTCGAACACCAGCGCCAGCATCATCACGGCGCCAGCAAAGCCGGCGATTGCCACCAGCCAGCCCGCGCGCTGCTCCAGCCAGTTGAACGCCCGCTCGCGCCAACCTTCGCGAGCGCTCAAGGCCAGCGCAGCGTGGGCCAGCACCAGCAGGTTCAGCGCGACCAGTAACCCGGCCCATACCCACTCATCATTGAAACGCGCGGTCACGCGAGTCAGTTCAGCCCAGGTGCCGATGGAGCAGGCCGCCACTGCGCCCAGCAGCGGCAGGGCAAACGCGGCCCGGGTGCTGCGCACGCGACCGCCGAGCGCCAGCGTGCCCAGCAGGATAATCCCGCCCACACCCAGCCACAGCGGCCAATACGGCACGTTGGTCACCGGGCCGGCGAGGATGCCCTTGTCCTGGCGATCGGCATCGAACAGGCCCCAGTAACCGCCGACGGCGCCTTCACTCGCGCGCTTCCACGGCTGGTCAAAGGCTTCGATCAGGTTGTAATGCCAGCCATTGGCTTCAGCCATGGCGACGAAACCCCGCATGAACTTGGCCTCATTGACCCGGCTCGGCACCGCCGTTTCGCGCTGGCGGCCTTCGCTCGGCCAGCCGGTCTCGCCGATCAACACGTCCTTGGGGGCAAACTTGTTGCCGAATGTCTGGCGTACATCGCCCACGTGCTTGAGCGCCTGGTCGATGCCAGACGGATCATCTTCCCAGTAGGGCAGCAAGTGAATGGTCAGGAAATCCACCGCCGGGGCGATTTCCGGGTGTTGCAGCCAGAACTCCCAGACATCGGCGTAGGTGACCGGCTGCTTGATCTGGCTTTTGACGGTATGGATCAGCGTCACCAGCTGTTTGGCGGTGACCTCCTTGCGCAGCAGGGCTTCATTGCCGACGATCACCGACGTCACTACATCGGGGTTGGCGTTGGCGGCAGCGATCAACGCGTGGATTTCTTTTTCGGTGGCAACCGGGTCACTGCTGACCCAGGCGCCGGCCATCAGCTTCAATCCATGCTTGCGCGCCATTTCCGGCAAGGCTTCCAGGCCGGTCATGGAGTAGGTGCGGATGCATTCGAAGCGGGTGGCCAGCAGGGCGAGGTCGGCGTCCATGCGCTCGGGACGCAGCTTGAACGGCTGGTCGAAGGGCGATTGGTCTTTGTCGAACGGCGTGTAGGATGCACATTGCAGCTTGTGGCTGGCGCTGGCGACATCCGGCAGCACGACCGGGCGGCCGAGGCCGTACCAATAGCCAGCGAGGGCCAGCAGGCCGAGGATCAAGGCGAAGCAATAGGGCAGGGCAGGGAAGCGGGCGGTCGCGGGCATGGTCGGCTTATCTGGAGGAGCAAAGGCGCGCATCTTACCCGGATTTGCCCCGTCCCAGTGGGGCTGCATAATTTTGACATGCAAAGTTCGGGCGGGATTCCGGGTTCGAGTCCTACAAAACTTCCTACTGGCGATGTGATGTCGTTTCTTGCTTGCATGAGGTCGCTGACAGAGCAGGTCCGAGGTCCCGGCAGGTTGATGATCGAAGTGTCAGTTCTCCGCTGGCGGCGCACTACCGTGATTGATGCGCGTGAAGGGGGCGCGGTGCACCACATAACAACAGGTTGACGTCGCTCGGCATCCGCCGGGCGCAGCACTTTCGGGGAAGTACTATGAAGATGCGACGACTCTTGGGCGCGGCTGCCACGCTGGTAGTTGCGATGAGCTCCACATTGGCCAGTGCCGACAGCAAAACCCTGAGCATCGGCTACGTGGACGGTTGGTCGGACAGCGTTGCCACCACCCATGTGGCGGCAGAGGTGATCAAGGAAAAGCTCGGTTATGACGTGAAACTGCAGGCCGTCGCCACCGGGATCATGTGGCAGGGCGTGGCCACCGGCAAGCTCGACGCCATGCTTTCCGCATGGTTGCCCGTGACCCACGGCGAGTATTGGGCCAAGAACAAGGACAAGGTGGTCGACTACGGCCCCAACTTCAAGGATGCGAAGATCGGCTTGATCGTACCGGAGTACGTCAAGGCCAAGTCCATCGAAGACCTCAAGACCGACACCACCTTCAAGAACAAGATCGTCGGCATCGACGCCGGCTCAGGCGTGATGCTTAAGACCGACGAAGCGATCAAGGCCTACGGCCTGGACTACAAGCTGCAAGCCAGTTCGGGCGCCGCGATGATCGCCGAGCTGACCCGTGCCGAAGACAAGCAGGAATCCATTGCGGTCACCGGTTGGGTGCCACACTGGATGTTCGCCAAGTGGAAACTGCGTTTCCTGGACGATCCAAAAGGGATTTATGGTGCTGCTGAAACCGTCAACAGCATCGGCAGCAAGGGCCTGGAGAAGAAAGCGCCGGAAGTCGCAGCCTTCCTGAAGAAATTCCAGTGGGCCTCCAAGGACGAAATCGGCGAAGTCATGCTGGCGATTCAAGAGGGCGCCAAGCCCGACGCAGCGGCCAAGGATTGGGTCGCCAAGCACCCTGAGCGGGTGGCCGAGTGGGTGGGTAAATAAGGGTTAACCCTGTAGAAGTGACGCAGCAGGCCTAATGTGGGAGCGGGCTTGCTCGCGAATACGGTGTGTCAGTCAGCACATTTATTGACTGATGTACCGTATTCGCGAGCAAGCCCGCTCCCACATTTTTTTGCCTGCATTCAGGCGGTTGTTTATTTGTTGACTGAAAAACTTGCGAAGTTGCTATCTCGCTCTACTACTAAGGTCGTCTGGAACCTGTCCCGCAGCCGCATACAGTGGATACGTTCCAATAATAAAAAAGCTGTGCTGCGAGGATAAAAACAATGAACGACAGCATTTACCTCTCGATTCAAAACAGCCCGCGTTTCAAGGAGCTGGTCAGAAAAAGGGAAAGGTTCGCCTGGATTCTCTCGGCGATCATGCTAGGGCTTTACTCCGCTTTCATCCTGTTGATCGCCTATGGGCCACAAGTGCTGGGGGCCAAGCTCAGCCCCGGTTCGTCGATTACCTGGGGCATTCCCCTGGGCGTCGGGCTGATTGTGTCTGCCTTTATCCTGACCGGCATCTACGTGCGCCGGGCCAATGGCGAGTTTGACGACCTGAACAATGCGATTCTCAAGGAGGCTGCGCAATGATCCGGCGTCTACTGGCAATATTCGGCGCGTCGCTGTTTGCGCCTGCTCTTTGGGCGGCGGACGCATTGACCGGTGAAGTGCACAAGCAACCGTTGAACGTCTCGGCCATCGTGATGTTTGTCGCGTTTGTCGGTGCCACCCTGTGCATCACCCACTGGGCTTCCAAGCGCAACAAGTCGGCGGCCGACTACTATGCGGCCGGCGGCAAGATCACCGGCTTCCAGAATGGCCTGGCGATTGCCGGCGACTATATGTCGGCGGCGTCTTTCCTGGGTATTTCCGCGCTGGTGTTCACCTCCGGCTACGACGGCCTGATCTACTCGATCGGCTTCCTGGTGGGCTGGCCGATCATTCTGTTCCTGATCGCCGAGCGCCTGCGTAACCTGGGCAAGTACACCTTTGCCGACGTGGCGTCCTACCGCCTGGGCCAGACCCAGATCCGCAGCCTGTCGGCATGTGGCTCGCTGGTGGTGGTGGCGTTCTACCTGATCGCGCAGATGGTCGGTGCCGGCAAGCTGATCCAGTTGCTGTTCGGCCTGGACTACCATGTCGCCGTGATCCTGGTAGGTATCCTGATGTGCCTGTATGTGCTGTTCGGCGGCATGCTGGCGACCACTTGGGTGCAGATCATCAAGGCCGTACTGTTGCTGTCCGGTGCCTCGTTCATGGCGCTGATGGTGATGAAGCACGTCAACTTCGACTTCAACACGCTGTTCGCCGAAGCGATCAAGGTTCACCCTAAAGGTGAGGCGATCATGAGCCCTGGCGGCTTGGTGAAAGACCCGATCTCGGCATTCTCCCTGGGGCTTGCGCTGATGTTCGGTACCGCTGGCCTGCCGCACATCCTGATGCGTTTCTTCACCGTAAGCGACGCCAAGGAAGCGCGTAAGAGCGTGCTGTATGCCACAGGCTTCATCGGTTACTTCTATATCCTGACCTTTATCATCGGCTTCGGCGCGATCCTGCTGGTCAGCACCAACCCGGCGTTCAAGGATGCTGCAGGCGCCTTGCTCGGCGGTAACAATATGGCGGCAGTGCACCTGGCCAACGCGGTGGGTGGCAGTATCTTCCTGGGCTTCATCTCGGCCGTGGCGTTTGCCACCATCCTGGCAGTGGTTGCCGGTTTGACCCTGGCGGGTGCCTCGGCGGTGTCCCATGACCTGTATGCCAGCGTGATCAAGAAAGGCAAGGCCAACGAGAAGGATGAGATTCGCGTGTCGAAGATCACCACCATCGCCCTGGCTGTATTGGCGATCGGCTTGGGTATCCTGTTCGAAAGCCAGAACATCGCGTTCATGGTCGGCCTGGCGTTCTCGATTGCCGCCAGCTGTAACTTCCCGGTACTGCTGCTTTCCATGTACTGGAAGAACCTCACCACCCGTGGCGCCATGATTGGCGGCTGGCTGGGCCTGGTCAGTGCGGTTGGCCTGATGATCCTGGGCCCGACCATCTGGGTCTCGATCCTGCACCACGAAAAAGCCATCTTCCCGTACGAGTACCCGGCGCTGTTCTCGATGATCATCGCGTTCGTGGGCATCTGGTTCTTCTCCATCACCGACAAGTCGGCGGCGGCAGAGAAAGAGCGTGCGCTGTACTTCCCGCAGTTTGTGCGTTCGCAGACTGGCCTGGGAGCGAGTGGGGCGGTTAACCACTAATCGCTGTAGCTGTTACAAAAAAATGCCCCGGTCGTGAGATCGGGGCTTTTTTTTGCTTTTATTGGTAACGGATACGACAAAACTGTTTCTCAAATCCTGTAGCAATAAAACTGCCTGGCGAGGCCGTTTTCACCCCTGTGCACGGTGAGGCTGACTGTCACGTGAGGCATTCACCCCGCAGAACGTGGGAACGATCAGCCACGACCCATTGCAGGAGCCGGCTTGCGGCGATGGTAGCCTGGAGCCTGGCGTTGTCCTTGCGGGCATCACTACAGTGGTGGAGGGGATGTTGGGGGGCAGAAACAAATAAGGCCTCCAGAGGAGGCCTTATTCAGTGCAAGGAGGCAGTCAGCTGCTTACTTGCGATCTTCCAGCTTGGTGATGTCACGCGACTCGTAGCCGGTGTACAGCTGGCGCGGGCGGCCAATCTTGTACGGGCTGGAGAGCATTTCTTTCCAGTGGGAGATCCAGCCCACGGTCCGCGCCAGGGCGAAGATCACGGTGAACATGCTGGTTGGAATGCCGATCGCCTTGAGGATGATCCCCGAGTAGAAGTCGACGTTCGGGTACAGCGAGCGTTCGATGAAGTACGGGTCGGTCAGGGCGATCTCTTCCAGGCGTATGGCCAGTTCGAGTTGCGGATCGTTCTTGATCCCCAGTTCCTTCAGGACTTCGTCGCAGGTCTGCTTCATCACGGTGGCGCGCGGGTCACGGTTCTTGTAGACGCGGTGACCGAAGCCCATCAGCTTGAACGGATCGTTCTTGTCCTTGGCCTTGGCGATGAAGGTGTCGATGTTCGAGACATCGCCGATTTCATCGAGCATGGTCAGTACGGCTTCGTTCGCACCGCCGTGGGCAGGGCCCCACAGTGCGGCGATACCGGCGGCGATACAGGCGAACGGGTTGGCACCCGAAGAACCGGCGAGGCGTACGGTAGAGGTGGAGGCGTTCTGCTCGTGGTCGGCGTGGAGGATGAAGATCCGGTCCATTGCCTTGGCCAGCACCGGGCTGATCGGTTTGATCTCGCACGGAGTGTTGAACATCATGTGCAGGAAGTTTTCCGCGTACGTCAGGTCGTTGCGCGGGTACATCATGGGTTGGCCCATGGAGTACTTGTAGACCATCGCGGCCAGGGTCGGCATCTTGGCAACCAGGCGGATCGCGGAGATTTCGCGATGCTGCGGGTTATTGATGTCCAGGGAGTCGTGATAGAAGGCCGACAGGGCGCCGACCACACCGCACATGACGGCCATCGGGTGGGCGTCGCGACGGAAGCCGTTGAAGAAGGTCTTCAACTGCTCGTGAACCATGGTGTGGTTCTTCACGGTGCTGACGAACTGCGCTTTCTGCTCGGCTGTTGGCAATTCGCCATTTAGCAGCAGGTAGCAGGTTTCCAGGTAGTCCGATTTCTCAGCCAGCTGCTCGATCGGGTAGCCCCGGTGCAGCAGAATGCCATTATCGCCATCGATATAGGTGATCTTCGACTCGCAAGAGGCGGTCGACATGAAGCCTGGGTCGAATGTGAAACGGCCCGTGGCCGTCAGGCCCCGTACGTCGATAACATCGGGACCAACGGTGCCGGTTAAAATGGGCAGCTCGACGGGGGCTGCGCCCTCGATGATCAACTGCGCTTTTTTGTCAGCCATGTGGCCTCCTATTTATGCTTCAAATCATCAGACAGACCCCCCACGCAGGGCCCGCACCACTATAGTGAGATAAATTCAGATGTCAATTTGCCTAAAGTCTTGCTCCAGAAGGCTTTAACCGTACTTTTTCCTCGAAATTGACTGCCATTTACGCCTTTTATCCCGCCAGCGCAATCAGCTATTAGGGTGAGGAGCGCGCGTTGTCATTAGTAACCTAACTGTCTATACTCGGCCACCGACCGCCAAGGGCTTTTGGGCTTGCTTTCATTGGGGGTCGCACTCCCTGGGTGGTGCTTACCTGACCAGTGCACTCCCCAACAACTTTGCCCTGATTGTTAGGGGCTCTTCAGTGTGAAAAAAAGCCGTGAATAGCCAACGACCTGTAAACCTAGACCTAAGGACCATCAAACTCCCCATCACCGGCGTTACGTCGTTCCTGCACCGTGTTTCCGGCATCATCCTGTTCCTGGGCTTGGGCATCATGCTTTATGCATTGAGCAAATCCCTGGGTTCCGAGGAAGGATACGCCGAGGTGAAGGCATGCTTGACCAGCCCGCTGGCCAAGTTCGTAGCATGGGGCCTCCTGTCCGCTCTGCTGTATCACCTGGTAGCCGGTGTGCGCCACTTGATCATGGATATGGGCATCGGTGAGACGCTGGAAGGCGGCCGCCTGGGCTCGAAAATCATCATCGCCATTTCCGTGGTGCTGATCGTTCTGGCAGGAGTTTGGATATGGTAACCAGCGTTACGAATCTGTCGCGTTCGGGCCTCTATGACTGGATGGCACAGCGTGTGTCTGCGGTCGTTCTCGCGGCTTATTTCATTTTCCTGATCGGATACCTCGTCGCAAACCCGGGCATTGGCTATGAGCAATGGCACGGCCTGTTTTCCCACAATGCGATGCGAATCTTCAGTCTGCTGGCACTTGTAGCCCTGGGCGCACACGCCTGGGTCGGCATGTGGACCATCGCGACCGACTACCTGACGCCGATGGCGCTGGGCAAGTCCGCGACTGCAGTACGTTTCCTCTTCCAGGCAGTATGCGGCGTCGCGATGTTCGCTTACTTCGTCTGGGGTGTGCAGATTCTTTGGGGTATCTGATTCATGGCTAACATTCCAACTATTTCATTCGACGCCATCATTATTGGTGGCGGCGGTGCTGGCATGCGCGCAGCGCTGCAGCTGGCCCAGGGCGGTCACAAGACTGCCGTGATCACCAAGGTGTTCCCGACGCGTTCCCACACCGTCTCGGCCCAGGGTGGCATCACCTGCGCCATCGCCTCCGCCGACCCGAACGATGACTGGCGCTGGCACATGTACGATACCGTCAAGGGTTCCGACTACATCGGTGACCAGGACGCTATCGAATACATGTGTCAGGAAGGCCCGGCCGCCGTATTCGAGCTGGACCACATGGGTCTGCCGTTCTCGCGTACCGAGCAAGGTCGTATCTACCAGCGTCCATTCGGCGGCCAGTCGAAGGATTACGGTAAAGGCGGCCAGGCTGCCCGTACCTGCGCTGCGTCCGACCGTACCGGTCACGCGCTGCTGCACACCCTTTATCAGGGCAACCTGAAGGCCGGCACCACGTTCCTGAACGAGTACTACGCGGTTGACCTGGTCAAGAACGCGCAAGGCGAGTTCGTCGGTGTGATCGCCATCTGCATCGAAACCGGTGAAACCACCTACATCCGCGCCAAGGCAACTGTTCTGGCGACCGGCGGTGCAGGTCGTATCTACGCGTCGACCACCAATGCCCTGATCAACACCGGTGACGGCGTTGGCATGGCCCTGCGTGCTGGCGTGCCGGTGCAAGACATCGAGATGTGGCAGTTCCACCCGACCGGTATCGCCGGCGCGGGCGTACTGGTTACCGAAGGTTGCCGTGGTGAAGGTGGTTACCTGATCAACAAGCACGGCGAGCGTTTCATGGAGCGTTATGCTCCGAACGCGAAAGACCTGGCGGGTCGTGACGTTGTTGCCCGTTCGATGGTCAAGGAAATCATCGCCGGCAACGGCTGTGGCCCGAACGGCGACCACGTACTGCTCAAGCTCGATCACCTCGGCGAAGAAGTGCTGCACAGCCGCCTGCCAGGTATCTGCGAGCTGTCCAAGACCTTTGCTCACGTTGACCCGGTGGTTGCTCCGGTGCCGGTTGTTCCGACTTGCCACTATATGATGGGCGGCGTGCCGACCAACATTCATGGCCAGGCGATCACCCAGAACGCCGAAGGCCAGGACGAAATCATCCACGGTCTGTTCGCCGTAGGCGAAGTGGCTTGCGTATCGGTTCACGGTGCCAACCGCCTGGGCGGCAACTCGCTGCTCGACCTGGTGGTATTCGGCCGTGCTGCTGGCCTGCACCTGGAAAAAGCGCTGACCGACGGCATCGAATACGATGACGCGACCGACGCCAACATCGAGGCCGCCCTGGCGCGCCTGAACGCTCTGAACGAGCGTACCGATGGCGAAGACGTGGCGACCCTGCGTCGCGAGCTGCAAAGCTGCATGCAGAACTACTTCGGTGTATTCCGTACCGGCGAATACATGCAGAAGGGTATTGCCCAGCTGGCTGACCTGCGCAAGCGCATCGCCAACGTCAAGATCAACGATAAGAGCCAGGCCTTCAACACCGCTCGTATCGAAGCTCTTGAGCTGCAAAACCTGCTCGAAGTGGCTGAAGCGACTGCGATCGCCGCCGAGGTTCGTAAAGAATCCCGTGGTGCTCACGCTCGTGAAGACTTTGAAGATCGCGACGACGAAAACTGGCTGTGCCACACCCTGTACTTCCCGGGTGACAAGCGCGTTGCCAAGCGTGCCGTGAACTTCTCGCCGAAGACGGTTCCGACGTTTGAACCGAAGATTCGGACTTACTAAGGGTGGCTGCCATGTTGAAAGTCAGTGTTTACCGCTACAACCCTGATCAGGACGCTGCGCCGTTCATGCAGGAATTCCAGGTCGATACCGGTGGTAAAGACCTGATGGTGCTGGATGTATTGGCACTGATCAAAGAGCAGGACGAAGGTTTCTCCTATCGTCGCTCTTGCCGTGAAGGTGTGTGCGGTTCCGACGGCATGAACATCAACGGCAAAAACGGCCTGGCGTGCATCACGCCACTGTCCGCTGTCGTCAAAGGCAACAAGCTGATCGTTCGTCCTCTGCCAGGTTTGCCGGTTATCCGTGACCTGGTCGTCGATATGAGCATCTTCTACAAGCAATACGAGAAAGTTAAGCCGTTCCTGCAGAACGATACTCCGGCTCCGGCCATCGAGCGTCTGCAGTCCCCGGAAGAGCGTGAAAAGCTCGACGGCCTGTACGAGTGCATCCTGTGCGCTTGCTGCTCGACGTCGTGCCCATCCTTCTGGTGGAACCCGGACAAGTTCCTGGGTCCAGCTGCCCTGCTGCAAGCGTATCGCTTCCTGGCGGACAGCCGTGACACCAAGACGTCCGAGCGTCTGGCTTCGCTGGATGACCCGTTCAGCGTATTCCGCTGCCGCGGGATCATGAACTGCGTCAACGTATGTCCCAAAGGCCTGAACCCGACTAAGGCCATTGGTCACATCCGTAACATGCTGCTGCAAAGCGGCGTGTAACGACGTTGTAGTAAAAGCAGGACCGTTGTGCCCGTAAATGCTACGGCGCAGGCTTCAACCGGCGCCGTAGTTTTAACTTGAGCAGCGACTTACAAAGCCGCGGCTCTTATTTTGAAGAAATGAGACAAGCAGGGGCATTCGGGTTGGTACCCGAACTATCAGCGTGATCCTAAGTGGCTTGTTTTGGTCGCTGCACTTGGCCTTTTGCAAGCAAACTCGGTGTTTTCGCCGGTGGTGTCCCCAAATCGAGGGTGACCAAGCATGCAAGAAAGCGTGATGCAGCGCATGTGGAACAGCGGCTATCTTTCAGGTGGTAACGCTGCCTATGTGGAAGAGCTTTATGAGCTCTACCTGCACGACCCTAACGCTGTGCCAGAAGAATGGCGCACCAAATTTCAGACGTTGTCTTCAGACGGCAACGCTGCCACCGATGTATCGCACGCAACAATTCGCGATCAGTTTGTGCTGCTGGCAAAGAACCAGCGCCGCGCCCAACCGGTTTCCGCCGGCAGCGTGAGCAGTGAGCACGAGAAGAAGCAAGTTGAAGTATTGCGACTGATCCAGGCCTACCGGATGCGTGGCCACCAGGCGGCCCAGCTTGACCCGCTGGGGCTCTGGCAGCGTCCTGCACCTGCTGACCTGTCGATCAATCATTACGGCTTGACCAATGCCGATCTTGATACGACCTTCCGTGCCGGCGACCTGTTCATCGGCAAAGAGGAAGCGAGCCTACGCGAAATTCACGAAGCGTTGCAGCAGACATATTGCCGCACCATTGGCGCTGAGTTCACGCACATCACCGATTCCGAGCAACGCCACTGGTTCCAGCATCGCCTGGAAGGCGTGCGTGGCCGTCCGGTGCTGTCTGCCGACGTGCGCAGCCACCTGCTGGAGCGCGTGACCGCAGCTGAAGGTCTCGAGAAATACCTGGGTACCAAATACCCGGGCACCAAGCGTTTCGGCCTGGAAGGCGGCGAAAGCCTGATTCCGATGCTCGACGAGTTGATCCAGCGTTCCGGTTCCTACGGCACCAAGGAAATCGTGATCGGCATGGCTCACCGGGGTCGCCTGAACGTGTTGGTCAACACGTTCGGCAAGAACCCGCGCGAGCTGTTCGACGAGTTCGAAGGCAAGAAGAAGGTCGAGCTGGGCTCCGGTGACGTCAAGTACCACCAGGGTTTCTCGTCCAACGTGATGACCACCGGCGGTGAAGTTCACCTGGCCATGGCGTTCAACCCATCCCACCTGGAAATCGTTTCTCCAGTGGTCGAGGGTTCGGTACGTGCTCGCCAGGATCGTCGTAACGACACCACCGGCGAGAAGGTCCTGCCGATTTCCATCCACGGTGACGCGGCATTCGCCGGTCAGGGCGTGGTCCTGGAAACCTTCCAGATGTCGCAGACTCGCGGCTTCAAGACGGGCGGTACCGTTCACATCGTCATCAACAACCAGGTGGGCTTCACCATCAGCAACCCGTTGGACGCGCGTTCCACCGAGTACGCCACCGACGTTGCCAAGATGATCCAGGCGCCGATCCTCCATGTGAATGGTGATGATCCGGAAGCCGTGCTGTTCGTGACCCAACTGGCCATCGACTACCGCATGCAGTTCAAGCGTGACGTGGTGATCGACCTGGTTTGCTACCGCCGTCGCGGTCACAACGAAGCCGATGAACCAAGCGGCACCCAGCCGTTGATGTACCAGCAGATCACCAAGCAGCGCACCACCCGTGAGCTGTACGCCGAAAGCCTGACCAAGGCCGGCGTGGTTGACGATGCGCGTGTTCAGGCGAAAGTCGACGAATACCGCAACGCGCTGGACAACGGTCTGCATGTAGTGAAAAGCCTGGTCAAGGAGCCGAACAAAGAGTTGTTCGTGGACTGGCGTCCTTACCTGGGCCACGCCTGGACTGCACGTCACGATACCTCGTTCGACTTGAAGACCCTGCAGGAACTGTCTGCCAAGCTGCTGGAAATTCCAGAAGGCTTCGTCGTACAGCGCCAGGTCTCGAAGATCTACGAAGACCGTCAGAAGATGCAAGCCGGCGGCCTGCCGATCAACTGGGGTTACGCCGAAACCATGGCGTACGCGACCCTGGCGTTCGAAGGTCACCCGATCCGCATGACCGGCCAGGACATCGGCCGTGGTACGTTCTCGCACCGTCACGCGGTATTGCACAACCAGAAAGACGCCAGCACCTACGTACCGCTGCAACACCTGTACGAAGGCCAGCCGCGTTTCGACCTGTACGATTCGTTCCTGTCCGAGGAAGCCGTACTGGCGTTCGAATATGGCTACTCGACCACCACGCCGAACGCGCTGGTGATCTGGGAAGCCCAGTTCGGCGACTTCGCCAACGGTGCCCAGGTGGTTATCGACCAGTTCATCACCAGCGGCGAGCACAAGTGGGGCCGTCTGTGCGGTCTGACCATGCTGTTGCCACACGGTTATGAAGGTCAGGGTCCGGAGCACTCCTCGGCCCGTCTGGAGCGTTACCTGCAGCTGTGCGCCGAGCACAACATCCAGGTGTGCGTGCCGACTACCCCGGCCCAGATTTACCACTTGCTGCGTCGCCAGGTGATCCGCCCGCTGCGCAAGCCATTGGTAGTGCTGACGCCGAAGTCGCTGCTGCGTCATAAATTGGCCATCTCGACCCTGGAAGATCTGGCTGACGGCTCGTTCCAGACCGTGATTCCAGAAATCGACACGCTGGACGCCGCCAAGGTCACTCGCCTGATCCTGTGCAGCGGCAAGGTCTACTACGACTTGCTGGAAAAACGCCGTGCAGAAGGCCGCGAAGACATCGCCATCGTGCGTATCGAGCAGCTTTATCCGTTCCCGGAAGACGACCTGATGGAGGCCATCGCGCCTTACACCAACCTCACCAACGTGGTGTGGTGTCAGGAAGAACCGATGAACCAGGGCGCGTGGTACAGCAGTCAGCATCACCTGCGTCGCAGCATCGGTAACCACAACAAGGCCCTGGGCCTGGAGTACGCCGGTCGTGATGCTTCTGCTGCACCTGCGTGTGGTTATGCGTCGATGCACGCCGAGCAGCAGGAAAAACTGCTGCAAGATGCTTTCACTGTTTAACGCCTTCGCGCTGACTGAAACCGAATTTTAAGGACCCACAGATAATGGCTATCGAAATCAAAGCCCCGTCATTCCCGGAATCGGTTGCCGATGGCACCGTTGCCACCTGGCACAAGAAACCAGGTGAGGCCGTCAAGCGTGACGACCTGATCGTCGACATCGAGACCGACAAAGTCGTGCTGGAAGTGTTGGCCGAAGCTGACGGCGTACTGGGCGCAATCGTTGCCGAAGAAGGCGCTACCGTGCTGTCGAACCAGGTTCTGGGCTCGATCGAAGAGGGCAGTGCTGCCGCCGCCGCTCCAGCCGCCGCTGCTGCACCGGCTGCTGCTCCAGCCGCCGCCGCTGCTCCGGCTGCGGGTGGCGAAGATCCAATCGCTGCACCGGCTGCGCGTCAGTTGGCTGAAGAAAACGGCATCAACCTGGCTTCCATCAAAGGCACCGGCAAAGACGGCCGTGTGACCAAGGAAGACGTGGTTGCCGCTGTTGAAGCCAAGAAAAACGCACCGGCTGCCGCACCTGCCAAGGCTGCTGCCCCGGCTGCTGCTGCGCCTGTGTTCGCTGCTGGCGACCGCACCGAGAAGCGTGTGCCGATGACCCGCGTACGTGCCACCGTGGCCAAGCGCCTGGTTGAAGCACAGTCGAACATGGCGATGCTGACCACTTTCAACGAAGTCGACATGACTGAAGTCATGGCCCTGCGTTCGAAGTACAAGGACCTGTTCGAGAAGTCCCACAACGGCGTGCGCCTGGGCTTCATGTCGTTCTTCGTGAAAGCGGCCACCGAAGCGCTGAAACGCTTCCCGGCTGTCAACGCTTCCATCGACGGCAACGACATCGTTTACCATGGCTACGCAGACGTCGGCGTTGCCGTGTCCAGCGACCGTGGCCTGGTGGTTCCAGTACTGCGTAACGCCGAGCTGATGAGCCTGGCTGAAATCGAAGGCGGCATCGCGACCTTCGGCAAGAAAGCCCGTGACGGCAAGCTGACCATCGACGAGATGACCGGCGGTACCTTCACCATCACCAACGGTGGTACCTTCGGTTCGATGATGTCGACCCCGATCGTCAACCCGCCACAAGCCGCGATCCTGGGCATGCACAACATCATCCAGCGTCCGATGGCCATCAACGGCCAAGTCGTGATCCGCCCAATGATGTACCTGGCACTGTCTTACGATCACCGCCTGATCGATGGTAAAGAAGCCGTGACTTTCCTGGTGACCATCAAGAACCTGCTGGAAGACCCGGCTCGTCTGCTGCTGGACATCTAAAGACGCAGCTGCAAGTTGCGAGCTACAAGCTGTAGGAAAAAGCAGCTTGGCTTGCAGCTTGTCGCTTGAAGCTTGTCGCTGAATAGAGGATCTATTTTCATGACACAGAAATTTGACGTTGTAGTGATTGGTGCAGGTCCTGGCGGCTACGTTGCCGCCATCAAGGCCGCACAACTGGGCCTCTCGACTGCTTGCATCGAAAAATACACCGACAAGGAAGGCAAACTGGCACTGGGCGGTACCTGCCTGAACGTTGGTTGCATTCCTTCCAAGGCGCTGCTGGACAGCTCCTGGAAATTCCACGAAGCCCAAGACGGCTTCGCGATCCACGGCATCAACCATGCTGGCGTGACCATGGACGTGCCAGCAATGGTCGGCCGTAAAGCCAACATCGTCAAAGGCCTGACTTCCGGCGTTGCGACCCTGTTCAAGGCCAACGGCGTTACTTCCCTGCAAGGCCACGGCAAACTGCTGGCCGGCAAGAAAGTTGAAATCACCAAGCCAGACGGTTCGGTTGAAGTCATCGAAGCCGAAAACGTGATCCTGGCGCCAGGTTCGCGTCCAATCGACATTCCACCGGCTCCAGTCGACCAGAACGTGATCGTTGATTCGACCGGCGCCCTGGAATTCCAATCGGTTCCAAAGCGCCTGGGCGTGATCGGCGCTGGCGTGATCGGCCTGGAGCTGGGTTCGGTCTGGTCCCGCCTGGGTTCTGAAGTGACCGTGCTGGAAGCCCTGGACACGTTCCTGCTGGCTGCCGACACTGCGGTGTCCAAAGAAGCGCTGAAAACCCTGACCAAGCAAGGTCTGGACATCAAGCTGGGCGCACGCGTGACCGGCTCCAAGGTCAACGGCGAAGAAGTTGTCGTGACCTACACCGACAAGGATGGCGAACAGACCATCACTTTCGACAAGCTGATCGTAGCCGTGGGTCGTCGTCCGGTGACCACCGACCTGCTGGCTTCCGACAGCGGCGTGAACATCGACGAGCGTGGTTTCATCCACGTTGACGATCACTGCGCAACCACCGTTCCTGGCGTGTACGCCATTGGTGACGTGGTGCGTGGCATGATGCTGGCGCACAAGGCTTCCGAAGAAGGCATCATGGTTGTCGAGCGCATCAAGGGCCACAAAACCCAGATGAACTACGACCTGATCCCGTCGGTTATCTACACCCACCCGGAAATTGCATGGGTCGGCAAGAACGAACAGCAGTTGAAAGCTGAAGGCGTTGAAGTTAACGTCGGCACCTTCCCGTTTGCCGCTTCTGGCCGTGCCATGGCAGCCAACGACACCGGTGGTTTTGTCAAAGTCATCGCTGATGCCAAGACTGACCGCGTATTGGGCGTCCACGTGATCGGCCCAAGCGCTGCAGAACTGGTTCAGCAAGGCGCAATCGGTATGGAATTCGGCACCAGTGCCGAGGACCTGGGCATGATGGTCTTCTCCCATCCGACCCTGTCCGAAGCGTTGCACGAAGCAGCGTTGGCAGTGAATGGCGGCGCCATCCACATCGCCAACCGCAAGAAGCGCTAAGCGAGATAATAAGAAACCACGGCGGAGTTGCCCGTCGTGAGCCTTGCGCGCAAGACTCACCGCGGAATATCCGCTGGACGCAGCCTTGCGCAGCTTTACGGGCCTTGAGCCCTGCAAGTTGCGCAAGCAGCAGTCACAGGTGGCGCGGCACTCATAATGAGCGCAGCGCCGAATGCGCAGTACCTAACGAAGACGGTAAAAAGCATGAATCTTCACGAGTATCAGGGTAAGCAGCTGTTCGCTGAATACGGCCTGCCAGTTTCCAAGGGCTACGCAGTAGACACCCCGGAAGCAGCAGCAGAAGCTTGCGACAAAATCGGCGGCAGCGAGTGGGTTGTCAAAGCCCAGGTCCACGCCGGTGGTCGCGGTAAAGCGGGCGGCGTTAAGCTGGTTCGCAGCAAAGAAGACGCCAAGGCCTTCGCACAGCAGTGGCTGGGCAAGCGTCTGGTGACTTACCAGACTGATGCCAATGGCCAGCCAGTCACCAAGATCCTGGTTGAATCGTGCACTGATATCGCTAAAGAGCTGTACCTGGGCGCTGTCGTTGACCGTTCGAGCCGTCGCATCGTGTTCATGGCTTCCACCGAAGGTGGCGTGGACATCGAGAAGATCGCTCACGAAACCCCAGAAAAAATTCTGAAAGCCACTATCGATCCACTGGTTGGCGCTCAGCCATTCCAGGGTCGCGAGCTGGCTTTCCAGTTGGGTCTGGAAGGCAAGCAAGTTGCCCAGTTCGCCAAGATCTTCGTTGGTCTGGCCAAACTGTTCCAGGATCACGATCTGGCCCTGCTGGAAGTGAACCCGCTGGTGATCAAGGCTGACGGCGATCTGCACTGCCTCGACGCCAAGATCAACATCGACGCCAACGCCATGTACCGTCAGCCTAAGCTGAAGACTTTCCACGATCCGTCGCAAGACGATCCGCGCGAAGCGCACGCTGCCAAGTTCGAACTGAACTACGTAGCCCTGGAAGGTAACATCGGTTGCATGGTCAACGGTGCTGGCCTGGCCATGGGTACCATGGACATCGTCAACCTGCATGGCGGCAAACCAGCCAACTTCCTCGACGTGGGCGGTGGTGCTACCAAAGAACGCGTAACCGAAGCCTTCAAGATCATCCTGTCCGACTCCAACGTCGCTGCAGTACTGGTCAACATCTTCGGCGGCATCGTTCGTTGCGACATGATTGCCGAAGGCATCATCGGTGCAGTGAAAGAAGTTGGCGTTAAAATCCCGGTTGTTGTTCGCCTTGAAGGTAACAACGCTGAACTGGGCGCTAAAGTACTGGCAGAAAGCGGTTTGAACATCATCGCGGCTACCAGCCTGACCGACGCTGCTCAACAAGTTGTCAAAGCTGCGGAGGGCAAATAATGAGCGTCCTGATCAATAAAGACACCAAAGTTATCTGCCAGGGTATTACCGGTTCGCAAGGTAGTTTCCACACCCAGCAAGCCATCGAATACGGCACCAAGATGGTTGGCGGCGTAACTCCGGGCAAAGGCGGCACCGAGCACCTGGGCCTGCCAGTGTTCAACACCGTGAAAGACGCTGTAGCAGCCACTGGCGCCACCGCCAGCGTGATCTACGTTCCAGCTCCTTTCTGCAAGGACTCGATCCTGGAAGCAGCATTCGGCGGCATCAAGCTGATCGTGTGCATCACCGAAGGCATTCCTACCCTGGACATGCTGGACGCTAAAGTTAAGTGCGACGAGCTGGGCGTAGTCCTGATCGGCCCTAACTGCCCAGGCGTGATCACTCCAGGCGAATGCAAGATCGGCATCATGCCAGGTCACATTCACTTGCCAGGTAAAGTCGGTATCGTTTCGCGTTCCGGCACCCTGACCTACGAAGCTGTGAAGCAGACCACTGACGCCGGTTTCGGTCAGTCGACTTGCGTCGGCATCGGCGGTGACCCGATCCCAGGCTCGAACTTCATCGACATCCTGAAGCTGTTCCAGGAAGACCCGAAGACCGAAGCGATCGTCATGATCGGTGAGATCGGCGGTTCGGCTGAAGAAGAAGCGGCTGCCTACATCAAGGCACACGTGACCAAGCCGGTTGTTTCCTACATCGCTGGTGTGACTGCCCCTGCGGGCAAGCGCATGGGCCATGCTGGCGCAATCATCTCTGGCGGCAAAGGCACTGCAGACGAGAAATTCGCTGCACTGCAAGACGCAGGCGTTAAAACCGTGCGTTCGCTGGCAGACATCGGCAAGGCCCTGGCCGAGCTGACCGGTTGGGCTGTCAAGTAAGCCTCGCGCTTAGCTGACGCTTCACCACGCAAAGGCCACCTTCGGGTGGCCTTTGTGCTTTCTGCAGGTTGCTGAAAATCAAAATGTGGGAGCGGGCTTGCTCGCGAATGCGGTCTATCAGTTGATACATTTAGTGCTGACCCACCGCATTCGCGAGCAAGCCCGCTCCCACACTCGATTGCGTTCCAGCATTTAGATATACAGATGCGACATCAAAGTGTCGCTTATCGGACAGTCCGCCCCGCAACAGTGCGTTTGTCAGGCTAATTCTGTAATCTAGCCGCCTCTTTATGCGTCCGCATCCCAAAAGGAAGCTGCGCGCTAGACCGGTCGGTCCCCATCAGGGCCGGCAGTATTTCCCTCATCCATAGGGAATCCCTCTCTAAATTCCGATTCAGTAGTGTGGTATTTCCTCAAATGAAAGTGTTGAAAAGCCAGGATGTCCTGGCGCTGGGCTTCATGACATTTGCCCTGTTCGTGGGCGCTGGCAACATCATCTTCCCGCCAATCGTTGGTTTGCAGTCCGGGCCTCACGTCTGGATGGCAGCGCTGGGTTTCCTGATCACTGCGGTGGGCCTGCCGGTGGTCACCGTGATCGCCCTGGCCAAGGTCGGCGGCGGCATGGACGCGTTGAGCAGCCCGATCGGCAAGATCGCCGGTGGCCTGCTCGCGGCGGCGGCGTATCTGGCGGTAGGGCCGCTGTTCGCCACCCCGCGTACCGCAACCGTGTCGTTTGAAGTCGGCCTGGCGCCGTTGACCGGTGAAAGTCCGCTGGCACTGTTTCTCTACAGCTCGGTGTATTTCCTGGTGGTGTTCTTCGTCTCCCTCTATCCGGGCCGACTGCTGGACACCGTGGGGCGTTTTCTCGCGCCGCTGAAAATCATCGCGCTGGCCATCCTCGGCATCGCCGCGTTTGCCCTGCCGGCCGGCGAAGTGGGCGTGGCTACCCCTGAGTACGTGGCTGCGCCGTTCTCCCAGGGCTTTATCAATGGTTACCTGACCATGGACACCCTGGGCGCGTTGGTGTTTGGCATCGTGATCGTCAACGCGATCCGTTCCCGTGGTGTCGAATCGCCCAAGCTGATCACCCGCTACGCGATCATTGCCGGCCTGATTGCCGGCGTCGGCCTGGCATTGGTCTACATCAGTCTGTTCCGCCTCGGTTCGGGCAGCCATGCGGTGGCTGCCGGTGCCAGTAACGGCGCTGCGGTATTGCACGCCTACGTGCAGCACACGTTCGGTTCGCTGGGCAGCGGCTTCCTCGCGGTGCTGATCTCCCTCGCGTGCCTGGTCACTGCGGTGGGCCTCACCTGCGCCTGCGCCGAGTATTTCAGCCGCGTCCTGCCGCTGTCCTACAAGGCCCTGGTGGTGATCCTCGCGCTATTCTCGCTGTTCGTGTCGAACCTGGGCCTGACCAAGCTGATTGCGTTCTCGATCCCGGTGCTCACCGCGATCTACCCGCCGTGCATCGTGCTGGTGGCCTTGAGCTTCTGCAAAGATTTCTGGCAGGAACAGGGTCGTATCGTCGGTCCGGTGATGCTGGTGTCGTTCATCTTCGGTTGCATCGACGCACTCAAGGGTGCTGGCCTGGCCGATTGGATGCCGTCGCAACTGGCGCACCTGCCATTGAGCGAGCAGGGCCTGGCATGGTTGGTGCCTTCGGTGATGACCTTGGGCGTGGCGTTCGTGATTGATCGCATGCTGGGCAAGCGCAGCGAAGCGCTCGCCTAAATAGCCGGCTTCACGCTACATGGAAATGCCCCGTATCAATCGATACGGGGCATTTTTTATGTGTTTGCAACACGATCCCGTAGGAGCCGGCTTGTGTTCACCCAACCATCGCTTAATAGGACCCCCATGTCGTTCGTCGAAACCAATCAGATCCACCTGCTTGCCGCCCTCTGGTTCGTTCTGTGTTGGGGCGGCTACACCCGCTATGCCACCTGGAAGGCCCGGGACACTGCGTGCCTGGCCAGTGTGCTGCATCTGTATCGCGAAGACTGGATGCGCCGCATGCTGCTGCGCGACAACCGCATCGCCGACGCCAGTGTGATCGGCAACCTGGAACGCAACGCGTCGTTCTTTGCCTCCAGCACCTTGATCATCCTGGCCGGCATTCTCACCGTGCTCGGTGCCTCAGAGCGCGCGGTGTCGCTGCTGGCTGACATTCCCATGGTGCAGCAGGCGTCCCAGGGCATGTCGGAGATCAAGCTGCTGTGCCTGGCCCTGGTGTTCGTCTATGCGTTCTTCACGTTCAGTTGGTGCATGCGCCAGTACAACTTTGCGGCAGTGCTGGTCGGCTCGGCGCCGATGGTGGGGGAGCGGCATGTGTCGGAGCAGGAGCGCAAGGCGTTTGCGCTGCGCGCGGCGCGGGTGATCTCCATGGCCGCCAACCAGTTCAACTTCGGCCTGCGCGCTTATTACTTCGGCATGACCATGCTGGCGTGGTTTGTCAGCCCCTGGTTGTTCATGTTGATGAGTGCCGGAGTGGTGGTCGTGCTCTACCGTCGCGAGTTTCATTCCGACGTACTGCAAGTGATGGTGTATACCCAGACGGACACACCGCCGCCGGAGGCGGTTAAAGAGTCGGTTTAAGTAACCTTGAAATAAAAACACCAGGCAAAGTAAAGCCCGCTATCTAAGCGGGCTTTCTTTTTGCAGCCAAGCTATTTCAAGCCGCGGTATCAAGAACCGCTGGCAGGGGTAGCAGGTGCTGCTTCTTTCGCGGCGGCTTCGTTCGATTCAGCCTGAGCTTTGGCAGCATCGGCGTTTTCTTTCGCAGCGTCGTTCACTTTATCCTGAGCCTTCGCCATATCTTTTTGAGCTTGCTCGGAATGTGCGGCGGCGTCTTGGGCTTTGTCTTCGGATTTCTTATCGCAGGCAGCGAGACCGAGGGCAGCGGCCAACATCATGGAAATAGCTAAAGTCTTGCGCATGGGGTGTTTCTCCTTATTGAAGATATCTACTGGCCTTTCGAGCATGGGCGTTCTGCATTAGTTCCTTTAATTCCACAGATATATAAACCACCGGTGCAAAGGAACTTTCCTGCCCGCCGGCTATTGCACCGATCATCACTAATAAGAGTCTTCAACGAATGACCGAAAATCCCTTGTTAGAGCGTGCGTCGCGCTTTGTATCGGCCTTGCGCCATTGTCAGGTGCTGGGTATCACCGCTCATCAGGCCAGCGAGGAGGGCATCACGCTGCTCATGCCCTATGCGCCGCAACTGGTCGGCGACCCGCGTACCGGCGTCATTCACGGTGGCGCATTGACCTCCCTGATGGACACCGCCTGCGGCATGGCCACCCTGTGCGTGTTGCCGGAGTTCGAGGTGTGCCCGACCCTCGACCTGCGTATCGACTACATGCATCCCGCCGCACCGCACCAGCCCGTCTATGGATTTGCCCAATGCTACCGGGTGACCGCCGACGTGATCTTCACGCGCGGCTTTGCCTACCAGGATGACCCACAGCAGCCCATCGCCCATGTAGTCGGCACGTTCATGCGCATGGGCAAGCGTCTCAAAGGGGCGCAAGGGTTGAGCAACACGATCAAGGGAGAGCAGGCATGACCCATCGATTCAAGACGCGCCTCGAGCAGGCCCATGAACGCGGCGATTATGCAGCGCTGCTCGAACTGATCCCCTACGCCAAGCTGATCGGTATCGAATGCACCCGGCTTGGGGATGAGTTGCTGTTCCGCCTGCCGGCCAACAAGGACAATATTGGTAACCCGATATTGCCGGCGCTGCATGGCGGGGTCATCGCAGGCTTTATGGAGTTGTCTGCCGCGCTGCATCTGCTGGTGTTCACCGGCGCGCCGGGCTTCCCGAAAATCATCGATTTCTCCCTCGATTACCTGCGTGCCGGGCAGTTTCGCGACACCTACGCCAAATGCCAGGTGTGGCGCCAGGGCCGGCGGGTGGCGAATGTGGCGATCACCGCCTGGCAAAGCACGCAGGCTGAGCCCATCGCCACCGCCCGCGCGCATTTCAAGATTGAGGAAGTCGGCCGCCCTTGAAATCCTGCTCTTAGCCCCCAACTTTGATGACAACCCGCCGCCAACCCTCAAGGGCGCGGCCACTGCCATCCAATTGGAGTTTGATGACCATGAGTGTGGAAACTCAAAAGGAAACCCTGGGCTTCCAGACCGAGGTGAAGCAACTGCTGCACCTCATGATCCATTCGCTGTATTCCAACAAGGAAATCTTCCTTCGCGAATTGATCTCGAACGCCTCTGACGCTGTCGACAAATTACGTTTCGAAGCCCTGTCCAAGCCTGAATTGCTGGAAGGCGGCGCCGAACTGAAAATCCGCGTGAGCTTCGACAAGGACGCCAAGACCGTCACCCTCGAAGACAACGGCATCGGCATGAGCCGCGAAGACGCGATCACCCACCTGGGGACCATCGCCAAATCCGGCACTGCCGACTTCATGAAAAACCTCTCGGGCGACCAGAAGAAAGATTCGCACCTGATCGGCCAGTTCGGCGTGGGCTTCTACTCGGCCTTCATCGTCGCCGACAAGGTGGAAGTCTTCAGCCGCCGCGCCGGCCTCGACGCCAGCGAAGGCGTGCATTGGTCCTCGAAAGGCGAGGGCGAATTCGAAATCGCCACGATCGACAAGGCTGATCGCGGCACGCGCATCGTCCTGCACCTCAAGTCCGGTGAAGATGAATTCGCCGATGGCTGGCGCCTGCGCAACATCGTCAAGAAGTACTCCGACCACATCGCCCTGCCGATCGAGCTGCCGAAAGAACAAGCGGCCGCCGAAGGCGAAGAGGCACCTGCCCAGGAATGGGAAGTGGTCAACCGCGCCAGCGCGCTGTGGACCCGTCCGCGTACCGAGATCAAGGACGAGGAATACCAGGAGTTCTACAAGCACATCGGTCACGACTACGAAAACCCGCTGAGCTGGAGCCACAACAAGGTCGAAGGCAAGCTGGAATACAGCTCGCTGCTCTATGTGCCGGCCCGCGCGCCGTTCGACCTGTACCAGCGTGAAGCGCCAAAAGGCCTGAAACTCTACGTACAGCGCGTGTTCGTCATGGACCAGGCGGAATCCTTCCTGCCGCTGTACCTGCGCTTCATCAAGGGCGTGGTCGACTCCAACGACCTGTCGCTGAACGTGTCGCGGGAAATCCTGCAAAAAGACCCGATCATCGACTCGATGAAGTCGGCGCTGACCAAGCGCGTGCTCGACATGCTGGAAAAACTGGCGAAGAACGAGCCTGAGCAATACAAGGGCTTCTGGAAAAACTTCGGCCAAGTCATGAAAGAAGGCCCGGCGGAAGATTTTGCCAACAAGGAAAAAATCGCCGGCCTGCTGCGTTTTGCCTCCACCCAAGGCGACGACGGCGAGCAGAACGTTGCCCTGGCCGAATACCTGGCACGCGCCAAAGAAGGCCAGGACAAGATCTACTACCTCACCGGCGAAACCTACGCGCAGGTCAAGAACAGCCCGCACCTGGAAGTCTTCCGCAAGAAAGGCATCGAAGTGCTGCTGCTGACCGACCGTATCGATGAGTGGCTGATGAGCTACCTCAACGAGTTCGACGGCAAATCCTTCGTCGACGTGGCTCGTGGTGACCTGGACCTGGGTAACCTCGACTCCGAAGAAGAGAAGAAAGAAGCCGAAGAAGTCGCCAAGTCCAAAGAAGGCCTGGTTGAGCGGATCAAGGCGTCCCTGGGCGACGCGGTCAGCGAGGTGCGGGTTTCCCACCGCCTGACCGATTCCCCGGCGATCCTGGCTATCGGCGAGCAGGACCTGGGCATGCAGATGCGTCAGATCCTGGAAGCCAGCGGCCAGAAGGTACCGGACTCCAAGCCGATCTTCGAATTCAACCCGGCTCACCCGCTGATCGAGAAACTCGACGGCGAGCAGAGCGAAGAGCGTTTTGGCGACCTGTCGCACATCCTCTTCGACCAGGCGGCCCTGGCCGCTGGCGACAGCCTGAAAGACCCGGCCGCCTATGTGCGCCGACTGAACAAGCTGTTGGTGGAACTGTCGGTTTAACACCGTTGTAGAAAAACCCGCTTCGGCGGGTTTTTTCATTTGTAGCGCTTCACTGCAGGTGCTCGCCTGTCGATGAAAAGCTCGATGGCACTGCGTTCATTCAGGATGCTCGCGCTATTGTTGACGTTCTTCCCGAGCAAGCGTGCGCCTACACACCTCAACTGGAGTAAATGATGAGCCAAGTCACTGTGCGTTCCGTGGTCTATCAGATTGATGGCCAGTCTTATGAAAGCCGCCTGGCATTCGATGCCAGCCACAAGGGCCCGCTGCCGGGTCTGCTGATGGCGCCGAACTGGATGGGTGTGAGTGCGGGGGCCGAAGAAATCGCCAAGACCGTCGCCAGCAAAGGCTATGTGGTGCTGATCGCCGACCTGTACGGGCAAACGGTGCGCCCATCCAACGGCGATGAAGCCGGCGCAGCGATGATGCCGCTGAAAAATGACCGCCCGTTGTTGAACAAGCGCATGCAAGCAGCGTTTGAGCAACTGCAAGGCCAGACCGAAGCCGCAGTGGACACCTCGAAACTGGCCACCTTTGGCTTCTGTTTCGGCGGCTGCTGCTCTCTGGAGCTGGCGCGTACCGGTGCGCCGCTCAAGGCTGCCGTGTCGTTCCACGGCACCCTCGACACGCCGAACCCGGCGGACGCGAAGAACATCAAGGGTTCCGTGCTGGTGCTGCACGGTGCTTCCGACCCGTTGGTGCCGAAAGAGCAACTGCCGGCCTTTGAAGATGAAATGAACGCGGCCGGTGTGGATTGGCAACTGCTGAGCTACGGCGGTGCGGTGCATTCCTTTACCGACCCGCATGCCAATGTGCCGGGCAAGATGATGTACGACGCAAAGACCGCTGCGCGGGCTTTCCAGTCGATGCATAACTTGCTGGATGAAGTGTTCAAGGGCTGAAACTTGAGCGCCTGTCAGGGCGTCTTAGCGGCCAAGCCCACTCCCACAACACAGTTGAATGTGGGAGCTGGCTTGCCTGCGAAGGCTATCTGACGGGCAACTCGATCCTGTCGGTTTCTCCCGGCACCGTTGGCCAATCCCCAGCCGCCCAGCGCTGCCTGGCCTGCTCGATCAGCGCCGGATCGCTCGCGACAAAATTCCAATTGATCCGCCGTGGCCCATCCAGTGGCGCGCCGCCAAACACCACCAAGTGACAATCACTGTCGGCAAACAACGTCATTGCCTGCCCGGGCTCCAGCACCACCAGGCTGTTGACCTCCAGCCCCTCGCCGTCCAACTGCGCTTCACCGTCCAGCACATACACGGCGCGTTCCTCATGCTCATCCGGGATCAGCAGGGTGGTGGCCGTCTGCATCTGCACCTCGGCATACAGCGTGGGTGACAGCACCGGCACCGGCGATTTCAGGCAGAAGCCGCTGCCCGCGATCATGCGGATCGTCACACCCAGATTGTTACTCACCGGCAGGCTCGCGGCTGGGTGATGGCTGTAGTGCCCTGGTCCGTTTTCGTGGTCCTTGGGCGAAGCCAGCCACACTTGCAGCCCGTGCAGGCTGAAGCCACTGGCCTTGAGCGCCTCGGGCGTGCGCTCGACGTGGGCAATTGCGCTGCCGGCAGTCATCCAGCTGACATCGCCGGCCTGCACCACCTGGTCCGAACCCAGGCTGTCCTTGTGCTGCAGTGCGCCGTCGAACAGGTAGGTGAGGGTCGACAGGCCGATATGCGGGTGCTGGCGGATATTCATGCCGCTGCCTGGTGCGTAGCGGGTGGGCAGCATATGGTCGAAAAACACAAAAGGCCCGACGCTGCGGCATTCCCGCGAAGGCAGCGGGCGCAGGATAGGCTGGCCTTCGACATCTTCGGGGCGCGGGCGGATCACAGTGAGGGCGGTCATGGTGCATCCCAGTCTGAGCGGGTTAGGTGGCTTTGAGCATAACCCGCCCGACGAGAGGTTGCCGCTATTGGCTGAAGGCGCCTTCCGACAATGTTGTCTGGATGGTGACTTCGGCCGTGGTCATCAGCTTGTGCACCGGGCAGCGATCCGCCACGCGATGCAGTTCGTCGCGCTGCTCGTCTGTCAGCACGCCCTTGAGGGTCAGCTTGACGGCGAGCTTGTATTTACCCTTTTGCTCTTCACTGGCGTCGTGGCTGACTTCCACGGTCACGCCGGTCAGCGGGATGTCTTTTTTCTGGGCGTAGAGCTTGACGGTCAAGGCCTTGCACGAGGCCAGCGCGGCATCGAAGTAGTCGTGGGGGGAGGGCGCCGAATCGTCCCCGCCCAGGCTCTTGGGCAGGTCGGTAAACAGCTCGTGGTTGTTGATGTTGACGCTGTGACGGAAGTTGTCGGCGTTCAACGTATTGACGGTAACAGGCATGGCAAACCTCACAGGGTGGCAGGATGAAGGTCATGCAGTTATAGAGCATGCTGGCACTTCGGTGTTCCGCGATTTTTGCCGGCTGAACCCCGGCAAGGCGCGCAAGGTCTACCAGAGTCAGCCCCTATCGAGGTTTTATCGTGCCCTGGACCCGCCTGAGTCTTGCCCTGTTACTCGCTGCCACCAGCCTGGCCGCCCACGCGCGTGACTATGCCTACAGCGACGCGCACCTGCATTACGTGGATTTTTTCCAGGAGACGGCAGGCATGGACAAGCTGCTCAAGGCCATGGCCGATAACCGCATCGAGCACGTGATGATTTCCGGTATCCCGGTGGCGAAGAAATGGCACGAAGACGAACCCAAGCGCCCGCGCTACTACGCCGGTGATGACGCCGATGCCTATTGGTACAGTGCCACCGATGTGATCGTTGCGGCTGCGGTGACGAAACTGACGCCTGAGCAGCGCCAGCACTTTCATCCCTTCCTCAGTGGCTTCAACCCCAACGACAAGAACTCGGCCGCGCACATCCAGCGCATGCTCGACCTCAATCCCGGGCTGTGGCAGGGCATCGGCGAGGTGTTCACCCGCCACGACGACCTGACCGCCCTGACGTCCGGCGATACCCCGCGCGCGAATAACGAAGCCATGACCCGCATCTATCACCTGGCGGCCGAGAACGACCTGCCGGTGATGCTGCACTCCAATATCACCTCCAAGCGCGAACGTAACCCGCTGTACCTGGCCGAGGTGGAGGAGTCGCTGCGCAACCACCCGCACACGCGCTTTATCTGGGCACATGCCGGCACCAGCAAGGAAATCCATCGCCACCAGGTGCAGATGGATTTTTTACTGCCCACCTTGAGTCGGCTGCTGGAGGCCTATCCCAACCTGTACATCGACCTGTCCTGGAGCATGCTCACGCCTTACTTGCTGGATGACGCGGGCAAGCCTCGGCCAGAGTGGACAGCGTTGGTGGAGCGCTTCCCGGAGCGTTTTATGCTGGGGTCGGACGTGGTAGGGCGTTTCAACAAGCTGGGTAAGGAGATGCACCGCTTCGAGCCCTTCCTCGACGCGCTTCCTGAGGACATTGCCCACAAGGTGGCTCGGGATAACTTCCTGGCCATCCTGCCTAAAGCGCCTCGCGATTTGCCTCCTCGTTGATATCGCGTTTTGGTCTTACGCAATCGGGCGAGGACGCCGATAACTTTCAGGAGACCGGCTGCAGGTGGATGCAGCGCTTCTGGAAGGAACCTACGCAATGAATGTTCGCAGTTTGAATATCGCCCCACGCGCCGGCTTGGGCTTTGGCGTGCTGGCATTGATGGTGTTTGCCCTGGGCGGCTTTGCCCTGTTGCAGATGGCCAATATGCGCCAGCAATCGGATCAGGTGGAGAACAACTGGCTGCCCAGCGTGATGGCGGTGGGGGAGATGAGCCAGGACCTGTTGCGGGTGCGCGCGCTGACCTTGCGCTTGCTGCTTAACCGCGAGCCCGAGGCGCTGGCGCAGAACGAGCGCAAGCTCAATGACCTCAAGAGCGGCTTGCATCACGCGCAGACCCTGTACGAAGCGCTGATCGTGCTGCCCGAGGAGCGCACGCTGTTTGACCGCTTCAAGGTCCAGGAACAGCAATACCTGCAACGCCAGGAACAGGTGATGGGGTTTTCCAGGGCCAATCAGCTGGAGGACGCTATCAGGGTGGTCAACGGCGAAATGAATCAACTCGCCGATGAAATGGCCGCGACCCTGCGCGATCTGGTCAACCTGAATAAGACCAACGCCAACCTGGCGGCAAGCCTGGCGCAGAGTGTGTTCAGCCAGTCGCGCAGTTGGGTGATCGGCATGATCGTGCTCACGGCGTTGATTACCATCGGGCTGGCGGTGTGGCTGACGCGCAGCATTGTGTTGCCACTGGCGCAGTCGTTGAAGGTCGCCCAGGGCGTCGCCAGTGGCGATCTGACCGGCGACATAAGCGTTACCGGAAACGACGAGCCGGCGCGCCTGCAGCAGGCGCTCAAGGGCATGCAGGAGAACCTGCGCGACACTATCCGGCGTATCTCCGAGTCGTCGAACCAGTTGGCGTCGGCTTCCGAGGAACTCAGTTGTGTCACCGAGGACGCCACGCGCGGCCTGCATCAGCAAAACCAGGAAATCGAACAGGCGGCCACGGCGGTCAACCAGATGACGGCAGCGGTGGAGGAAGTGGCGAGTAACGCCGTGGCCACCTCCCAGGCCTCGCGCGAGTCCGACCGCATTGCCCAGCAAGGGCGTGAGCAGGTGCACCAGACGGTGGTGTCCATCGAGGCGCTGGCCACTGACGTGACCGACAACGTGACGCAGGTCGAGGACCTGGCGCAAAAGGTCTATGGCATCAGCAAGGTGCTGGACGTGATCCGCTCGATTGCCGAGCAGACCAACCTGCTCGCACTGAATGCGGCCATCGAGGCGGCGCGGGCCGGGGATGCCGGGCGCGGGTTTGCGGTGGTGGCCGATGAAGTGCGCGCCCTGGCCCACCGTACCCAGCAATCGACCCAGGAAATCGAGCAGATGATCAGCGGCATTCAGCAGGGCACCGATCAGGCGGTCAGTTCGATGCAACAGAGCAACAGTCGCGCGCGTTCCACTCTGGATATCGCCAAGTCGGCGGGGATGGCACTGGAGGAAATTGCCTCGGCGTTTACCTTGATCAACGAGCGCAACCTGGTGATCGCCAGTGCTTCCGAGCAACAGGCGGCGGTGGCGCGGGAGGTGGATCGCAATTTGATGAACATTCGCGACCTGGCGCACCAGACGTCGACCGGGGCGAACCAGACCAGTGCGGCGAGCCAGGAGTTGTCGCGGCTGGCGGTGGACCTGAATTCGATGGTGGCGCGGTTTTCGGTGTAGGGCAGCAGGTCGAGCTGGCGTCATCGCAGGCAAGCCAGCTCCCACATTTGGCTGTATTCACACTTCAAAATGCCGGAGCTGGCTTGCCTGCGATAGAGGCGCCGCGGTCTCGCCTGTAATCACCCACAAAAAAGCCCCGAACCAGTCGGGGCTTTTTATTGGGTCGAGCTACAGGTCTTACTTACCCTGCCAGCGTTTCAGTACCAGGGTGGCGTTGGTGCCACCGAAGCCGAAGCTGTTGCTCATCACGGTGTCGATCTTGGCGTTTTCGACGGTCTTGGTCAGGATCGGCATATCGGCGACGACCGGGTCGATCTCGTCGATGTTGGCCGAACCGGCCATGAAGTTGCCTTCCATCATCAGCAGGCAGTAGATCGCTTCGTGAACGCCGGCGGCGCCCAGGGAGTGACCGGACAGGCTCTTGGTGGAGCTGATGGCTGGCGCCTTGTCGCCGAATACCGCACGCACACCTTCCATTTCCTTGGCGTCACCGACCGGAGTCGACGTGCCGTGGGTGTTCAGGTAGTCGATTGGGGTATCCACGGTGGACATTGCCATCTGCATGCAACGGATGGCGCCTTCACCGCTTGGCGCAACCATGTCGTAGCCGTCGGAGGTCGCGCCGTAGCCGACGATTTCCGCGTAGATCTTGGCGCCACGGGCGAGGGCGTGTTCCAGCTCCTCGACCACCACCATGCCGCCACCGCCGGCGATGACGAAACCGTCACGCTTGGCGTCGTAGGCGCGGGAGGCCTTCTCCGGGGTTTCGTTGTACTGGGTGGACAGTGCGCCCATGGCGTCGAACAGGAAAGACTGGCTCCAATGTTCTTCTTCACCGCCGCCGGCGAACACGATGTCCTGCTTGCCCAGCTGGATCTGCTCAACGGCAGTCCCGATGCAGTGGGCGCTGGTCGCGCATGCGGAGGAGATCGAGTAGTTCACGCCCTTGATCTGGAATGGCGTGGCCAGGCAGGCGGAAACGGTGCTGCCCATGGTCCGCGTGACGCGGTAAGGGCCTACACGCTTGACGCCTTTTTCGCGCAGGATGTCCAGCGCTTCCATCTGGTTCAGGGTGGATGCGCCGCCCGAACCGGCGATCAGGCCGGTGCGTACGTTCGAAACCTGGTCTTCGCTCAGGCCGGAGTCGGCAATCGCGTCTTTCATGGCCAGGTAGGCATAGGCGGCAGCGTGGCCGACGAAGCGATAGATCTTGCGATCGATCAGTTCTTCGAGGGGCAGGTCGATGGAGCCGGAAACCTGGCTACGCAGACCCATTTCGGCATATTCCGGGTTGAAGCGGATGCCAGGGCGACTTGCACGCAGGTTAGCGGTGACGGTCTCTTTGTCATTGCCCAGGCAAGAAACGATGCCCAGACCAGTGATAACGACGCGGCGCATGCGGATAACCCTTAAAAGTTGTCAGTGGAAGTGAATACGCCGACCCGAAGGCCTTCGGCAGTATAGATCTCGCGACCGTCGACGCTCACCGAACCATCGGCGATGGCGAGGTTCAGCTTGCCCTTGAGGACGCGCTTGATCTGAATGTTGTAGGTGACTTTCTTGGCGGTCGGCAGGACCTGGCCAAAGAACTTCACTTCGCCCGAACCCAGAGCACGGCCGCGGCCCGGCAGGCCCTGCCAGCCGAGGAAGAAACCGACCAGCTGCCACATGGCGTCGAGGCCCAGGCAGCCCGGCATCACAGGGTCGCCTTCGAAATGGCAGGCGAAGAACCACAGGTCCGGGGTGATATCCAGCTCGGCGACCAATTCACCTTTGCCGTACTTGCCACCCTCTTCGCTGATATGGGTGATGCGATCCACCATCAGCATGTTCGGGGCGGGCAGTTGCGCGTTACCTGGGCCGAACAGCTCACCGCGACTGCAGCGCAGCAGGTCTTCCCGAGTAAAGGCGTTTTGTTTGGTCATGCGAGCTCCTCAATAATCCCATGCGGCAGGGTAGGGCAAATCTTCCCGAACCGAATGAAGCGTTCATGCCTCATGTCGGCAGCCTACACATAGACTATTGCGTTGTAGTGAAAGTCACAGCGGCAAGGTACTGAATGTACACTTGTTCACTGAAATTTTAAACCGGGCCTGTTTATCGGCCCGTTTGGGTGCCTAAGACTGCCGCACTTTCGTCTTTCACGCCAGTCGGAAGTGGCTGATGGCGCGGCGCTATTGCACCCAACGCTGCAGTATTTGCTGCAAATCCGTGCGTTTGAACGGCTTGGCCAGGTAATCGTTCATTCCCGCTGCGAGACACGCCTCACGGTCGCCCTGCAGGGCGTTCGCGGTGAGGGCGATAATCGGCAGGTCGGCGCAGCCCGGCAACTGGCGAATCTGGCGGGTCGCTTCATAGCCGTCGATCAGCGGCAGCCGGCAATCCATCAGGATCGCAGTGAAAATCAGGCTCTCGGCGCTGCGGATCGCCTCGGCGCCGTCGGTGGCCAGACTGACCTGGAAGCCCAGGCTGCGCAGCATGGCTTCGACCACCGTGCGGTTCACCGGATTGTCCTCCACCAGCAACACATGGCGACCCTCTCCGGCGCTGGTCTTGCCTTCGGCGTTGGCGGCAATCGCCGGCACGCTGTGCTGGTCGATGGCCAGCGGGATTTCCAGGGTAAACACCGAGCCACGGCCTTCTTCGCTCTGGGCGCGCAAAGTGCCACCCATGCGTTCGGCCAGGGTACGGGCGATGGGCAGGCCGAGGCCGGTGCCGCCGTAACGTCTTGAAATGGAACTGTCAGCCTGCTGGAACGCATCGAACATCAATTCCAGGCGTTCGGCGGATATCCCGATGCCGCTGTCGCGCACGGTGCAGGTGAACCACACCAGCTCATGGTCCAGGGTCTGCCAATGGGGCTCGACGCTGACGGTGCCGTGCTCGGTGAACTTCAGCGCATTGCCGATCAGGTTCACCAGGATCTGGCGGATACGCGTCGGATCGCCCTGCACCCGCAGGGTGTCCATGCCGGGCGGGATCGGTAGTTGCAACGCCAACCCGCGCTGCTGGGCGCTGTGCTGGAAGGCCTGGGCACAGCTGTTGATCAGGTCCGCCAGGTTGAACGGAATGTGCTCCAGCTCGAGGGCGGCGCGCTCGATGCGCGAGAAGTCGAGGATGTCATTGATGACCTTGAGCAGGTGCTCGGTGGACTCGGAGGCCAGCGCCGCATATTCGGTCTGCTCCTCGGTCATCTCGGTGGTTTCCAGCAACTGCAGCATGCCCAGCACGCCGTTCATCGGCGTGCGCAGCTCATGGCTCATCATCGCCAGGAAGTCCGACTTGGCGTTGTTGGCGCGCTCGGCCTCCTCGCGGGTCTGGATCAACTGCGCCATGGCCTGCTGCTGTTCGCGGCTGGCCTGGTTGAGGCCTTCGGCGAGGTTGTTGATATGCCGCGACAGGTCGCCCAGTTCCGAGTCATCGACAATCGGCAGCGGCGTCTTGTAGTCGCCTTGCTGGATGGCTTTCACCGCGTGGCCCATGGCGCTGATCGGCTGCGACAGGCTGGCGGCCAGGCGCCGTGCGAGCAGGAAGGTAAACAGCAGGGCGAACAGCGCGAGGATCCCGGCCTTGAACAGGATTTCCTGCTGGCGCTGGCTGAACGCGTCGTTGGACATGCCGACAATCACCCGGCCCAGGTAGTCCGCGCGGGGGGCCTTGGGTTCGTTGAGGTTGTCCTGGAAAAAGTCGTTGCCCAGCTGGATATGCTGGAGGCGGATCGGCGCCTGGAAGACTTTCACCGACAGCGAGCGGTCATGTTTTTCCGAGGGCTGCTCGACGTAGACGAGGATGTTCTCGCTGCTGTCCTGGATCTCCAGGAAGCGCACATGCGGCGTGGCCAGCGTGGCGCGCAGCAAGCTGTCGAGCACGTCGTTGTTGCCGGAAATCACCCCGTATTCGGTGGCCGGCGCCAGTTGGTTGGCGATCAGTTGGCCGGTGTGGTCGAGTTCCTGGCGCAGGTCCTGGATACGCACGAAGGTGAAGAAGCTGATCAACAGCAACGTCAGCAACAGCGCCGGGCCCAGGGTGATGAGCTGGGTGCGGGTGTTGATGTCCCAACGACGACGCAAGGTCATGGGTGTTTTTCTCCTTCGGCCAATCGGGCGGCGACGCTGGCGTCGTCCACCTGTTCGATGCCCAGTGAGCGCGCAACTTGCGGGTTGCCGACGACTTTGAAGTGTCTTGGGTACAGCGCACGCGGCCAGGTGGCGGGCGGTTGTTCAAGCAAATGGTCGAGCACGCTCAGCCAGTCGGCCTGGTCGCTGTAAGTGCTGGCCAGGCTGCCGGCCCGCACGAACCCGGCGTTCGGCCCCACCAACGGCAATTGTTGGGCGTAGCTGCTGAGCAACAGGTTCTTCGCGGTTTTCGGGTTGTAGAGTTGTGGATCGTCGAGGCCGAGCAGCACGTCGCTGTTTCTGAACAGCGATTGCAGCGGGCGGCTGTCGTTAATGTTGTCCCAGCGCTGTGGCACGATTTCCAGGCCCAGCAACGTGGCCTGCTGGCGTAACTCGGGCAGCAGGAATTCACTGTCGGCGCTGTAGAGCACGCCAATGCGCTGTGCTTGCGGCAGGATATTGTTGATCAGGCGCAGTTGGCGCTCCAGCGGCGGGTCGCTCCACAGCAGGGTAATGCGTGAATGTTGGGTGCTGCCCGGCCGTTCATGGGCTTGCAGGCGGCTGATGCGCAGCACCAGGGTCGGCGGGCCCTGGGCGTCCTGCAGGCGCCAGTCGAGGCCGGGCAGGTCGAGCAGGATCAGGCGGGTCGTGGCCGGCAGGTGGCTGGGGGCCGGCAGGTCCTTGAGGGGCGTGAAGGTGACATGGTCCTGCGGTCGTTGCTCGGCCAGGGCCTTGGTAAAAGCCTGCACGCCGGCACCGTCCTCGGCGGCGGTCAACAGGATCTCGGCACTCCAGGTCGGTGTGGCCAGCAACAGGCAGGCCAGCAGCACGCTGCGCCGGCAGAGTGTGTAGAGGTCAATAAAGAAGAAGGTCATCCGTGACGAGTCGCCCATATCAGAACTCTAACTCCGCGCTGAAGTAGAGTACGTGACGGTGGTCGTAATTGTTATCGGCCCATGTCGTGGGCTGGTTATCGAGGCGTTGTTGCAGCATGCCGGCCAGCTCCACATTCGCTTTGCCCAGGGCAATACGCTTGGCCACGCGCAGGTCGACCCGTTCGAAGCGATATTGGTTGAGTGCGTCGTCGCCATAGTAGAACAGCGCGCTGGACCAGCCGTGGCCCCATTCGCGCAACCAGCCGGCCGAGCCACTGTTACGCGCGGTCTGCGCTTTGTCCAGCGGATTGCTGGAGCTGGCATCCACATAAGCATAGGTGAGCCGCAGGCGGTCGGCGTTGCTCATGCGCCAGTCGAATTGCGATTCGGCACCGCTGAACCGTGCGCTGTTGGCGTTGCTGGCAATGTACTGGTTGTTGCGCAGCGGCGAGCTGATCATGTCGGTGATTTCGTCGTAGAACAGCTTGACGTCCATGTTCAGCCCGATATCGGCAAAGAAACCGTTGTAGCCCAGTTCCCGCGAGCGCATCAGTTCTTTGTCGAGGTTGCCCGGGCCGCGCGTCTTCACGAAGTACTGGCCGCTAGTCTGGCCATAGGCCGGGGAGCTGAGGTTGGTGACGCGATAGCTCCAGTTGACATTGTTTTCGAACATGTCCGGCGAGCGGATTGCCTCGGAGTACACCGCGCGCAGGCCGTGGCGCGGGTTGATCAGGTAGTTGACCGCCACCCGTGGCGTCAGCGAGTTGCCGCTCAGGTGCGTGTCTTCATACATCGCACCGCCCTGCAGCAGCCAATGTTCGCTGGCGCGCCATTCCAGTTGGCCGAACAGGCGCCAGGTAGTGTCGTCCAGAGTGCCGTTGAAGTAGGTGTCGGAATCGGCCCGGTCGTAGCGATAATTCATACCGCTGACCAGGCGCAGGCTGTCGGACAGGCTGAGGGTGTCCTGGACCTCGATGTCGTAGCGGCTTTCGCGGGTGCTCTGGTCGATATCGCCGCACACGCTCTGGTTGTTGCCGTCGCGCCACTGGTCCAGCACCCGGTTGGCCAGCGCTTGCTCGGCAGCGCTGCCGGGTGGCGCGCTGCCCTGGCTGTAGGTGTCCATATGGCGGGCGAGCAGCTCGGCGTAGTTGGGGTTCATCTGCCACAACTGGGTCAGTTCCGGACTGAACGAGACCTTGGCGTCGCAGGCCTTCCAGACTTGCTGGCGGTCCCACTGTTGCGCAGAGCCCTGGATGTACAGGCTGTGGTCGGGGTTGAAGTCGAAATTCCAGCGCAGGGAGCCGGCATAGTCCTTGGACTTGACGTCGGAATTGTTACCGCCTTCGGTAATCCCGGCGAAGACCGGGGTGTAGGTATAAGGCCGTTGATTGGTGCCTTCCTTGGCATCCAGTTGCCAGTCGATACTCTGCTGCGCATTCAACGTCTGGCTCACCGCCAGGCTGAAGCGGTTGAGGCGGCGGCTGTCACGGCGATCGGCGCCGCTGGCGTCAGTGTCGAAACCGTCGTCCTGCTGGCCGGACAGCGACAAGCGCAGATCGCCGGTTTCCCAGCCCACGCCCTGGCTGGCATAGAAGTCATTGATGCCCCGTTCGCCGCGCACCACCTTGACCCTTGAGCCATGGCTGTTGGCCGGCGAGCGCGTGAGGATATTGACCACCGCCATCAATGCATTGGCGCCGTAACTGACGGTGTTGGGCCCGCGAAAAACCTCGATGCGCTCGATGTCTTCCATGGCCACCGGGATATCGCTCCAGTCCACCGTGGCCAGGCCGGCGCGGTACACCGAGCGGCCGTCGATCAGCACCTGCATGCGCCGCGCATCGCTGGCGCTGGTGCCGTGGTAGTTCACTGCCGCCTGGTTGCCGGTGGTGTAGCCAACCATCATCCCCGGTACCAGGCGCAGCAGTTCGCTGATGTCGCGTGCGCCGCTGGCCTTGATCAGTTCGCTGTCGATCACGGTCATGCTGCCGGGCACCGCGGCGGCCGATTGCTTCAGGCGCGTGGCGGTCAACACTTGCGGCAGCGGCTGGCTGTCGAGGAACAGGTCGTCGGCCAATACCGGTGCACTGCACAACAGCATCAGCCACAGAGATGAACGGGGAGGAGGGCCCAAATACACGGCACGGCCTTGATAATTACGGATAGCCGCCCATGTTAACTGAGGTAGGGTCTTTTGCCAGTCGTCGGACTTGCAATTACTTCACCCGCGCGCGGCATTTTCCGACAAGCGTACGAATTCATACGGGGGCTGGCCGCAAGCGGGTCGCTCCGTATAATGCCGCCATCGCCACTGGTATGGATTAACGGATTGCATATGACTGAACAGCGCCCTATTGCGGTCCTGGGAGGCGGAAGTTTTGGTACCGCCGTGGCTAACCTGCTGGCCGAGAACGGCCATCCGGTACGGCAGTGGATGCGTGATCCCGAGCAGGCCGAGGCCATTCGGGTGCACCGCGAAAATCCGCGTTACCTCAAGGGCATCAAGATTCTTCCCGGGGTCGAGCCGGTTACAGATCTGCTGGCCACCCTGAGCGAGTGCGACCTGTGCTTCGTCGCCCTGCCTTCCAGCGCCTTGCGCTCGGTGCTGGCGCCGCACGCCGACCGGTTGGCGGGCAAGCTGCTGGTCAGCCTGACCAAGGGCATCGAGGCGCAGACCTTCAAGCTGATGAGCGAGATCCTCGAAGAGATCGCCCCGCAGGCGCGCATCGGCGTGCTCTCCGGGCCGAACCTGGCGCGGGAAGTGGCCGAGCACGCGCTGACCGCCACCGTGATCGCCAGCGAAGATGAAGCGCTGTGCGAGCGCGTGCAGGCGGTGCTGCATGGCCGCACCTTCCGCGTCTACGCCAGCAGTGACCGCTTTGGCGTCGAGCTGGGCGGCGCGTTGAAGAACGTCTACGCGATCATCGCCGGCATGGCCGTGGCGCTGGGCATGGGCGAAAACACCAAGAGCATGCTGATCACCCGCGCCCTGGCAGAAATGACCCGCTTTGCGGTGAACCAGGGCGCCAACCCGATGACCTTCCTCGGGCTGGCGGGCGTGGGCGACTTGATCGTCACCTGCTCGTCGCCGAAAAGCCGCAACTACCAGGTAGGGTTCGCCCTCGGCCAGGGCCTGAGCCTGGACGACGCGGTGACGCGGCTGGGCGAAGTGGCCGAAGGGGTCAACACCCTCAAGGTGCTCAAGGCCAAGGCCCAGGAAGTCGGCGTGTACATGCCGCTGGTCGCCGGGCTGCACGCGATCCTGTTCGAAGGGCGCACCTTGAACCAGGTCATCGAGTTGTTGATGCGGGCCGAGCCTAAAACCGATGTCGATTTTATTTCCACCAGTGGTTTCAACTGAGGAACGCGTCATGAACGATCCCAAAGCAGCCCCCAAGTACGAGTCGATTGCCCTGCGCATCCTGTGGATGCTGGTGTTTGCCCTGGTGTGGCAAGTCGCGCAGTTCCTGCTCGGCGCGTTGGTGGTGGTGCAACTGATCTACCGACTGGTCTACGGCGCCCCGAACCTGGGCCTGATGAACTTCGGCGACAGCCTCAGCCAGTTCCTCGCGCAGATCGGCCGTTTCGGCAGCTTCCATACCGAGCAGAAGCCCTGGCCTTTCGCCGATTGGCCAACCCCACGCGCACCAGAGGGCGAGGCCGCCCACAGCGTGCCGCCGGCACCGCATCCGGTGCGTGATGAAGAGCCGAAACTGTGAAGCTCTGGGTCTTGCGCCACGGCGAGGCCGAAGGGCATGCACGGTCGGACGCCGAGCGTAACCTCACCGAGCATGGCCGCGCCGAAGTGTTGCGCAGTGCTGCGCACCTGATCGGCCAGCCGCTAAGTGCCATCCTCGCCAGCCCCTATGTGCGGGCGCAACAGACCGCGCACCTGGTGCGCGAGGCCTTGGGCTTTCAACCCGAGATTCGCACGGTGCCGTGGCTGACCCCCGACGGCAACCCGCAGCAGGTGCTGGAAAAACTCGACACCGATGACAACGTGCTGCTGGTCAGCCATCAGCCGCTGGTCGGCAGCCTGATCAGCTTTCTGCAGCATGGCCATCTGCGCCAGCCGCAGCCGATGTACACCGCCAGCCTGGCGGAACTGGAAGGCGACTTCCCGCTGGCGGGGCTGATGAGCCTGGCCAGCGTGAACAATCCGTAGGCGTTATCGCGGCTTTGTGTGTGCTATATAGTCAACCGAGCAAGTGCTTGGTTGGCTATCGTCGGACCACAAAGGAGCGCGTCCCATGCCCGTCGCTTTTCGTTTGCCGTTGCAGGTCTTCTTCGAACGTGAAGCGCGTCATCCGCGCAAGACTTTGCTGGTGCAGCCCATTGGCGGGGGAGTTGTACACTCCCTCACCTGGGGCGAAGTCGGCCACCAGGCCCGTTGCGCCGCGCACTGGCTGCGCGCGCGCGAGCTGCCTGCTGGTTCGCACATTGCCCTGATCTCGAAAAACTGTGCCCACTGGATCATCGCCGACCTGGCAATCTGGATGGCCGGGCATGTCTCGGTGCCGCTGTACCCCAACCTGACTGCCGACTCCGTCGCCCATGTGCTGACCCATTCCGAGGCGGCCCTGGTGTTTATCGGCAAACTCGACGACTGGACCGCCATGGCTCCCGGGGTCCCCGCAGGCGTGCCGACGGTGAGCCTGCCGCTATGCCCGGCGGGCGCATTCGACTTCAGCTGGGACGACCTGCAAGCCTGTCCGCCGATCGAGGATGAGCCGCTGCCCGCCGCGTCGGACCTGGCCACCATCATCTACACCTCAGGAACCACCGGCCTGCCCAAAGGCGTGATGCACAGCTTTGGCGCCCTGGGTTTTGCGGCCACGCGCGGCACCGCGTTGTTCGGTTTGGGCGAGGACGACCGCCTGCTGTCCTACCTGCCGCTGTGCCACGTGGCCGAGCGGATGTTTGTGGAAATGGCGGCGATCTATACCGGGCAAACCGTGTTTTTCGCCGAAAGCCTCGACACCTTCCTGGCTGATCTGCGCAGGGCCAGGCCGACCGCGCTATTCGGGGTGCCGCGGATCTGGACCAAATTCCAGCTGGGCGTCTACGCCAAGATCCCGCAAAAACGCCTCGACACCTTGCTGCGCCTGCCGTTTATCGGCAAGCGCGTGGGCCACAAAGTGCTCGCAGGCTTGGGCCTGGATGCATTGCGCATTGCGCTGTCCGGCGCAGCGCCGGTGCCCGAGGCGTTGTTGCGCTGGTACCAGCGCCTGGGCCTGGATGTGCTTGAGGTGTATGGCATGACCGAAAGCTGTGGCTACTCCCACGTCTGCCGCCCCGGCCAGCAGACCCTCGGCTGGATCGGCCTGCCGTGCCCGGAGGTCGAGGTGCGTATCGACCCAACCGGCGAAGTGCAGGTGCGCAGCGGTGCGACCATGCTCGGCTATTTCAAAGACCCGGATAAGACCGCCGAAACCGTCACTGCCGACGGTTTCCTGCGCACCGGTGACAAGGGCGAGCAGGACGCCGACGGCCGCCTGCGCCTGACCGGGCGACTCAAGGAAATCTTCAAGACCAGCAAAGGCAAGTACGTGGCCCCGGCGCCGATTGAAAACCGCCTGGCCGAGCACGCGCGCATCGAGCAGGTGTGTGTGGTCGGCGATGGCCTGACGGCGCCGATGGGCTTGTGCGTGCTGTCGGCCCCGGGCCAGGACCGGCACGCGTTGCAGGCCAGCCTGGAGCGCTGGCTGGAACAGGTCAACGCGGTGCTGGACAAGCATGAGCGCTTGCGCCAGCTGGTGGTGGTCAAGGACAACTGGGCCGTGGAGAACGGCTTCCTGACCCCGACCTTGAAGATCAAGCGCAACGTGATCGAGTCGACTTACGGCGCACAGTTCCCCGACTGGAGCGCGCGCACCGAGGCGATTGTGTGGCAGGATTAGGGGCGTAATAAAACCAATAAGGACACTGTGTATGAGCTTGTGGCGCACCCAACCGAATATCGAGCAACTCAACGCGATTCAGAAAAACACCATCGGTGAACTGCTGGATATCCGCTTTGAAAGTTTTGACGATGAGTCCCTGACCGCCAGCATGGTGGTCGATCACCGCACCCATCAGCCCTATGGCCTGCTGCATGGCGGTGCGTCGGTGGTGCTGGCCGAGAGCGTCGGCTCCATGGCTGCCTACCTGTGCATCGACCCGAGCAAGTTCTATTGCGTCGGCCTTGAGGTCAACGCCAACCACCTGCGCGGTGTACGCAGTGGTCGCGTGACGGCGGTGGCCAGGGCCATCCATATCGGCCGCACCACCCAGGTGTGGGACATTCGTTTGACCAGCGACGACGGCAAGGCCAGTTGCGTATCGCGCCTGACCATGGCCGTGGTGCCGCTGGGCGAGAACCCGCCGACGCGATAGGCGTGGCGTGAGTGTCACCATTCCTGGCGGTTACAGTCATTGCTGTGGAGCGCCGGCGTGGTGACAATCAATCTCTGTATTTGTCGATGGGTCCGCTATGTCGCAGCACGTGTTTTTCGCCCATGCCAATGGGTTTCCTTCGGCCACCTACGGCAAGCTGTTCGCCGCCCTGGCCCCGGAATACGCGGTGGCTCACCTGCCGCAGCACGGTCACGACCCCCGGTTTCCGGTGGACGATAACTGGCAGAACCTGGTGGACGAGTTGATCCACCATCTTGAGCAGCAACCGGCACCGGTGTGGGGCGTGGGCCATTCCCTCGGTGGCGTGCTGCATTTGCACGCGGCCATGCGCTGCCCGCAGCTGTACCGCGGGGTGGTGATGCTGGATTCGCCGGTGCTGACCCGTGCCGACCGCTGGGTGATTCGCGCCGCCAAGCGCTTTGGCTTTATCGACCGCCTGACCCCGGCCGGGCGCACCTTGGGTCGGCGTGAAGAGTTTTCCGACCTGGACGCCGCGCGCAGCTACTTTGCCGGCAAGACGCTGTTTCGCGGCTTCGACCCCGAATGCTTTGACGCTTACCTGCAACATGGCCTGCAGCAGGTCGGCGATCGCCTGCGCCTGCGCTTCGACCCGGCCACCGAAATCAGCATCTACCGAGGCGTGCCCCACACCAGCCCGGGCCAGGTGCGTCAATTGAAAGTGCCGTTGGCGGTGGTGCGCGGCCGGCAGAGCAGGGTGGTGATGCGTCACCATGCCAGCGGCGTCGGGCGCCTGCCCATGGGCGAAATGCTCACCATGCCCGGCGGCCACATGTTTCCCCTCGAGCGCCCACAGGACACCGCGACCCTGATCAAGAATCTGTTTGCCCGCTGGCAAGCCCGCGAGCGCAGTTGCGCATGAGTACGCCCGTCGAAGAAGTGCGCCTGAGCCTGCCGCATATCGAGCTGGCCGCCCATCTGTTCGGCCCCGAGGATGGCGTGCCGGTGATCGCGCTGCATGGCTGGCTGGATAACGCCAACAGCTTCGCGCGCCTGGCGCCGAAGCTTGCCGGCTTGCGCATTGTCGCCCTCGACATGGCCGGGCATGGACACTCCGCGCATCGTCCTGCAGGCGCCGGGTATGCCTTGTGGGATTACGTGTTTGACGTGCTGCAAGTGGCCGAACAGTTGGGCTGGAAACGTTTTGCATTACTTGGCCACTCCCTTGGCGCCATCGTCTCTCTGGTGCTGGCCGGAGCCTTGCCCGAGCGCATTACGCACCTGGGATTGATCGACGGCGTGGTCCCGCCCACCGCCAGCGGCGAGAGTGCCGCCGAGCGGCTGGGCATGGCCTTGCAGGCGCAATTGAACCTGCAGGACAAGCGCAAGCCCGTCTACGGCACCCTGGATCGGGCGGTTGAAGCGCGCATGAAAGGCGTGGTGGCCGTCAGCCGGGAAGCTGCCGAACTGCTGGCCCAGCGCGGTTTGATGCCGGTACCAGGGGGTTATACCTGGCGCACGGACAGCCGCCTGACGCTGGCATCGCCAATGCGTCTGACGGATGAGCAGGCGATGGCTTTCGTGCGGCGTGTGGCGTGCCCGACACAGTTGGTGGTCGCCGCCGACGGCATGCTGGCGAAACATTCCGAATTGCTTTCTCAGCTGCCTTTCTCGGTCACCACGCTGCAGGGCGGCCATCATTTACACTTGAATGATGAGCCCGGCGCAGCTCTTGTTGCAGACTGTTTCAATCGGTTCTTCTCCACGCCTTGACTTGGCGCGGTCAACTGCCGAGGCTGGGCGGATTGAAAGGGAGTCAACCATGTACGATCTCAACACCGCTGCGACCTCCAATGGCCAGGGCTCACCGATCCGATGAGCCTGGGTAAAGGATGTATCCGCTTCCTCGGGCTGTGTGCTTTCAGCCCTCTGGTATTCGCCGCCGACGCACCGGGCAGTCAGGACCTGCCCAGCGTAGCTCGCCAGGTCGACGCACAAATCGTGGATTACCGCCCCGCTGAAGAAAAGGAACGCATCTACCCCATGGGCGCGATCCGCAAGATCAGCGGCCAGTTGCGTTACGAGGGCCAGGCCACCGCCCGTGGGCAAGCCACGGCGATCACCTATGAACTGCCCGCCGAGCACACCTCCAGCGCCGCGTTCACCGCGACGCGCGAAGCGTTGCAGGCCAAGGGGGCGCAACTGTTGTTCTGGTGCCAGGCCCGCGATTGCGGCGAGAGCAGCCTGTGGGCCAACGAAGTGTTCGGCAATGCCAAGCTGATGGGCGCCGATGGCCAGCAGGAATACCTGCTCTTGCGTCTCGCAGCCCCGCAGGATAATTCGCTGGTGGCGCTGTACGGCATCACCCGCGGCAATCGCCGCGCCTATCTGCATGTGGAACAACTGGACGCCAACGCGCCACTGGGCGACCTGCTGCCCACCTCGGCGACCCTGTTGCGCGAGTTGAAAAGCACTGGCGAGCTGGATTTCCCCACGTTGGGCGGCGAGCCTGACGACACCTGGCTGACCCTGATCTCCCGCGGCTTGAACCTGGACGCCACGTTGCGCGTCAGCCTGACCGGCGCCAGCGCCGAAGCCTGGCGCCAAGCCCTGGTCGACAAAGGTGTGCGCGCCGCGCGCATGGAAACCGGCACCGCTGAAGCCAAAGGCCTGCACCTGCATCTGATACGCTGACCGTTACAAGGCGGACGGACCCGTGCCGTTCGCCTAAGCTCTCCTCCTACAGCCTTTTTCTAGAGATACCCCATGCTCAATAACGATCGCCTGCTGGTGCAAATCCTGCTGCTGGTGCTGTTCGGCGCCAGCTTCTGGGTCATGGCGCCGTTCTGGTCGGCGCTGTTCTGGGGCGCGGTACTGGCGTTTGCCAGTTGGCCGGTGATGCGCTTGCTCACGCGCGCGCTGGGCGGCCGTGAATCCCTGGCCGCCGGGATCCTGACCCTGGTCTGGATGCTGCTGGTGGCGGTACCGCTGGTGTGGCTGGGCTTCAACCTGGCGGATCATGTGCGTGATGCGGTGGCGTTGATCAAGGATATTCAGGTCGACGGCTTGCCCGAAGCCCCCGCGTGGCTGGGCTCGATCCCGGTGGTTGGCGAGCGGCTGGTGGCGATGTGGGACAGCATCGACCAGCAGGGCGCGGCGCTGATGGTCAGCATCAAGCCGTACCTGGGGCAGGTCGGTAACTGGTTGCTGGCGCGCAGTGCGCAGATCGGCGGCGGCATCCTCGAACTGACCCTGAGCCTGGTGTTCGTGTTCTTTTTCTACCGTGACGGGCCGCGCCTGGCCGTATTCGTACACCGTCTGCTGGAGCGGTTGATCGGCGAGCGTGCCGGTTACTACATCGAGCTGGTGGCCGGCACGGTACAACGGGTGGTCAACGGTGTGATCGGTACGGCGGCTGCCCAGGCCTTGCTGGCGCTGATCGGCTTCCTGATCGCCGGTGTCCCGGGCGCGCTGGTGCTGGGCATCGTCACCTTCCTGCTCAGCCTGATCCCGATGGGCCCGCCGCTGGTGTGGATCCCGGCCACGGCCTGGCTGGCGTGGAAGGGCGACTACACCTACGCGGTGTTCCTGGGGGTGTGGGGCACGTTCATCATCAGCGGCGTGGACAACGTGCTCAAGCCTTACCTGATCAGCCGTGGCGGCAACCTGCCGCTGGTGATCGTGCTGCTTGGGGTATTTGGCGGGTTGATTGCCTTTGGCTTTATCGGCCTGTTCATCGGCCCGACCTTGCTGGCAGTGGCGTACAGCCTGCTGATGGATTGGAGTGCAACCCAGGCGCAAGGGCGGCGCGAAGACACCCGTTCATAACCCGTAGGAGCCGGCTTGCCGGCGCCTGCGTTCAGGCGCGGGGCAGCCACATCACGGCGGTCAAGCCGCCGCCCGGGGTCTCCTCCAGGGTCAGGCTGCCGCCCAGGCGCTCGGCGGCTTCCTTGGAAATCGTCATGCCCAGGCCGACGCCGCCGGAATTGCGATTGCGTGAACCTTCCAGCCGATAGAACGGTTCGAACACGGCCTCACGCTTGTCGGCGGCAATGCCCGGGCCATGGTCGATCACGCGGATGACCAGCGCATCGCGGCTGTCCGACAACTCGACGCGCGCCGTGCCGGCATAGCGCAGGGCATTGTCGATCAGGTTGTTGAGGCACGAACGCAAGGCCATCGGTTGCACCTGCAAGGGCGCGCAGGTGCCGGCAAATTGCACATCGGAGCCCTGATCCTGGGCGTTCTCGCTCAACGACTCCACCAGCGCCTGCACATCCAGCCAATGCCGGGTTTCGCTGGTGCGTTGTTCGTGCAGGTAGCTCAACGTGGCGTCGAGCATGCCGATCATGTCATTCAGGTCCTGGCGCATCTGGCCTTGCAGCTTGACGTCGTCGATCTGCTCCAGGCGCAGCTTGAGGCGCGACAGCGGGGTGCGCAGGTCGTGGGAGACGGCACCGAGCATGCGTGCGCGTTGGCTGACCTGCTCGCGGATGCGTCGCTGCATCAGGTTGAAAGTCGATGCTGCCTGCTTGGCCTCTCGCGGGCCCAGTTCGTCGAGGGGCGGGCTGTCGAGGTCCAGGCTCAGGCGTTCGGCGGCTTCACTCAGGCGCTGGATCGGCCGGCTCAGCAACTTGGCGCCATACCACGCGGCGATGATCAGCGAGATGAACTGGAACGTCAGTGGCACTGCCGGGCCGTTGAACCAGGAGCGCTTATGCTTGGGCAACAGCTTCATCGTGCCGTCCGGCTGCTCGACGAAAGTGCCCTGCGGCGGTGGCGGCGGTGGACCGTAATGGTGAAACCAGAAGAACCCCAGCAGGTGGGCCAGCACAATAGCCACCAGCAACACGCCGAACAGCCGCCCGAACAGCGTGTTGAAGGGGGCCCGCATCAGCCGATATCCCGGGCGTCGAACAGGTAGCCTTCGCCGCGCACGGTCTTGATCAGTTGCGGGGCCTTCGGGTCATCCCCGAGTTTTTGCCGCAGGCGCGACACCAGCAGATCGATGCTGCGATCAAAGGCTTCGATCGAACGGCCACGGGCGGCATCCAGCAATTGCTCACGGCTCAATACCCGACGCGGGCGCTCGATAAACACCCACAGCAGGCGGAATTCGGCGTTGGACAGCGGCACGACCAGGCCATCGTCGGCCACCAGTTGACGCAACACACTGTTAAGCCGCCAGTTATCGAAGCGAATATTCGCGCGCTGCTCGGTGCGGTCATCCCGCACTCGGCGCAGGATGGTCTGGATGCGCGCCACCAACTCGCGCGGCTCGAACGGCTTGGACATATAGTCGTCGGCCCCCAGTTCCAGGCCGATAATGCGGTCGGTGGGCTCGCAGCGGGCGGTGAGCATCAGGATCGGGATGTCCGATTCGGCGCGCAACCAGCGGCACAGCGACAGCCCATCCTCGCCCGGCAGCATCAGGTCGAGCACCACCACATCAAAGGTTTCGGCTTGCATGGCCTGGCGCATCGCTGCGCCGTCGGTCACGCCGGTCGCGAGAATATTGAAGCGCGCGAGATAGTCGATCAGCAGTTCGCGGATCGGCACATCGTCGTCAACGATCAGCGCGCGGGTGTTCCAGCGCTTGTCATCGGCGATCGCCGCGCCTTTTTGCTCGTCATTTACAGGGACGGAAGGGGTATGCATAGTGCGATCATCTGCCTGGTTGTTGCGGTCAGCATAGGCGCCCAGCCCCATGGCTGGAAGTGCTGGTCGGTGGGTCGTGCGGGCGAGGCTAGCCCTGGGGCGTGTTGGGCGCATGTCGTGAATGTATCAATTTTGAAATAATTCCCGGAAATGCCCGACTGACGGCGGTTGGTCAGTATTTACCGATCATCGGATCCCGCAACGGCGCCGCTTGCGCTACAATCCGCGCCGATTTCGACTTGCCTGAGAGCCCATTCCAATGTCCGCCTGCCAGACTCCTATCATCGTCGCCCTGGATTACCCCACTCGTGACGCCGCACTGAAGCTGGCTGACCAGTTGGACCCCACGCTTTGCCGGGTCAAGGTCGGCAAGGAACTGTTCACCAGTTGCGCCGCGGAAATCGTCGGCACCCTGCGTGACAAAGGCTTCGAGGTGTTCCTCGACCTGAAATTCCACGACATCCCCAACACCACCGCCATGGCGGTCAAGGCCGCCGCCGAGATGGGCGTGTGGATGGTCAATGTGCACTGCTCCGGCGGCCTGCGCATGATGAGTGCCTGCCGGGAAGTGCTGGAGCAGCGCAGCGGCCCGAAGCCCTTGCTGATCGGCGTGACCGTGCTTACCAGCATGGAGCGCGAAGACCTGGCCGGCATCGGCCTGGATATCGAGCCTCAGGAGCAGGTCCTGCGCCTGGCCGCCCTGGCGCAGAAAGCCGGCCTCGATGGCCTGGTGTGCTCGGCACTGGAAGCCCAGGCCCTGAAAGCTGCGCATCCGTCGCTGCAACTGGTGACCCCAGGCATTCGCCCGGCCGGCAGCGCCCAGGATGACCAGCGCCGCATCCTCACGCCACGCCAGGCACTGGATGCAGGTTCCGACTATCTGGTGATCGGTCGCCCGATCAGCCAGGCGGCTGACCCGGCCAAGGCGTTGGCGGCGGTGGTTGCCGAGATCATGTAAGCGCTGACCGCAGCGCCTCGGTGTCGCTCAAACACCGAGGCGCCTGCATCGCGGGCAAGCCCGGCTCCCTATAACAGTGGCGACCGGACTGCCTGTGGTATGTCAGCTGACCTTGAGCACCAACTTCCCAAAGTTCTCGCCGTTGAACAGCTTCATCAACGTTTCCGGGAACGTCTCCAGCCCTTCCACGATATCTTCCTTGCTCTTGAGCTTGCCCTGCGCCATCCAGCCGCCCATTTCCTGGCCGGCAGCGGCGAAGTTGGCGGCGTGGTCCATCACCACGAAACCTTCCATGCGCGCGCGATTGACCAGCAGTGACAGATAGTTGGCCGGACCCTTCACGGCTTCCTTGTTGTTGTACTGGCTGATTGCACCGCAGATCACCACGCGGGCCTTCAGTGCCAGGCGGCTGAGCACGGCGTCGAGAATGTCGCCGCCGACGTTATCGAAATACACATCGACCCCTTTGGGGCATTCGCGCTTGAGAGCAGCAGGCACGTCTTCGCTTTTGTAGTCGATGGCGGCGTCGAAGCCCAGTTCATCGACGAGGAACTTGCACTTGTCGGCGCCGCCGGCAATGCCGACCACGCGGCAGCCTTTGATCTTGGCGATCTGCCCGGCAATGCTGCCTACCGCGCCGGCGGCACCGGAGATCACCACGGTCTCACCGGCCTTGGGCGCCCCGGTGTCGAGCAGGGCGAAGTAGGCGGTCATGCCCGTCATGCCCAAGGCCGACAGGTAGCGCGGCAGCGGGGCAAGCGTCGGGTCGACCTTGTAGAACCCGCGCGGCTCGCCGAGGAAGTAATCCTGCACCCCCAGCGCGCCATTTACGTAATCGCCTACGGCAAATTTCGGGTTGTTGGAGGCAATCACCTTGCCCACGCCCAGCGCGCGCATGACTTCACCAATGCCCACCGGCGGAATGTAGGACTTGCCTTCATTCATCCAGCCACGCATGGCCGGGTCGAGGGACAGGTATTCATTGCGTACCAGCACTTGCCCGTCCTGGGGCGTGCCAACCGGCACTTCCTGGTAGGTGAAGGTATCCCGGGTGGCTGCGCCGACCGGGCGCTTGGCGAGCAGGAATTGACGGTTGGTCTGGGCGGTCATGGCAGCGACTCTTCTGGAAATGAACCTCAAGTGATAGACCTTGAACGCGCGCGGGGCAAGGTTGACCGAGGCTGCGAATGCCCGCCGATAGGCCTTGCTGATAGTCATGCAGTGGGCCTTATCACTGCGATTCATGCAGCCCCAACCGGCCTTCTGATAGTGCTGACGCGCCCAGCGCGGCGTTGGCTAGACTCGACCCACGGCTATTTTTCCCACAGGACATCCCCCCATGAGCATGACGTTTTCCGGCCAGGTCGCCCTGGTCACTGGCGCCGCCGCCGGTATTGGCCGCGCCACCGCGCTGGCCTTCGCTGGCGAAGGCTTGAAAGTGGTGGTCGCCGACCTGGATGTGGCCGGCGGTGAAGGCACCGTCGCGTTGATCCAGCAGGCCGGAGGTGAGGCGCTGTTCGTGCGTTGCAATGTCACCCTTGAGGCGGACGTGCAACAACTGATGGCGCAGACCGTTGCTGCTTATGGCCGCCTGGATTACGCCTTCAATAATGCGGGGATCGAGATCGAGAAGGGCAAGTTGGCGGACGGCAGCCTGGATGAGTTCGACGCCATCATGGGTGTCAACGTCAAGGGGGTGTGGCTGTGCATGAAACACCAGCTACCGCTGCTGCTGGCCCAGGGCGGCGGCGCGATCGTCAACACGGCGTCTGTGGCGGGGTTGGGGGCCGCGCCGAAAATGAGCATTTACGCCGCCTCCAAGCATGCCGTGATCGGCCTGACCAAGTCGGCGGCCATCGAGTATGCGAAGAAGAAAATCCGCGTCAATGCCGTCTGCCCGGCGGTGATCGACACCGATATGTTCCGGCGAGCCTATGAAGCCGACCCGCGCAAAGCCGAATTTGCCGCGGCCATGCACCCGGTCGGGCGCATTGGCAAGGTCGAGGAAATCGCCAGTGCGGTGCTCTACCTCTGTAGCGATGGCGCTGCATTCACCACTGGCCAGGCACTGGCGGTGGACGGTGGCGCAACCGCAATCTAGGACCTCGCGCGGCGCCCCAATCGAAAAGGGATTGGGGGGCTGTGGGGTATTTCCAGAGCTGGCAAAGTGCCGCGCCCGAATGTGTATCACCAGGTAAATAACCTAATAAAATCAATAATTTAATAAATCTTAGCAGCCGGTCATGACGGCCTTCTGTGCTTAACTCTTTGGGGTTGAATAACAGACAGTTGAAGTGAGTGGCTCATGGATTTAGGGATCGATCGACAAGCCCTTGTACCGGTGGTGCAGCAAATCGTCAGCGCCGTGGCGGAGTGGATTCGCAGGGACGGGGTAAGCCCCGGCACGCGCCTGCCGTCCGTGCGGCAGTTGGCCCTCGATAACCTGCTCAGCCAGTCCAGCGTGATCGAGGCATTCGAACGGATGGTCGCCCAGGGCGTATTGGCTGCCAGGCCGGGCTCAGGCTTTGTGGTGGCCCCGCCGACCGCGCTGACCGAGGGGCACTGGTATGAAGGCGCGGAGCGGGAGTGGGGCGCCTTTGCCGATAATCCGCTGGGAGAGCTGAAGCTCGGCTGTGGCTGGTTGCCGGATGCCTGGCGCGAAAGCGATGACATCAGTTACGCGATTCGCGAAGTCACCCGTACCGACACGGGCGGCCTGTTCAACTACAGCACGCCCCTGGGCCTGGCAACGCTGCGCGAGCAACTGCTCAAGCGCCTGTCCCGCATGCATATTGTCACCAGTCTCGACCGTATCCTTACCACTGGCGGCGCCAGCCACGCCCAGGACCTGCTTATTCGCACGTTGCTCAGGCCCGGTGACAGTGTGGTGGTTGAAACCCCCGGTTACGGCAACCTGTATCGGCAACTGGCGTTTCACGGTGTGCGGTTGCTGGAAGTGCCGCGTACCCGCGCAGGCCCGGACATACCGGCGCTGGAAGCCCTGTTGCAGCGCCATCGGCCCAGGTGCCTGTTCATCCACAGCCTGTATCACAATCCCACCGGCACCAGCCTGAACCGCGCAGTGGCCGAGCGTCTGCTGGAGTTGGCGGGCAGCAAAGACTTCCTGATCATCGAAGAAGATGTCTACGGCGACTTGCAGCACGCCAGTTGCACGCGACTTTCGGCACTGCCCCATGATGATCGGGTGATCTATGTGGCGAGTTTTTCCAAGTGCTTGAGCAGTGCCTTGAGAGTCGGCTACCTCAGTGCCAGTACGACGCTCATCGAGCAACTGGCCAGCCTCAAGACCTTGACTGGTTTCGGCACCTCGCGATTTGCCGAGGCGGTGGTGGCCACGCTGCTGGCCAATGGCACGTACCGCAAATGGGTGCAGCGCTTGCGCAAGCGGTTGAGTATTGAGATGGCCGCGACCCTGCAAGTCCTGGAGGATGAGGAGTGGGAGGTGTTCGCGGTGCCGGCCGGCGGCATGTTCGTGTGGGCGCGGCCAGGCGGCGGCGATCGTTCGCGGTTGCAGGCCTGCGCGCGGCGGCTCGGGGTGTTGCTGGCGCCTGGCGCGTTGTTCAATCCGGGTGGTGAACCCAGTGATTGGCTGCGCATCAACGTGGCCTACGCGGCTGACCAGCGTGCCCAGGCGTTTTTCCGGGCCTTGGGGCCTGCCAGATCGACCTCGACCATTCTGAAAACGACGAGCAAGTAGCTTTTTGCCATTATTCAGGCGCCAACGTCTTGTGCTCAGTGCCTTGGGGTTGCCAATCTCGCTTCTGGTCAACCGGGCTTGATGGCATCTGCCATTGCGAGAGGATGCAAGTGCAATGATTTCGGGCGTGCAACGACGTTTCGCCAACCTCGGTATGGCGAAAAAGCTGGGCTTGGGGTTCACCTTGGTACTGCTGCTGACGGCCGTGGTCGCGGCCATTGGCGTGTGGTCCCTGCAGACCGTTGGGCAACGCTTCGAAGGCCTCACGGCGATGTCATCGCTCAACAGCGGGTTGCTCAAGGTGCGCCTGATCGAACAGGACTACGCGCTGCACGCCGACCCCAAGGCGGTCGACGCCCTGCACGCCAGTGTCGACGCCTTGGCCGCCCAGGCGGCGAGCCTCAAGGCGCAGTCCGCCGCGAATGGGCCGGTGATGGGCGATGTCGAACAGGCCCTGGCCGCCTACCGCAAGGCCTTCGATGAATTCGTCGAACTGACCCAGACCAAGGACCTGGCGCTGGAAATGGCCAGTTGGTCGGTGTCCAGCGTGGCCAATAACCTCGACGTGTTGCAGGCCGGGCTGGCGGACGACGGCGCGTATGGCTTGAAGGAAAGCCAGGGCAAGGAGGGCGCCGAATTCATTGAGCAGGCCGGGCAGGTCAGCCAGGTCTCGCGCCTGATGCTGCAGGCGATGAACGAAGCCCATGTGCGCCTGGACCAGAGCCGCAAGGTGGATGCGGACGACGCCGAACAAGGCAAGATCGAGCAGGCGGACCAGGCCCTGGCCCAGGTCGAACAACTGAAAACCTCGGTCAAGGACCCCGGTTATCAAACGGTGCTCAACGAGGTCTCTGGTCACATTGCCGCGTTCAGCGAGAAACTCGCTGAATACACCGGCCTGCTGGCACAGGAAAAAGGCGTCTACAAGCAGCTGCGCGATCGCGCCGAGCAAGTGGTCAGCCGCGTCAACCAGGCGTATGACGCCGAAGACCAGTCGATGCAGGCGCAGCTGAAGAAAAGCGCGCTGCTGATCATTGGCTCGTCGGCCCTGGCCCTGCTGGTGGGCTTGATTGCGGCCTGGGTGATTACCCGCCTGATCGTTGCGCCGCTGCGCAGTGTGATTGCCGTGGCCCAGCAGATTGCCGCCGGCGATCTGAGCGGGCGCATGGAGGTCACTCGCCGTGATGAAATCGGCCAGCTGATGCAGGCGATGCAGCAGATGGGCAATGGCCTGAGCCAGATGGTCAGCGGCCTGCAGGCGGGTATCGAGCAACTCGCCAGCTCGGCGCATTCGCTCTCCAGCGTCACCGAGCAGACCAATGTCGAGGTCAGCAGCCAGAAGGAAGAAACCGAGCAGGTGGCCACGGCCATGAACCAGATGACCGCCACCGTGCATGACGTGGCGCGCAATGCCGAAGAGGCCGCGCAAGCCGCGCAGACCGCGGACGACAAAGTCGACTGCGGCCAGCAGGTGGTGCGCCAGAGTCTGCAGCGCATCGAGCTGCTCGCCACCTCCAGCAACCATGCCAGTGCCAGCATCGAGAGCCTGAGTGTCGAGATCCAGAACATCGGCACGGTGTTGGGTGTGATCAAGAGCGTCGCCGAGCAGACCAACTTGCTGGCCCTCAACGCGGCTATCGAAGCCGCCCGCGCGGGTGAGCAAGGGCGTGGCTTCGCCGTGGTGGCCGATGAGGTGCGGGCGTTGGCCAAGCGCACCCAGCAATCCACCGAAGAAATCGAACGGCTGGTCAGCACCTTGCGCAACGCGGCGCAGTCTTCGGTGCAGCAGATCCAGCAAAGCGGCGAGCTGGTGAAACTGGCCGTCAGCGACGCGCTGGAAACCGAAAGTGCGCTGGGCAGCATCGCGGTGGCGGTGTCACTGATCCAGCAGATGAACCAGCAGATTGCTGCCGCCGCCGAGGAGCAAAGCTCGGTGGCCGAAGAGATCAACCGCAGTGTCACCAGCATTCGTGCCAGTGCCGATCAATCGGCGTTGAGCATGCAGGGCAACGCTGCGTCGAGTATCCAACTGGCGCAGCTGGGGGCGGAGCTCAAGGGGATGGTCGGGCATTTCCGGCTTTGATCGCCGTCTGGTTACCGCGATCAAAACGCCGGAGTCAGGTGTGGCTGGCCAGGAAAGTCAGCAACGCGCCATTCACGAACTCCGGATTTTCGCGGCTGGAAATATGCCCGGCACCTGGAATCAGCACCAGTGGGCAGCCAATCGACTCGGCCATCTCCCGAGCCTCGGCCGGAGGTCGCGGCTGGTCTTCTTCTCCGCACATCACCAGCGTTGTAGCGGGGCTGAGCTTGTGCAACTGATCGAGGATATCGCTGCGACCGAAGGTAAGGCGGCCCAGTGGCACGATGCTGTCACGCAGCTGCTCTGCGGAGAAGCCTGTCAGAGTGTGGCGGAAACCCTTGTACAAGGTCGATTCACGATCGATTCCCGGCCGAAAGAAAATCGGCGCGACGATATCCAGCAAATGCTCCGGGAAGTGGCCTGCGTCTTCGATCATCTTCAATAGCGAGAAGTAGTAGTCGCGGGTTGCCTGAGGTTCTGCGCCCAGATACGTGTCGATCAGCACCAGGCTATTGATCCGGCCGGGCTCCTTCATCGCCAGGCGTGAACCCCACATGCCGCCGACCGAAAGGCCGACCAGATTGACCTTGTCGATCTGCAGGTGATCCAGCAGACGCAGTGCCTGGTCGGCCAGGTCGTCCAGGGACTCAGTGGTCTCGGGCATCTGGCCCGATTGGCCATGGCCCCATAGCTCGGGGGCGATCACTCGATAATATTTCGCCAGGGCGTTGATCTGCGGCGCCCACATGTCGCTGTTCCACAGGTAACTGGAACCCAGCAGGACGACCGGGCCGGTGCCTTGGTCGACGTAGTGCAGCGGTTGTCCATCGATAACGGCGACAGGCATAGCGGGCCTCTGACTTTACGGAGTTAGGGGCACGTTTTTACCCTAGTCGGGGGCGGGGGGATAGATGCACATTGATGGCATTTTGTGGCAAGCGGCGTGTTTTGGATGAGGGTTTGATGGGGTGGGTGTGTAGGAGGGTTTGTTGGGGGAGTGGGGGTGTTGTGGATGAGGGTTGTTGAGGTGAATGGAGGTGTTGTGGATGAGGGGTTGTTGGGGTGAGTGGGTTTTTTATGTTTGAGAGTTGTTGAGGTGAATGGTGTTGCTGTGGATGAGGGTTGTTGAGGTGAATGGAAGTGTTGTGGATGAGGGGTGTTGAGGTGAATGGAGATGTTGTGGATGAGGGGCTGTTGTGGCGAGCGGGCTTGCCCCGCGTTGGGCTGCGAAGCGGCCCCAAAATCAGGCAGTGAGGGGGGAGCTGAAACACCGCGTTTTGCTGTGATGGGGCTGCTTCGCAGCCCAACGCGGGGCAAGCCCGCTCGCCACAACAAGCCCGCTCTTCACAACAAGCTCGTTCGCCACAACAAGCGGGCTCGCCTCAACGAGCGGGCCCGCAGGACGGCCACTCAGTCGTAGATGACTTTCTTTTTCCACTCGGCGTCGGCGTCGACCACTTTGAGGCCTTCGGTCAGCTCGTTGACTTCATCTTCGGCCGGCTTGCTGTTGGTCAGCACTGTCGAGTTAGCCTTGGCCAGTTGCGCTTCCAGCTGTTGCAGCTGCGCGCTGTAGATCACCGGTTCCGGCTGTTTGCGCAAGTACTGCACGCCACGCTCGAACGCCAGGCGGGCCTGGCCCGGTTGGCCTTGTTGCAGGGCATGCTGGCCAAGGTTGTTGAAGAACTCGATGTGCAGCAGCACCAGGATATGGCGAATTTCCTTGATCCAGTGCTTGGCTTCGTTGGTCGGCAGGAAGCCGTCCTGGGCGGCGCGGGTGACTTGGCCGTGCAGGGCTTCGAGCAGGAAACGCACGTCCTTGGCCTTGGCTTCGGTCTGGATCGGGGCGGGCGGGTTGGCCACCGGGATCGACTCGCCCTGGGCCACCAGTGCATTCAACTCGGTGATCCGGGCCTTGATCGGTGCGCTGGTCTTGTTGAGATTCAACAGGCGCTGGTTGACGTTGAGTTCCAGGCGGGTCAGCAACAATTTGAGCGCCGGCGTCATCAACTGGCCGGGGAAGGTCTCGGTAATTTCACCGCAACGGCGCAGGCGATCATTGAGCTCGATCTCGGTGCGCTTCTTTTCCAGCTTGTTGTTTTCCACCACGTGGTTCATGTAGCCAATGGCGATCAGTATTACGATCCCGGCTATTACCAGCAGGGTGATCATGAGTGGTGTCACCGGTGTGACCTCTTTATAGGGTTTGCTGTGGAGTGTAGAGACTGAGGCATCCGCCGGATAGGACTGAGCGACCAGTTGCCCGGGTAGTTTCTTCTATATAGGTAAGGCTTTCCCTGCATGGATGCACATTGCCATCATTTGCTGGAGCGAACTATAGCGCCTTGTGGTGCGCCAGAATATAGGCGTCAAAGCCCTAACGGGCAGAATGCCCGCCGGGGCCCGCAAAGCAGGGCGAAGTCATTGATTTAAATAAATTTATCCTTGGGGGTTGACGACCTTTCAATCCATCCATAGAATGCGCGCCACTTACAGCGTAAAGCACACAGCGAAACGCGGTAGGGAGTGAATGTTGTACGTGTGTCCCCTTCGTCTAGTGGCCTAGGACACCGCCCTTTCACGGCGGTAACAGGGGTTCGAGTCCCCTAGGGGACGCCAATATGCGGGAATAGCTCAGTTGGTAGAGCACGACCTTGCCAAGGTCGGGGTCGCGAGTTCGAGTCTCGTTTCCCGCTCCA
>NZ_JBWKSN010000006.1:365423-453092 GCF_059419825.1 Pseudomonas sp. GW821-FHT05D12 | reverse complement strand
TGTCCCCTTCGTCTAGTGGCCTAGGACACCGCCCTTTCACGGCGGTAACAGGGGTTCGAGTCCCCTAGGGGACGCCACGATTACCCGCTCTGCGGGATTTTTAAGGGTCATTCAATTATTGAATGGCCCTTTTGTTTGTCTGGCGTTTGGCCAATCCTCTTCTCATTCCCCTTCCTGTGTTCTGACCAGCGGTCATGCCTGTCGCTTGCGAAATATTATTATGGTAATAATATTCAACCCATGAAAGACGGAGGCAACGATGAACGATAAAAAAGCGCAAACCCGCGAACGTATTCTGCAAGCCGCCAGCGCCGCGTTGATCCAGCGTGGCCCGGCCGAGCCGAGCGTGGGTGAAGTCATGGGCGCGGCGGGGCTGACCGTCGGCGGTTTCTACGCGCACTTTGAAAGCAAGGACGCGCTGATGCTGGAGGCCTTCACTCAGTTACTGGCCCGGCGTCGTGCATCGATCGACGATATGGATGCACAGCTGACCGGCGAAGAACGCAGGGGGCTGGTGGCGGCGTTTTACCTGTCACGCAAGCACCGCGACTCAACTGCCCAGGCGTGCCCGATCCCGGCCACCGTGGGCGAGATGGCCCGTTTGCCCGACGCTTTTCGCGATGCGCTGAACGAACACGTGGAGCTGATGGCCGCTCAACTCGCTGCCAGCCCCGAAGACACCGATAAAGCCCTGGCGGACATGGCGCTGATGATCGGTGGCCTGGCCTTGGCGCGCGCGCTGGGGCCGGGTGAGTTGTCGGATCGAGTGTTACGCGCGGCCAAGTCGGCGGTGCGTTAAGGAGAGGGCTTGCAGGATGGGCACATTGACCTGGATTCGTCGCATCAATGGCACGCTGGGGCACCTGGCACCGCACACGGTGGCCAACAAGATGCGTCGCGCCTTCATGACTCCGCGCGACCTGCCGCCGCGTGACTGGGAGCTGCCGCTGCTGGCGCAATCGGAGCGCATCACTTTGCGTTTCGGCTTGTCGGCTTTGCGTTGGGGCCAGGGCCCGGCGGTGCTGTTGATGCACGGTTGGGAAGGGCGCCCCACGCAGTTCGCCAGCTTGATCACCGCGTTGGTGGACAACGGCTACTCCGTGATTGCCCTGGACGGTCCCGCCCACGGGCTTTCTCCGGGGCGAGAAGCGCATGTGCTGCTCTTTGCGCGTGCCATGCTGGAGGCAGCGGCGGAACTGCCACCGTTGCACGCGGTGATCGGCCATTCGATGGGCGGCGCCAGTGCGATGCTGGCGGTGCAGTTGGGGCTGCGTACCGAGGCGTTGGTGAGCATTGCCGCGCCGTCGCGCTTTCTGGATGTGCTGCGCGGTTTTACCCAGATGGTCGGGCTGCCGGCGCGGGCGCGTTCGGCGTTTATCCAGGAAGTAGAGCTGACCTTCGGCATGCCGCTCAAGCATCTGGATGTGGCCCACTACCAGATGAATATCCCCGGCCTGATCGTGCACGCCGAAGACGATACCTTCGTGCCGGTCAAGGCATCGCAAGCCATCCATGAAGCCTGGTTCGACAGCCGCCTGCTACGCCTGGAGCAGGGCGGTCACCAGAAAGTACTGGCCGATCCCCGCGTGATCGACGGGGTACTGGCGCTGTTGGCCGGCCGTCGTCTACAGGAGCGGCAAACCGCCTGATACACTGCTCCCCGCCGACATTAATCGACTGGGAGCAAGGCATGGGCTGGGATTTGGCAACGCCGTTTATCATCGATCTGCAGGTCGCCCCTGAAGACATCGACGGCCTCGGGCACGCCAATAACGCGGTGTACGTGTCCTGGCTGGAGCGCTGCGCCTGGCGCCACTCACAGCGCCTGGGGCTGGATCTGACCGAATACCGCCGCCTGGATCGCGCCATGGCCGTGGTGCGGCATGAAATCGATTACCTGGCCGCCGGCTACGAGGGCGACGAGCTGCAACTGGCGACCTGGATCGTCGACTGGGACCAGCGCCTGAAAATGACCCGCCGCTTCCAGCTGCTGCGCCCGCGCGATGGCACCACGCTGTTGCGGGCGCAGACCACCTTTGTGTGCATCGAACTGTCCACCGGCAAGCCCAAGCGCATGCCGCCCGAGTTTCTCGACGGTTATGGCCCCGCCCTGACAGGGGGTTAACGGTTGCCGTGGGAAACCCAGTAAACTGCGCCACGATTTTTGTTGAGTGTTTTCCATGCAAATTGCTTTGGCGCCCATGGAGGGGTTGGTCGACAACATCCTGCGGGACGTGCTGACCCGAGTCGGCGGTATCGACTGGTGCGTGACCGAGTTCATTCGCGTCAACGACCGCTTGCTCACCCCGGCGTATTTTCACAAGCTCGCTCCGGAACTGCTGCACGGTGCCCATACCGCTGCCGGCGTGCCTCTGCGCGTGCAGTTGCTCGGCTCGGACCCGGTGTGCCTGGCGGAAAACGCCGCGCTCGCCTGCGAGTTGGGCTCGCAGGTCATCGACCTGAACTTCGGCTGCCCGGCCAAGACCGTCAACAAGTCGCGTGGCGGGGCGGTGCTGCTCAAGGAGCCGGAGCTGCTCAACCAGATCGTCGAACACGTACGCCGCGCTGTTCCCGCGCATATTCCGGTCACTGCCAAGATGCGCCTGGGTTTCGACAGCCCGGACGGCGCACTGGTCTGCGCAACCGCCCTGGCCGAGGGCGGCGCGGCGCACATTGTGGTGCATGCGCGGACCAAGACTGATGGTTACAAGCCGCCTGCGCACTGGGAGTGGATCCCGCGCGTGCAGGACGTGGTCAAGGTCCCGGTATTCGCCAACGGTGATATCTGGAGTGTCGAAGACTGGCGGCGTTGCCGGGAAATCAGCGGCGTCGAAGACATCATGCTCGGTCGCGGCCTGGTTGCGCGTCCTGACCTGGCACGCCAGATCGCCGCGGCACGCGCGGGTGAGGAAGTGGTGGAAATGACCTGGGCGCAACTGCAGCCCCTGCTTCAGGATTTCTGGACCCAATCGGTAGCGCAACTGACCGAGCGGCAGGCGCCGGGGCGACTGAAACAGTGGCTGGCGATGTTGACGCGCAATTACCCGGAAGCGGTGGAACTGTTTACCGCCCTGCGCCGCGAAACTGAACTTGACCAGGTCAGCCGTTTATTGGGGATGAGTCCTGCGGTTGCCGCCTGACCCCGGAAACTGTCTGCCGGTATTTCAAAACGAATGCTCCTTATCGAAAGATAAGGAGCATTTTTGCGTTTTAATACGTTTAAACGTTACCGGCGAAATATTCTGAAAGTCACTGTCGTTGTTCGAGTTGATAAACCAGCCAGTGCTGTGGGGTATGCCTGTGCGCGTGAACTATCACAGGCATTCGTTTGAAAGTACGGTTAATTATGTCGCTGAGTGACAGGTCTCTCGGTTTATAAGTGCATATGTCTGTCGCGAGAAGGTGCGGGCACGATAAATCACGGCTGGCTCCAGGTGGCGATGAGGCAAAGTCTGAAAGTTTGCTTTTCTTTCCTTATGTGAAGCGCGATTTCTGGAACTCGATAGCGTCAGTTTCCACGAATTAGGAGACTGAGATGCAACGCGGTTGTATTCAGCCTCCATAAATCCTATCGCTGTCCCAGGTATTCACCGCCTGGCTGCGCTGACTAAGGAATTTGATATGTCTTTCTCGATTAATAATTCGCCTTATGTAAAGTTCGATACAGCTCCCCAAGACCCACAAACGCCCACACTCCCAAAAAGCGCTGCAACACTCTCTACACCGGCGACTGATTCAAAAGTTATCCCGCCTGCTACCCAGCAAGATATTAGCCGAGGGCCGCAGGGCGAAATGATGATTAACGCCCGCGCGCTTTCAAAGTTATTTGACATGCTTGAACAAGTCTTCAAAGCCATGCGCGAAATGCTGTCGGGGAAAGATGTAACTCCCGACCTCAAGGCCGCTTCCGATACGGCGGCCAAAGCCAAGGTCAAGCCGGATGCCGCGCCTCACGACAAAGCGAGTACGGATTCAAGCGCGTTGCCGAAAGTTGCGCCGAATGCAGCAGACCAACCAAAAGTGAAGGCAGAGGCGAACCCGCAGCCGAAAGTAGCGCCCGACGCGGCAGACCAGCCCAAAGTGAAACCAGAGGCGAACCCGTTGCCGAAGGTGGCGCCCGACGCGGCAGAGCAGCCAAAAGTGAAGCCAGAGGCGACCCCGTTGCCGAAGGTGGCTCCCGACGCGGCAGACCAGCCCAAAGTGAAACCAGAGGCGAACCCGTTGCCGAAGGTGGCTCCCGACGCGGCAGACCAGCCAAAAGTGAAGCCAGAGGCGACCCCGCAGCCGAAAGTGGCGCCCGACGCGGCAGACCCGCTGAAAGTGAAGCCTGGGGCGAACCCGTTACCCAAGGTCGCACCCGATGCCGCAGAGCAGCCAAAGGTCAAAATAGATGATGGCGGGCTGAGTGTGATTACGCCTAAAGCCATTCCGGGCGTTCTACCTCCGTTTCCCCAACCCGATGTCAAAGTTACCAACAATGCCAATGCGCAGGTGAAAGTGGAGGTCAATGTCAACCATTGTCACTGCCCTGACACCCGCTCCGAGCATGACAAAGGCGTGCGGCCGCCGCTCACGCCCCAACCCAAGCCAGACGCTGCGCCACAGCCACCGCTCACGCCCCAACCCAAGCCAGACGCTGCGCCACAGCCACCGCTGACGCCACAGCCAAAGCCAGACGCTGCACCGCAGCCGCCGCTCAATCCACAGCCCAAGCCAGACGCTGCACCACAGCCACCGCTCACGCCACAACCCAAACCAGACGCTGCACCACAGCCACCGCTCACGCCACAGCCCAAGCCAGACGTTGCACCGCAGCCACCGGTCAATCCACAGCCCAAGCCCGACGTTGCACCGCAGCCGCCGGTCAACCCTGTCGTGCCAACGCCTGTGCCTGATGTGACCAGCCCGGGCCCCGCTGAAAACCAAACCGATCTGCAGGGCTGGAGCTTTATCAACCGTCGACGGGTAAGGACTTGATGCCTGGCGTCGTGTTTCGACTTCTTCGATAAAAAACAGCGCTCTCCGGACCAGGCGTTCGGAGAGTCGCTAAAAAAGTGGAGAGACAGTCATGTCATGCTGCTCAATTAATAATATTGCTCGCGTAGTGGACGTACGCCAGGCGTTGAACAGGGAGTTACCGGACGCAACTAATGAAACCACGGGGCCTGGTGAACCGAAACAGTCAGGCTTTGGCCCAGGCCCTGTATCGACGCCCGTGAGCGTGCCGCAGAACAATGTCGCGATAGGAGATAACTTAGCCCCGATTGCCGGCCTGATTACATTGTTCAATTCATTGATCACTCGGTTGATCGACTTGATATCGGCTAGACCGGACAAGAGCACTCCCGCTATTACGCCGAGACCAGAAGTCACTCCCCCGTTAGTGCCGGCGCCCATGCCAGCGCCAATACCGGCCCCTCTGCCAGCGCCGGCACCCGCACCGCAACCGATGCCCACTGTACCGACCCAGATCCCGAACTTGTCCGATAAACGCAACGGCACCAAGCCGGACAATATCTGGAGTGGCTTCCGCCAAGGCCCGGATGGCAACTGTGTCACGGTATCCGCCATCAAGGCAGCGATGTATCGGTTTGGCCAAAGCCCTACGGATATCTATAAGGAGGTGTTAAAGACGAACGACGGTTATCGAGTAACGATGCGTGATGATGTTGTGGTCAGGCTGACCGACCAGGAGTTGCAAATAGGCGCGGCAGGCTCGCTATTTAAAGGCACGGATAAAGGCATGCTCAAGGACGCGCAGTTTCTGTTCGCGGTCAGTGCCAAGCGGGCACAAATGGAAAACAACGACGGCACGGCAGCGCGCAGTTTTAGAGCGGCTGTAAAGAGTTTGAACGATGGCGAAGATGACAACGGCCCCGGTGAAGGCTTCCTGCGCTTGGGGCTGAGGCACCATATGAAGCGGGTCAGCGTGCGCGATCTGGCCAAGGGCCAATTGGGCATGTGCAACCGAGCCTACCATTCGGTGGCCGTGATCAATGGACGCGAAGAGATTTACGGGCGGCAGGGCTCGGCGCCGACGCGGGGTGACGCCGTCGCACTGATCTGATCCACGGCTATTCGTTTCCTGTTAAAGGATGCAGCCGGGATCTCTGGCTGCACTTTTTTCCTGCCCTGTCTTGAGTGAACAATTCCATGAACGCTTCAATTGATGGTCGTGGCTCGGTGGTGCCAAATCGGTTGCCTGAGCCTGTTGCGAGTGGTTTCAATGTGCAGGCCGGTGCGAAACGGGGTGACCTCGTGAATGCACTTCAAGGCGCCGAGCGTCGATTCGGCGAGCGCTTTGACTGCAGTACTCACGTGGCCGTTATCAATATGATGATGATGACCCTCGGCCCGCGTGCCTCCGATGTTTTCAGCGAAGTCACCCCGGCGGGTGATGGTTATGCCGTCACCATGAAGGATCAATACCGGGTGCAGGTGTCCCAGGCCGAGCTTGAGCGGGCCGCGCAGGCTTCGCGGTTCAGCGGGCAGGACCCTGACGTGGTGAAGCACGCCAACTTCATGTTGGCTGCGTTTGTAAAGCGCAAGCAGCAGTTGGGGTGCTATCCGACGTTTGAGGCGGCCCTGGCAAAAAGCCTTGAGGGCGAGACAAGCAAGCGTTGCCTGGAAGGGATGGGCGTCTATGGGCTGTCGCGTTGGGTTGCCGCTCGTGACATGGTCGGCAGGGAGTCGCCCTGGGTCCGCCAGACCCATGACTTTGGCGCCGCGCTCGTGGTGGGGGTCGCCAGTCACCCACACGGCAATGGTTACGGGTATGTGTTGTTCGATGACCGTGAGACGCCGCCGCAAAGGGACGGGGTGGAGTCTCAAGTGGCGGAGGGCATCAGGCATGCCGACATCTGGAGCGGCTTTTACCAGGGCGTCGAGGGCAATTGCGTCACCGTGTCGGCAATCAAGGCCGCCATCACTCGTTTCCCGGAAGGTATCTACACGTCCATCGTCAGGACGCCGGGCGGCTGCGAAGTGACGATGCGCGATGGCTTCCGGCTGCGTTTGAGCCATGCCGAGCTGAGGCAGGCCACCGCCGCCTCGAACTTTGCCGGCAGCAACCCGGTGTTGCTGGACTACGCGAACTTCCTGTACGCCTGCAGCGCCAAGCGGGCGCAAATGGAAAACAACGACTTCCGCGCCGAACAAGGGTTTGCGGTGGCGCTGGAAACCCTCAACGATGGCGAGTACCCCGGCGAGGCCCTGCAACGGCTGGGGCTGTTCGGCTATATCCGTAACAGCACGGCTGAAGAATTGGCCGACGGCGCCATCGGCACGCTTGCGGACGGCTGGCACTCCGTGGCGGTAGTGGGCGGGGCGCTGGACCTGTATGGGCAAAAGTACGACCTAGGCAGCTCGCACTGGAAGCGCAAGACGCTGACCGCCTTGAAGCTGGTGTGAGTATTAACCCAGCAACTGCCTGAACCCCTCGATCGGCAAGGGCCGGCTGTGTAAGAAACCCTGGAACAAATGGCAGCCCAGCTTTTGCAGGAATGCCAGTTGCTCCGAGGTTTCCACGCCTTCGGCAATCACTTCCAGGTTCAAGCTGCGAGCCATGGCCACGATGGCGCGGATGATTTCGGCGTCGTTCGGGTCGTGGGTCGCGTCGCGTACAAACGACTGGTCGATTTTCAGCGCATCCACCGGCAGGCGCTTGAGGTAGGTCAGCGATGAATAGCCGGTGCCGAAGTCATCCATCGCAAAGCTCACGCCGAGTTTTTTCAGCCGGCGCATCTTGCTGATGGTGTCTTCCAGGTTCTGGATCACGATGCCTTCGGTGATTTCCAGCTTCAGCAGGCTGTAAGGCAGTCGATGTTGCTTGAGGCTGCGCTCCACCCGTTCGACAAAGTCGTTCTGGCGAAACTGTCGGGGGCTGATATTTACGCACAGGCTGAAATTCAACGGGTCCACCAGGCCGTCGGCAATCAATTGCTCGAACGCGGCGCAGGCTTCATCGAGGATCCAGGTGCCCACTTCGAGGATCAGGCCGCTGTCTTCCAGCACCTTGATAAATTCGGTGGGGGACTGTGCGCCCAGCTGTGGATGCTGCCAGCGCACCAGTGCTTCGGCCCCGACGATCTTGTTGCCGCGCGCATCCACCTGCGGCTGGTAATGCACGCTGAACTCCCCACGCGAGAGTGCCAGGCGCAGGTCAGTCTCCATGCGCAGCCGCTCGCTGGCGGTTTTCTGCATGCTGTTGTGGAACATCTGCGTGGTGTTGCGCCCCGAGTCCTTGGCGCGGTACAGGGCGATGTCGGCGCGCTTGAGCAAGTCGGCCGGGGTCGAGCCATGATCGGGAATCAGTGCCACGCCAATGCTCGGCGTGACCTGCAAGCGGTGGCCATCGAGGAACATCGGTTCCGAAAGCAATTCGCGCAGGGTATCGGCCAGTTCCTGCACCTGGCCGCTGACTTCGCTGCGCGTACCCTCCAGCCCGCTGAGCAGCACCACAAATTCATCGCCGCCCAGGCGCGCCACCGTGTCCTCCATGCGCACGCTGGCTTCGAGGCGTGCGGTGACGATTTTCAGCACCGTGTCGCCCACCGGGTGGCCGAGTGAATCGTTGATGTGCTTGAAGTGGTCGAGGTCGAGAAACAGCAGGGCACCGCGCAGGTTGTGGCGCTTGAGCAGGGCAATCTGCTGGCTCAGGCGGTCCATCAGCAGCGCGCGGTTGGGCAGGTTGGTCAGCGGGTCGTGATAGGCCAGGTGGCGAATCTGTGCCTGGGCGTTCTTCAACAGGCTTACGTCGCGCGCGGTCAGCAGCAGGCACGGGGTTTCATTGAGGGTGATCGGCTCGACCGACACCTCCACCGCCAGCACTTCGCCACGCTTGTTGTGCCAGAGCATTTCCAGGTGATGGATGCGCCCCTTGATCTGCAGCTCGGCGAGCAATGCCGCGCGCTGGTTTTCGTCGGCCCAGATGCCGATCTGGTACAGCGTCAGGCCGATGGCATCCTCGGCGCGGTAGCCGGTCAGGCGGCAGAAGCCGTCGTTGACCTCGACATAACGGCCGGTGTCGCGCTCGGTGATGGAAATCGCGTCGGGGCTGGAATGAAACGCCTTGGCGAACTTCTCTTCGCTGGCCTTCAGCGCGGCCTCCGAGCGTTGCTGCTGGGTAATGTCGCGCAACGTGGTGACGATGCACGGCTGGTTGCCGACCTTGATCAGGCGGCTGGAAATCACGCAGGTTAGGGCCTGGCCGTTCTTGTGGTGCACCACGATGGCCACGTTGCTCAGTCCCTGCTCGCGGATCACCCGTTCGATACGCTGCAGGCGCTTGCTCGATTCGTCCCACAGGCCGATCTGCTCGGCGCTCTTGTCGATGACCTCGGCGGCGGTCCAGCCGAAGGTCTGGGTAAAGGCCGGGTTGATCTCGATGAATGCACCGCTGTCCAGGTAGGTGACGCAGATCGGATCGGGGCTGGCCTGGAACAGGCTGGCAAATTTTTCCTCGGAGGCGGTCAGGCGTTGTTCGCGTTCGACCTGGTCGGTGATGTCCAGCAGGGTGCCGGCCATGCGCTGCGGCGCGCCCAGTTCGTCGCGGTAGAGGCGGGCGCGGCTTTCCAGGTAACGCGAGCTGCCATCCTCCAGCTGCACGCGGTAGGTCAACTGATAGTTGCCGGCCGGGCCTTCGCGCAACGTGCGGTAGGCGTCGCGCATATTGTCGCGTTCTTCATCGGGCATGCCTTCAAAGAAGGCCTCGAAGGATTCATGGAACGGCTCGGGCGGCAAGCCATGCAACTGGGCGGCGCGGGCCGAGCCGTAGAGCATGCCGCTGGGAATGTGCCAGTCCCAGGTGCCCAATTGCGCGGAGTCCAGCGCCAGGTCGAGGCGCTCCTGGCTGTCCTTGAGCGCCTGCTCGGCATTTTTGCGATCGGTGGTGTCGACAAAGGTGCTGATCAGGTAGGCCTCGCCCTCCAGTTCGACTTTCTGCGCGCTGAGCGTGCCATCGTGAATCTGCCCGTTGCTGGCGCAGAACTGTACTTCCATGCTGATCGGTTCGCCCTTGCGCTGAGTGGCCCTGACCAGTTGCGCGCGTTGTTCGGGGTGGCGCCACAGGCCCAGGTCCAGGGTGGTGCGGCCAATGACGTCGGCCACCGGCCAGCCGAAGTGCATTTCGAAATACTGGTTGGCTTCGCTGATCAGCCCGTCGGATTGGCGAGTCAGCAGGACCATGTTCGGGCACAGGTGAAACAGCGTGGCGAAGCGCTTTTCGGAGTGGCTGAGGGCGTGCTCGCGCTCGCGCTGGCGGGTGGTCTCGCGGATCACCCCGATCATGCGGCGCCGGCCCGCCTTGTCGGGGGCCAGGCTGCCGTTGATTTCCAGCCAGTGATGGCTGCCGTCCGGCCACTGGATGTGGTGATGCATGGCCTGCTCGAACGGCTCGCCGGCCAGCACCGCATGAAAGGCGCGCACGACGCGGGTGCGGTCCTGCGGTGCGAGCAGGTCCAGGTAGTCGAGGTCCTTGGGCAGCGGTTGGCGCGGATCGAAGCCGAACAGCGCCTGGGTACCCCGCGACCAACTGATGCGCCCGGTGTCGATTTCCCAGCACCATGCGCCCAGCCGCGCCGCATTCAGGGCGGCCAGCAGTTGCGGGGCACTGTCCCAGCTTTGCTCCGCCTCTTGAGGGTCAAGGGCGTAGATGCGCGGCAGGGGAGGCAAGGAATCGACGGGGTTGCGCATTATCAAGGGGCCTTGGCTCTGTGGGCGTTCGGCGCGGTAGGTTCAGACCTTGAGGGCGCACAAGTTCATGCCGGTGTCCCTGGCAGATCGACCTGTGCATCCAATAGGCTCATGAAAGCCCGCGCAGCGTTCGACAGCGTCCTTTCGGTGTGCACGATATAGCCTAGCTGGCGACTGAGCTGTATGCCCGGCAAAGCGATACTTGCCACCTGATCGTCGAGCATGGTGCGTGGCAAAACGCTCCAGGCCAGGCCGATCGACACCATCATCTTGATAGTTTCCAAGTAGTTAGTGCTCATCGCGATATTCGGCGTCAGGCCCTGGGCCTCGAACAGCCGGCTGACAATATGGTGCGTAAAGGTGTTGCCTCCGGGGAAAACCGCCGGGTGGCCGGCAATATCGGCCAGGCTGACGGAGCCGTTGCTGATCAGGCTGTGTTCCGGCGCCACCACGAAATCCAGCGGGTCGTCCCACACCGGGGTGGCGCGGACAAGGTGGTGAGGATCGGGCGCCAAGGTGATCACGGCCACTTCGGCGCGGCCGTGGAGGATTTCTTCGTAGGCCACTTCCGAATCGAGAAACTGGATATCCAGCGCCACATTCGGGTACTCGCGGGTAAACGTGCGCAGGATCGGCGGCAGGCGGTGCAGGCCGATATGGTGGCTGGTGGCCAAGGTCAGGCGACCGCTGACTTCACCGGTCAGGTTGGTGAGGGCGCGGCGGGTGTCGTCCAACACATTCAGGATCTGATAGGCACGCGGCAGCAGGGCGCGGCCGGCCTCGGTCAGGCCCACTTCACGGCCCAGGCGGTCGAACAGGCGAACCTTCAATTGTTGCTCCAGGCCGGCAATTCGCTTGCTGATGGCCGGCTGGGTCAGGTGCAGGCGTTCACCGGCGCCAGAGAAACTGCCGGTCTCGGCGATGGCAATAAAGGCATTGAGGTTGGCCAGGTCCATTGTGCTATTCCAGTTGGTAATCCAAAGCATAAAAAATATGAATTTGAGTTATTTAATGTAGCGCCATACCATCAGCCTCACAAGCCAAAGGGTTATTGAATGTCTCAAGACCCGGGGCATAGAAAGACCGCTGATGAGGACCGACTGATGGCCGGCAAAACGCTTTACGACAAGCTTTGGGATTCCCATGAAGTGAAACGGCGCGACGATGGCTCGTCGCTGATCTATATCGACCGTCACATCATCCATGAAGTGACCTCGCCCCAAGCGTTCGAAGGCCTGCGCCTGGCCGGGCGCAAGCCTTGGCGCGTCGACTCGATCATCGCCACCCCGGATCACAACGTACCGACGACTCCCGAGCGCAAGGGCGGCATCGAAGCGATTGCCGACCAGGTCTCGCGTTTGCAGGTGCAAACCCTCGACGATTACTGCGACGAATATGGCATCACCGAATTCAAGATGAATGACGTGCGTCAAGGGATCGTGCACGTGATCGGCCCGGAGCAGGGCGCCACCTTGCCGGGCATGACCGTGGTCTGCGGCGACTCCCACACCTCCACCCACGGTGCCTTTGGCGCCCTGGCCCACGGCATCGGCACGTCCGAGGTGGAACATGTGTTCGCCACCCAGTGCCTGGTCGCCAAGAAAATGAAGAACATGCTGGTGCGCGTTGAAGGCAAGCTGCCCTTCGGTGTGACCGCCAAGGACATCGTCCTCGCGGTGATCGGCAAGATCGGCACCGCTGGCGGTAACGGGCATGCCATCGAGTTCGCCGGTAGCGCGATCCGCGACCTGTCCATCGAAGGCCGCATGACCATCTGCAACATGTCCATCGAGGCCGGTGCCCGCGTGGGCATGGTGGCGGCGGATAAAAAAACCGTGGAATACGTCAAAGGCCGTCCGTTCGCCCCGCAAGGTGCGGAGTGGGATGCCGCCGTCGAAGCCTGGAAAGACCTGGTGTCCGACGCCGATGCGGTGTTCGACACCGTGGTCGAGCTGGACGCTGCCCAGATCAAGCCGCAGGTCAGCTGGGGCACTTCGCCGGAAATGGTCTTGGCCGTCGACCAGAACGTGCCGGACCCGGCGCAGGAAGCCGACCTGGTCAAGCGCGGCTCCATCGAGCGCGCCTTGAAGTACATGGGCCTCAAAGCCAACCAGGCGATCACCGACATCCAGTTGGATCGCGTGTTTATCGGTTCCTGCACCAACTCGCGGATCGAAGACCTGCGCGCCGCGGCGGTGATCGCCAAGGGCCGCAAGGTGGCCTCGACCATCAAGCAAGCGATCGTGGTGCCAGGTTCGGGCCTGGTCAAGGCGCAAGCCGAAGCCGAAGGCCTGGACAAGATCTTCCTCGAAGCCGGGTTTGAATGGCGTGAGCCGGGCTGCTCGATGTGCCTGGCGATGAACCCGGACCGCCTGGAGTCGGGCGAGCATTGCGCGTCGACCTCCAACCGTAACTTCGAAGGGCGTCAGGGCGCCGGTGGGCGTACCCACCTGGTCAGCCCGGCCATGGCCGCCGCCGCTGCCGTCAACGGTCGTTTCATCGACGTTCGCGAATTGATCTGAGGAAAACCCGATGAGAGCTTTTACCCAACACACAGGATTGGTCGCGCCGTTGGACCGTGCCAACGTCGACACCGACCAGATCATCCCCAAGCAGTTCTTGAAGTCGATCAAGCGCACCGGTTTCGGCCCCAACCTGTTCGACGAGTGGCGCTACCTGGACGTGGGTTATGCCTACCAGGACAACTCCAAGCGCCCGTTGAACAAGGACTTCGTGCTCAACGCCGAGCGCTACCAGGGCGCCAGCGTGTTGCTGGCCCGGGAAAACTTCGGTTGCGGCTCCAGCCGTGAACACGCGCCGTGGGCCCTGGAAGAATATGGCTTTCGCAGCATCATCGCGCCGAGCTACGCCGACATCTTCTTCAACAACAGCTTCAAGAACGGCCTGTTGCCGATCATCCTGAGCGACGCTGAAGTGGACGAGCTGTTCAAGCAGGTTGAAGCCGATGTCGGCTACCAGCTGACTGTCGACCTGGCCGCGCAGACCGTGACCCGTCCGGACGGCAAGGTGTATCACTTTGAGGTGGACGCGTTCCGCAAGCACTGCCTGCTCAACGGCCTGGACGACATCGGCCTGACCTTGCAGGACGGCGATGCGATTGCGGCGTTTGAAGCCAAGCACCGGGCCAGCCAGCCCTGGTTGTTTCGTGATGCGTAATTCTATATAGGCTGCACTGGCCCCTTCGCGAGCAAGCCCGCTCCCACATTCGACCGAGTTCCTTGAGTTGAAATGCGATCAAATGTGGGAGCGGGCTTGCTCGCGAAAGGGCCTGTACGAACAACACAAAAGCCAGGAACATCACCATGACCAACACCGCCCACACCCAAGTCGTGCAAAAACAATTCGGCGAGCAAGCCTCGGCCTACCTGAGCAGTGCCGTGCACGCCCAGGGCACCGAGTTCGCGCTGCTCCAGGCCGAGCTGGCCGGGCAGGACAGTGCACGACTGCTGGACCTGGGCTGCGGCGCCGGGCATGTGAGTTTCCAGGTGGCACCACTGGTCAGGGAAGTCGTGGCCTACGACCTGTCCCAGCAGATGCTCGACGTGGTGGCCGGCGCCGCCAAGGACCGTGGCCTGGGCAATATCCGCACTGTCCACGGCGCCGCCGAACGCCTGCCGTTTGCCGACGGCGAGTTTGACTTTGTGTTCAGCCGCTACTCGGCCCATCACTGGAGCGACCTCGGCCTGGCCCTGCGTGAAGTGCGCCGGGTGCTCAAGCCGGGTGGCGTGGCGGCGTTCGTCGATGTGTTGTCACCGGGCAGCCCACTGTTGGACACTTACCTGCAAACCGTCGAGGTGCTGCGCGACACCAGCCACGTGCGTGATTACTCCGCCGCCGAATGGCTGCGCCAGCTCAGCGAAGCCGGCCTGCATGTGCGCACCAGCAGCCGCCAGCGCCTGCGCCTGGAATACACCTCGTGGGTCGAACGCATGCGTACGCCGCAGGCGCTGCGCGCCGCGATCCTTGAGCTGCAGCAGGCGATGGGCCAGGAAGTGCGCGATTATTACGAGATTCAAGCCGACGGCACCTTCAGCACCGACGTGCTGGTGGTCTTCGCCGAGCGCTGATTAACTTTTTCCGACCTGCCCACGGGCAGGTCGCTTGATGAAATGAGGAACGCATGAGCAAGCAGATTCTGATTCTCCCTGGCGACGGTATTGGTCCGGAAATCATGGCCGAAGCGGTCAAAGTCCTGGAACTCGCCAACAGCAAGTACAGCCTGGGCTTCGAATTGAGCCACGACGTGATCGGCGGCGCCGCCATCGACAAGCATGGCGTGCCGCTGGCTGACGAAACCCTGGACCGCGCCCGCGCGGCCGACGCCGTGCTGCTCGGCGCCGTGGGTGGCCCGAAGTGGGACAAGATCGAGCGTGACATCCGTCCTGAGCGCGGCCTGCTGAAAATCCGTGCGCAACTGGGCCTGTTCGGCAACCTGCGCCCGGCGATCCTCTACCCGCAACTGGCCGATGCCTCGAGCCTCAAGCCGGAAGTGGTCGCGGGCCTGGATATCCTGATCGTGCGCGAACTGACCGGCGGTATCTATTTCGGCTCGCCACGCGGCGTGCGCGAGTTGGAAAATGGTGAGCGCCAGGCCTACGACACCCTGCCGTACAGCGAGAGCGAAATCCGCCGGATCGCCCGTGTCGGCTTCGACATGGCCCGCGTGCGTGGCAAGAAAGTCTGCTCGGTGGACAAGGCCAACGTGCTGGCGTCCAGCCAGCTGTGGCGTGAAATCGTCGAAGAAGTCGCCAAGGACTACCCGGACGTCGAGCTGAGCCACATGTACGTCGATAACGCCGCCATGCAACTGGTGCGTGCGCCGAAGCAGTTCGACGTGATCGTCACCGACAACCTGTTCGGCGACATCCTGTCCGACCAGGCGTCGATGCTCACCGGCTCCATCGGCATGCTGCCGTCGGCGTCCCTGGACACCAACAACAAGGGCATGTACGAGCCTTGCCATGGTTCGGCGCCGGACATCGCGGGCCAGGGCATTGCCAACCCGCTGGCGACCATCCTGTCGGTGTCGATGATGCTGCGCTACAGCTTCAACCTGGGCGAAGCGGCGGATGCAATCGAGAAGGCCGTGAGCCTGGTGCTGGATCAAGGTTTGCGTACCGGCGACATCTGGTCGCAGGGTTGCACCAAGGTCGGCACACAAGAAATGGGCGACGCAGTAGTCGCCGCGCTGCGGAATCTGTAATCTCTCGGGCCCGCTTGCAGTTGTTGCTGCAAGGCGGCCCACTTTTTAACAAGGTGTAGTTGCGATGAAACGTGTAGGTCTGATCGGTTGGCGCGGTATGGTCGGTTCCGTGCTCATGCAGCGGATGCTGGAAGAGCAGGATTTCGATCTTATTGAGCCGGTGTTTTTCACCACTTCGAATGTCGGTGGCCAAGGGCCGTCCGTGGGCAAGGATATTGCCCCGCTCAAGGACGCCTACAGCATTGAAGAGCTGAAAACCCTCGACGTGATTCTGACCTGCCAGGGTGGCGACTACACCAGCGAAGTCTTCCCCAAGCTGCGTGAAGCCGGCTGGCAGGGCTACTGGATCGACGCCGCCTCGAGCCTGCGCATGCAGGACGACGCGGTGATCATCCTCGACCCGGTCAACCGCAAGGTCATCGACCAGCAGCTGGATGCCGGCACCAAGAACTACGTCGGCGGCAACTGCACCGTCAGCCTGATGCTGATGGGCCTGGGCGGCTTGTTCGAAGCCGGCCTGGTCGAGTGGATGAGCGCGATGACGTATCAGGCGGCCTCCGGTGCCGGCGCGCAGAACATGCGTGAGCTGATCAAGCAGATGGGCGCGACCCACGCGGCCGTCGCCGATCAACTGGCCGACCCGGCCAGCGCGATCCTCGACATCGACCGCCGTGTGGCCGAAGCCATGCGCAGCGATGCCTACCCGACCGAGAACTTCGGCGTGCCGCTGGCCGGCAGCCTGATCCCGTGGATCGACAAGGAACTGCCGAACGGCCAGAGCCGTGAAGAGTGGAAGGCCCAGGCCGAAACCAACAAGATCCTCGGGCGCTTCAAGAACCCGATCCCGGTGGACGGCATCTGCGTGCGCATCGGCGCCATGCGCTGCCACAGCCAGGCGCTGACCATCAAGCTGAATAAAGACGTGCCGATCGCTGATATCGAAGGGCTGATCAGCCAGCACAACCCGTGGGTCAAGCTGGTGCCGAACAATCGCGACATCAGCATGCAGGAGCTGAGCCCGACCAAGGTCACCGGCACCCTGAATGTACCGGTGGGCCGTCTGCGCAAGTTGAACATGGGCAGCCAGTTCCTCGGCGCATTCACCGTGGGCGACCAGCTGCTGTGGGGCGCGGCGGAGCCGCTGCGTCGCATGCTGCGGATCTTGCTGGAGCGTTGATCGCTTCCTTGCATTGAAAAACCCCGTGACCTGGTGACAGGTGCGGGGTTTTTTATTGCCCTGGAGGGCCTCATCGCAGGCAAGCCAGCTCCCACATTTGGTCGCATTCAACTGAAGAAACTCGGTCGAATGTGGGAGCTGGCTTGCCTGCGATGAGGCCATCAGCCATCCCCCAAAAACCCAGGCTAATTGCCTCACCCCCAGCCACCCGGTAAAGTGCCGCTCCCCCCGCAATGCCCGAGGCAGCCCCATGACCCAGACCTTTGAAATCGCCGTGATCGGCGCCACCGGCACCGTTGGTGAAACCCTGGTGCAGATCCTCGAAGAACTGGATTTCCCGGTGGGCACCCTGTATCTGCTGGCGGGCAGCAACTCCGCCGGGGCATCGGTGCCGTTTCGCGGCAAGAATGTGCGGGTCAAGGAAGTCGACGAGTTCGATTTCAGCAAGGCGCAATTGGCGTTCTTCGCGGCGGGGCCGGCAGTGACCCTGAGCTTCGCGCCACGGGCCACGGCCGCCGGATGCTCGGTGATCGACCTGTCGGGCGCCTTGCCCGCAGAGCAGGCGCCCCACGTGGTGCCGGAGGCCAATGCTGAGGTGCTGAAGGGGCTGAAAAAGCCATTCCAGCTCGCCAGTCCCAGCCCCTCTGCCACCAACCTGGCCGTGGTCCTGGCGCCATTGCGCGGCCTGCTGGATATCCAGCGGGTGAATGTCACCGCCTGCCTGGCAGTCTCCGCCCAGGGCCGTGAGGCCGTCAGCGAGCTGGCCCGGCAAACCGCCGAGCTGCTGAACGTGCGTCCGCTGGAGCCGCAGTTCTTTGATCGGCAGATGGCGTTCAACCTGCTGGCGCAAGTCGGCACGCCAGACGCCCAGGGCCACACCGCGCTGGAAAAACGCCTCGTCCACGAACTGCGCGCGGTGCTGGGCTTGCCTTCCCTGAAGATTTCCGCCACTTGCGTTCAAGCCCCGGTGTTTTTTGGCGATAGCCTGACAGTGTCGTTGCAATTGGGGGCAGCGGTGGATCTGGCTGCCGTCAATCGCGCGCTGGACGCAGCGCCCGGCATCGAGCTGGTCGAGGAGGGGGATTACCCCACCGCCGTGGGCGATGCGGTGGGCCAGGATGTGGTCTATGTCGGCCGAGTGCGCGCCGGTGTGGATGACCCGGCGGAACTAAATTTGTGGCTGGCGTCAGATAACGTACGCAAAGGCGCAGCGCTTAACGCCGTACAGCTGGCGCAGTTGTTGATAAAAGGCCTTGCGTAAAAGATACTTGGCGGCAATTTGTAGATTGATTCTAGCCAGGCGCTATGCTTGGCCCGAAGCGGAACAGAAGCGTGTCGGTGACCTATCGGCTCGCCATGCCTTATGGCAGCGGTTACCAACCTTCTCGCAGGCCGGGGAGTGTTCAAACAAAGGATGAGGCTATGGTTCAAGTTCGCAAACTGGTGTTAGCAATAGCGGCCGCCTCGGCGCTGTCCTCCGGTATGGCGCAGGCGCTGCAGCTGGGGGAGATGACCCTCAAGTCGAAGTTGAACCAGCCATTGTCGGTGGAAATCGAATTGCTCGATGTCGGTGGCCTCACGGCGTCCGAGATCACCCCGAGCCTGGCTTCCGACCAGGCGTTTGTGGATGCCGGGGTTGACCGCCAGGCCTTTCTCAATGACCTGACCTTTACACCGGTGGTCAATCCCAACGGCCGCAGCGTGGTGCGTGTCACCTCCAGCAAGCCGTTGCCCGATTCCTACGTACGCTTCCTGCTGCAGGTGCAATGGCCCAACGGCCGCTTGATGCGCGACTACAGCGTGTTGCTTGACCCGGCAAAATTCGACCAGCCAGCGCCGACGGCCGCAGTCCCTGCACCGCGTGCGGGGACTGCAGCCAGCACCGCGCCTGCAGCGACCAAGCCTGCGCAACACACAACCACCTCCCGCGATACCTTGTGGGAAATTGCCGCGAAGAACCGTAACGGCGGTTCGGTACAGCAGACCATGCTGGCTATCCAGGCGCTCAACCCCGATGCGTTTATCGACGGCAATATCAACCGCCTGAAAACCGGCCAGGTCCTGCGCCTGCCCGACCCGGTGCAAAGCACCGCACTTGCGCAACCACAGGCGATTGCCGAAGTCAGCGCACAGAACGCCGCCTGGCGTGAGGGGCGCCGTTCGGGCACGAATCAAGCAGCAGGCAAGCAACAGCTGGACGCCACCCGGCGTACCCAGGCCGGCAATGCACCGGCAAGCACCAACGCCAAGGACAACCTGAGCCTGGTCTCGGCCGAAGCAGCGCGCAAAGGCGGCAAGGGCAAGGCCGGCGACGGCCAGGCGCTGAGCGACAAGCTGGCGATGACCCAGGAACAACTCGACACCACTCGCCGCGACAACGAAGAGCTGAAAAGCCGTGCGGCCGACTTGCAGAGCCAGTTGGACAAGCTGCAAAAGCTGATTCAGCTGAAGAACGATCAACTCGCGCGCTTGCAGGCGGAGAAGGGTGATCCGAGCGCGCAGGCCACGGCGGCGATGCCCGCGCAGTTGGCCAGCGACCCGGCGGCCGCTTCAACGGCCCCTGCAGCCCCGGCCGCTGCCGCTACGCCAGCAGCGCCCGCACCCGAGCCGATCAAGCCGGAGGCTGCGCCCGCCACCACCGAAGGCAAATTCAATGACCTGCTGACCAACCCGATCGTCCTGGGGGTGATCGGCGGTGCGGCGGGCTTGCTGGTGCTGCTGCTCCTGCTGTTGTGGGCGCGTCATCGCAATGCGCGCCTGGAAGAGGAAAAGCACCTGCGCATGGCGCGGGCCCTGGCTGAAGAGCCGGCCTTCACCTCCAATATCGACCACGACCTGCCGCCCGACAGCTTCGAAGGCCTGGAAGTACCGCCGCCGAACGTCAAGCTGGCGGCCGCTCCCGCGCCGGCCACAGTGGTTGAGCCGGCGGTGGTGGCGCCGACGGTTGCTTCGGTGCTCGCGCCGCTGGCCGTTGCCGTGGCCCCGGGAAATGCCAACGACGCATTGGTACAGGCACAGTCGCATCTAGACCGTGGCCATCTGAACCAGGCCGCTGACGTGTTGGAGCAAGCGATCAAGCACGAGCCCAAGCGCAGCGACCTGCGCTTGAAGCTGATGGAAGTCTACGGCCTGCAAAACGACAAGGACGGTTTCGTCACCCAGGAGCGTCAACTGGTCGCCAACGGTGAAAACCATGCCCAGGTCGAGCAGCTCAAGAGCCGCTTCCCGGCCATGGCGGTGCTGGCGGCAGGCGTCAGTGCCGCCGTCGCCGCGGCCGCGCTGGATGCCCAGTACGTCAAGGATTTGCTTGAAGACAAACCCGCGACCCCTGAGCCTGAGGCGTTCGACACCGATTTCGACCTGAGCCTGGACGATCTCGAAGCGGCTTCGCCGGCCGAGGTCAAGGGTGATCAGCAGACGTTTGAATCGCTGTTGCAGCAGCAGACCGAAGCCAAGGCGAGCCCGGATGATCTCTCGGACTTCGACCTCGACCTGCAGTTGGATGCCCCGGTTTCGGCGCAGTCCGACGACGACTTCCTCTCCGGCCTTGAAGACCAGATGAAGGATGTGCCGGCGGTCGAGCCGCCGACCCTGACGCCTGCGGCGCTGGATGACTTCGACCTGCCGGAAGATTTCGACCTGTCCCTGGCCGACGAACCGGAGGCCACCGCCAAGCCTGATGCCTTCGCCTCGGAGCTGGATGACGTCAACGCCGAGCTGGATCGCCTGTCGCAGAGCCTGGAGCACCCCTCCATCGAGCCGTCCTTCACCGCTGAAGACGCGGCGCTGGGCGGTGATGAGCCGGAGTTCGACTTCCTCTCCGGCACTGACGAAGTCGCCACCAAGCTCGACCTGGCCCAAGCCTATATCGACATGGGCGACGCCGACGGTGCGCGGGATATCCTTTCCGAAGTGCTCACCGAAGGTGATGAAGTGCAGCGCGGCGAGGCCAAGGAAATGCTCGGCCGGCTGGCGTAACAGTCGATAGTTGATGCAGCGGCGACCTTCGGGTCGCCGTTTTGTTTTTGTCGGCGCTGGTTTGCCGGCGATACCCTTCGCTCGGTTTTACCGAAAGACCGGGTCGCTTGCATCGCAGGCAAGCCAGCTCCGGCACAAATCGGCATAATGGCGGCCTTTGCGCAACTCATCAGGCTCTCAGTTCTTGGCAAATATAGATAATCCGGTCGCCGAAATGGCGGCTGACGGCTTTTACCGCATCGCCCTGGGCGTGGAATACAAAGGTTCGCGCTATCGCGGCTGGCAGCGTCAGGCCTCGGGTGTGTTGACGGTGCAGGAAACCCTCGAGAATGCCCTGGCGAAAGTCGCCGACTCCCCCATATCGCTGATGTGCGCCGGACGCACCGATGCCGGCGTGCATGCGTGCGGCCAGGTGGTGCACTTTGACACCCAGGCCGAGCGTTCGATGAAAGCGTGGGTGATGGGCGCCAATATCAATTTGCCGCATGACGTCAGCGTCAGCTGGGCCAAGGTCATGCCGGCGCATTTTCATGCGCGTTTCAAGGCGATTGCCCGGCGTTATCGCTACGTGATCTACAACGACCAGATCCGCCCGGCGCACCTCAACCAGGAAATTACCTGGAACCACCGCCCGCTGGACGCCGAGCGCATGGCCGAGGCCGCGCAGCACTTGGTCGGCGTGCATGATTTCAGCGCCTTTCGCGCGGGGCAGTGCCAGGCCAAGTCGCCGATCAAGGAAGTCCACCACCTGCGCGTGACCCGTCACGGCAAGATGATTGTGCTGGATATCCGTGCCGGGGCGTTCCTGCACCATATGGTACGAAATATTGCCGGTGTACTGATGACCATCGGCACCGGCGAGCGTCCGGTTGAATGGGCCAAGGAAGTGCTGGAAAGCCGCATACGCCGCACCGGCGGGGTGACGGCGCATCCGTTCGGCCTGTACCTGGTGCAAGTGGAGTACCGTGACGAGTTCGAGCTGCCGGAGCGTTTCATCGGGCCACACTTCCTCACAGGTTTCAGTGAACTTGGCGGCTGACGCCCGGAGAAGCTTTTGTTACCATCCGGGACTTTCTCGGTTCAACCCCTGAGGTTTCTACGATATGTCTGCCGTTCGCAGCAAGATTTGCGGGATTACCCGCATAGAAGACGCGCTGGCGGCAGTCGAGGCGGGGGCGGATGCCATCGGTTTCGTGTTTTATGCACGCAGTCCGAGGGCGGTGAATGTGTTGCAGGCGCGGGCGATCATCAATGCCTTGCCGCCGTTTGTGACCACCGTGGGCCTGTTCGTCAATGCCAGCCGCTGCGAACTCAACGAAACCCTGGATGCCGTGCCGCTGGATATGCTGCAGTTTCACGGCGACGAAACCCCTGATGAGTGCGAAAGCTACCAGCGCCCGTATATCAAGGCGTTGCGGGTCAAGGCCGGTGACGATATCGCCCGTGCCTGCGCCGCCTATACCGGTGCACGCGGGATCCTCCTGGATACGTATGTCGAAGGCGTGCCCGGTGGCACCGGTGAGGCGTTCGACTGGTCGCTGATTCCTCCGGGGCTGAGCAAGCCGATCATCCTCGCCGGGGGGCTCAACCCCGACAACGTCGGCGCGGCGATCGCGCAGGTGCGCCCGTATGCGGTGGACGTCAGCGGTGGGGTAGAGCAGGGCATGGGCATCAAGGATCACAGCAAGATTCGCGCATTCATGCAGGCTGTGCGCAACACCAGTGGCGGGATGTGACGGCTGGCAGTCTGCCGCCGTCCATAACTACCACTGTGTAAAACAGCCCGGCGCCGCCTGTGGGTGGCCCGGCAATGAAGTGGCAAGCCTGCGCTGGCAGGTTGTCTGGAAGGCTGAGGATGCAGGCGGGAAATGGCTGGTCGAACACCTGACCCCGTCCCACCTGTGTCATCGCCACATATGAATTTAGCTCAAGGGCATACGCGGGGCTGTGTTCAAGCCACCGGTACTGGAGAAAGAAAGCATGAGCAACTGGTTAGTAGACAAACTGATCCCTTCGATCATGCGTTCCGAGGTGAAGAAAAGCTCGGTTCCTGAAGGTCTGTGGCACAAGTGCCCATCCTGCGACGCGGTGTTGTACCGCCCCGAGCTGGAAAAGACCCTGGACGTTTGCCCCAAGTGCAATCACCACATGCGTATCGGCGCCCGCGCCCGCATCGATATCTTCCTCGACGCCGAAGGCCGTAACGAGCTGGGTGCGGACCTGGAACCGGTTGACCGCCTGAAGTTTCGCGACGGCAAGAAGTACAAGGACCGCCTGACCGCTGCGCAAAAGCAGACCGGTGAGAAGGACGCACTGATTTCCGTCAGCGGCAAGCTGCTGGGCATGCCGGTGGTGGTGTCGGCGTTCGAGTTTTCCTTCATGGGCGGTTCCATGGGGGCCATCGTCGGCGAGCGCTTTGTTCGCGCTGCCAACTACGCCCTGGAAAACCGTTGCCCGATGATCTGCTTCGCCGCCTCTGGTGGTGCGCGTATGCAGGAAGCGCTGATCTCCCTGATGCAAATGGCCAAGACCTCTGCGGTACTGGCGCGTCTGCGCGAGGAAGGCATTCCATTCATCTCCGTACTGACCGACCCGGTCTACGGCGGCGTTTCCGCCAGCCTGGCGATGCTCGGTGACGTGATCGTCGGTGAGCCAAAAGCCCTGATCGGCTTCGCCGGCCCGCGCGTAATCGAGCAGACCGTGCGCGAAAAACTGCCGGAAGGCTTCCAGCGCAGCGAGTTCCTGCTGGAGCATGGCGCCATCGACCTGATCATCCCGCGCGGCGAACTGCGTCCACGCCTGGGTAACCTGCTGGCACAAATGATGGGCCTGCCGACCCCTGTGTACGTCGCGCCTAAAGTCGAGCCAATCGTCGTCCCACCGGTGCCTGCAAACCTATGACCCAACGTACCCTCGGCGAATGGCTCGCCTACCTTGAGCAGTTGCATCCGTCCGCCATCGACATGGGCCTGGAGCGCTCGCAACAGGTAGCGGCCCGCCTTGGGTTGGGTCGGCCGGCGCCGCGAGTGATCACGGTGACCGGCACCAACGGCAAAGGCTCTACGTGTGCCTTTGTCGCGGCGCTGCTGCAGGCCCAAGGGCTGAAAGTCGGCGTCTACAACTCTCCGCACCTGCTGCGCTACAACGAGCGGGTGCAGCTCAATGGCGTCGAAGCCACGGATGAGCAACTCTGCGAAGCCTTTGCGGCACTTGATGCCGGCCGGGGCGACATCTCCCTGACTTACTTCGAAATGGGCACCCTGGCGGCGTTCTGGTTGTTCGAGCGCGCGCAACTCGATGTGGTGGTGCTGGAAGTCGGCCTGGGCGGGCGCCTGGACACGGTCAACGTGGTGGATGCCGACATGGCCCTGGTCACCAGCATTGGTGTGGACCATGCCGACTACCTGGGCAATACCCGTGAGTCGGTGGCTTATGAAAAGGCCGGGATCTTTCGCCAGGGCAAGCCTGCGCTGTGTGGGGACGTGGATCCGCCGTCTACCTTGCTCGACAAGGTCCGCGAGCTGGATTGCCCGTTCTTCCTGCGCGGTCGTGAATTCAATCTCGAAATCGGTGACCGGCACTGGCAGTGGCGCGGGCGTGATGCGCGTGGCCAGTTGGTGGAGCTGCATGACCTACCGCTGTTGAACCTGCCGATGGAAAATGCCGCGCTCGCGCTGCAAGCCTATCTGCTGCTGGATCTGCCGTGGGATGCCGCGCAGATTGCGGCGACGTTGCTGGCGACCCGCGTAGTGGGGCGCCTGGATCGTCGTGAATTCGAATGGCAAGGCAAGCGCCTGAACCTGCTGCTGGATGTGGGGCATAACCCGCATGCGGCCGAGTACCTGGCGCAGCGCCTGTCACGCACGCCACCGGTCGGGCGTCGCCTGGCGGTCTTCGGGTTGTTGGCGGACAAGGACCTGGATGGCGTGGTTGCGCCGCTGCTGGCGAGCGTCCAGGCTTGGGCGGTCGCGCCGCTGGATACGCCGCGAAGCCGTCCTGCGGTTGAGTTGGAAAAGGCGTTGCAGAACCTTGGTGCGCCGGTGGCGTCGTATGCAAGCCTGACCGCAGCCCTTGAGGCGCAGTGTGCGGTGGCGACGGCCGAGGACGAAATTCTGTTGTTCGGATCATTTTATTGTGTTGCCGAGGCGCTTGAGTGGTTGGCCCGGCGCTCCACGGAGGAAGCTGCACATGGCATTACTGGATAGCGCATACAAGCAGCGAATGGTCGGAGCCCTGGTTCTGGTGGCATTGGCGGTGATCTTCCTGCCGATGCTGTTTTCCCGCCAGGACGAACAGCGCCAGGTGGTGGTGGAGGCGCCAGCCGCGCCGCAGGCACCGGCGGTGCCGCAGGTGCAGGTTGAGCCAGTGGTGGTGCCCGAGCCGCAGGTCCTGCCGGAAGAAGAACCGGTGCCGACCGATGATGAAGTGGCCGCGCAACAGGCGCCGTCGATGCCCGTGCAGCCAAGCGTGCCGGTGGTCAAGCCGGCTCCGGCCGCGCCTGTCGCCGCTGCCAAGCCCGCAGCGCCGGCACCGGCGCCCAAGCCGGTCGCGCCGCAGCCTGCCGCACCGGGTAAGCCGGACGTGGGGCAGAGCCGTATCGACCCGAATGGCCTGCCGATCAGTTGGTCGATTCAAGTCGCCAGCCTGGGCAATCGCGACGGCGCCGATGCGCTGCAGAAAAAGCTGCGTAGCCAGGGGTATAACGCCTATATCCGCAGTGCCGACGGCAAGAACCGGGTGTTTATCGGGCCGCTGATCGAGCGTGCCGAGGCCGACCGTCTGCGCGACTTGCTGGATCGCCAGCAGAACTTGAAGGGGTTCGTCACCCGTTTCCAGCCTGAGCGCGGTTGATCACTGTCACTCTCTGGTTGGAATGCTGGCCAAATGTGGGAGCTGGCTTGCCGCGATGGCGGTGGTTGCAGTCGACAGCGATGTTGAATGCGCCGCCCTCATTGCAGGCAAGCCTGCTCCCACATTGGTTTTGGGGCTGGGTTGAAGTTGGACGGGGTCTCCAAACCATTGATTTGCAAAGCACCCGCAATCACAGCTTACCGACAGCCCGACGCTCTGCTAAAATGCGCCGCCTTATCCGTCCGTAGGCTCAAACGTGCCATTTACCTGGGTTGACTGGGCGATCGTTGCAATCGTCGCCATCTCCGCTTTGATCAGTCTAAGCCGCGGCTTCGTAAAAGAAGCACTGTCGTTGCTGACCTGGATCATCGCAGGAGTTGTAGCCTGGATGTTCGGCGGTTCATTGTCGGTTTACCTGGCCGGATACATCGAGACACCTTCGGCTCGCGTCATCGCGGGCTGCGCCATCATGTTCATCGCCACGCTGCTGGTGGGGGCAATGGTCAATTATCTTATTGGCGAGTTGATACGTGTCACCGGCCTCTCCGGGACCGATCGATTTCTCGGCATGGCCTTCGGCGCCGCGCGTGGCGCGTTGCTGGTGGTCGTGGCGGTCGGGCTGTTGAGCCTGGGGCCGGTACAGCAGGATTCGTGGTGGCAGGAGTCGGTACTCGTGCCAAAATTTCTATTGGTTGCAGATTGGTCCAAGAACCTCATATTGGGGTGGAGCAGTCAGTGGCTGGCCAGCGGAATCAGCGTACCCGCTGATCTTCCGTTCAAGGAACACCTCTTGCCGGCCAAAACGCCTCAGTAAGCTGTGTTCAGTCAAGATTCATTAAGTAGGGGTTGCGTCGCATGTGTGGCATCGTCGGTATCGTCGGTAAGTCGAACGTCAATCAGGCGCTGTATGACGCGCTAACCGTCCTCCAGCACCGCGGCCAGGACGCTGCCGGTATTGTGACCAGCCACGACGGCCGGTTATTCCTGCGCAAGGACAATGGCCTGGTGCGTGACGTGTTCCATCAGCGTCACATGCAGCGCCTCGTCGGGCACATGGGCATTGGCCATGTGCGTTACCCGACTGCCGGTAGCTCCACATCGGCCGAAGCTCAACCGTTTTACGTCAACTCGCCTTACGGCATCACCCTGGCGCACAACGGTAACCTGACCAACGTTGAACAGCTGGCCAAGGAGATTTACGAATCTGACCTGCGCCACGTCAACACCAGCTCCGACTCGGAAGTACTGCTCAACGTGTTCGCCCACGAGCTGGCCCAGCGCGGCAAGCTGCAGCCGACCGAAGAAGACGTGTTCGCCGCCGTGACCGACGTGCACAACCGTTGCGTCGGTGGCTACGCGGTGGTGGCGATGGTTACCGGCTACGGCATCGTCGGCTTCCGTGACCCGCACGGCATCCGTCCGATCGTGTTCGGCCAGCGTCACACCGACGAGGGCGTCGAGTACATGATCGCCTCCGAAAGCGTGTCCCTGGACGTGCTGGGCTTCACCCTGATCCGCGACCTGGCGCCGGGCGAAGCGGTGTACATCACCGAAGATGGCAAGCTGCACACCCGTCAGTGCGCCGTGGCGCCGAAACTCACCCCGTGCATCTTCGAACACGTCTACCTGGCGCGTCCGGATTCGATCATCGACGGCGTTTCGGTGTACAAGGCGCGCCTGCGCATGGGCGAGAAGCTGGCCGAGAAGATCCTGCGCGAGCGTCCTGAGCACGACATCGACGTGGTCATCCCGATCCCGGACACCAGCCGTACGGCTGCGCTGGAATTGGCCAACCACCTGGGGGTCAAATTCCGCGAAGGCTTCGTGAAGAACCGCTACATCGGCCGTACCTTCATCATGCCGGGTCAGGCGGCGCGCAAGAAGTCGGTACGCCAGAAGCTCAACGCCATCGAGCTGGAATTCCGCGGCAAGAACGTGATGCTGGTGGACGACTCCATCGTGCGTGGCACCACGTGCAAGCAGATCATCCAGATGGCCCGTGAAGCCGGCGCCAAGAACGTGTACTTCTGTTCCGCAGCGCCTGCCGTGCGCTACCCGAACGTCTACGGTATCGACATGCCGAGTGCCCACGAACTGATCGCTCACAACCGTACGACCCAGGACGTGGCCGACCTCATCGGCGCCGATTGGCTGATCTACCAGGACCTGCCGGACCTGATCGAAGCGGTCGGCGGTGGCAAGATCAAGATCGACCAGTTCGACTGCGCCGTGTTCGACGGCAAGTACGTGACCGGTGATGTCGACGAGGCCTACCTGAACAAGATCGAGCAGGCGCGCAACGACTCCTCGAAGATCAAGACCCAGGCGGTCAGCGCGATCATCGATCTGTACAACAACTGAGTAGACACCGGCCCTGAGGGGCCGGTTTTGTATCTTAAATAAAGAATTGAGTAAGGAGTCACAGCATGAGTCAGGAATGGGATGCCGGTCGGTTGGACAGCGACCTCGATGGCGTAGCTTTCGATACCCTGGCTGTGCGCGCTGGCCAGCACCGCACGCCCGAAGGCGAACACGGTGACCCGATGTTCTTCACTTCCAGCTACGTGTTCCGCACTGCCGCCGACGCCGCTGCGCGCTTCGCCGGTGAAGTGCCGGGCAACGTGTATTCGCGCTACACCAACCCGACCGTGCGTGCGTTCGAAGAACGTATCGCGGCCCTGGAAGGCGCGGAGCAGGCCGTGGCCACCGCCACTGGCATGGCGGCGATCCTGGCAGTGGTGATGAGCCTGTGCAGCGCTGGCGACCATGTGCTGGTTTCGCGCAGCGTGTTCGGTTCGACCATCAGCCTGTTCGAGAAGTACTTCAAGCGCTTCGGCATCGAGGTGGACTACGTGCCCCTGGCGGATCTTTCCGGCTGGGACGCGGCAATCAAGGCCAACACCAAGTTGCTGTTCGTCGAATCGCCGTCCAACCCGCTGGCAGAGCTGGTGGACATCGCCGCGTTGTCCGAAGTGGCTCACGCCAAGGGCGCGATGCTGGTGGTCGACAACTGCTTCTGCACCCCGGCGTTGCAGCAGCCGCTGAAGTTGGGCGCGGACGTCGTGGTGCACTCGGCGACCAAGTTCATCGACGGCCAGGGCCGTTGCATGGGCGGTGTGGTGGCCGGTCGCAGCGAGCAGATGAAGGAAATCGTCGGGTTTTTGCGCACGGCTGGCCCGACCCTGAGCCCGTTCAACGCGTGGATTTTCCTCAAGGGCCTGGAAACCCTCAGCCTGCGGATGAAGGCCCACTGCGCCAACGCCCAGGCCTTGGCCGAATGGCTGGAGCAGCAGGACGGTATCGAGAAGGTGCATTACGCCGGTCTCAAGAGCCATCCGCAGCATGAGTTAGCCCAGCGCCAGCAGCGCGGTTTCGGTGCCGTGGTGAGTTTCGAGGTCAAGGGTGGCAAGGAGGGCGCATGGCGCTTTATCGACGCGACTCGACTGATCTCCATCACCGCCAACCTGGGTGACAGCAAGACCACCATCACCCACCCAAGCACCACCTCCCACGGCCGCCTGGCGCCGCAGGAGCGTGAAGCCGCCGGTATCCGCGACAGCCTGATCCGTATTGCGGTAGGCCTGGAAGATGTAGCCGACCTGCAAGCTGACCTGGCTCGCGGGCTGGCAGCCTTGTGATCGAGTGGTCCATGGAAGCTGCAGCGGCCAGTAACGGCCGCGTCGCATTGGTCACTGGGGCGGCCCGGGGCATTGGCCTCGGGATTGCTGCGTGGCTGATCAGTGAAGGCTGGCAGGTGGTATTGACGGACCTGGACCGCGAACGCGGTTCCAAGGTGTCCAAGGTGCTGGGCGACAACGCCTGGTTTATCACCATGGACGTGGCGGACGAGAAGCAGGTGGCCCAGGGTGTCGCCGAAGTGCTGGGGCAGTTTGGTCGCCTGGATGCGTTGGTGTGCAACGCGGCAGTGGCCGACCCGCGCAATATCACCCTGGAAAGCCTCGACCTGGCTTACTGGAATCGCGTACTGGCGGTGAACCTCAGTGGGCCGATGTTGCTGGCCAAGCACTGTGCGCCGTACCTGCGCGCCCATGGCGGGGCGATCGTCAACTTGGCGTCGACCCGGGCCCGTCAATCGGAGCCGGACACCGAGGCCTACGCGGCGAGCAAGGGCGGCTTGCTGGCGCTGACTCACGCATTGGCGATCAGCCTGGGTCCGGAGGTGCGAGTGAACGCCGTCAGCCCCGGCTGGATCGATGCGCGTGATCCTGCGGCGCGCCGTGCCGAGCCGTTGACGGACGCCGACCATGCCCAGCATCCGGCGGGCAGGGTGGGGACGGTGGAGGATGTGGCGGCGATGGTGGCGTGGCTGTTGTCGCGTCAGGCCGGGTTTGTCACCGGGCAGGAGTTCGTGGTCGACGGTGGCATGAGCAAGAAGATGATTTACAGCGAGTAGGCGGTCTTGAAGCCATTTTGTCTTTTTCAGAAAAACTTCAAGCAGGCTATTGACTTAGGTCCGCTACCTGCGTAAATTTCGCGGCCTCAACGAAGCAAAGGGTGATTAGCTCAGCTGGGAGAGCATCTGCCTTACAAGCAGAGGGTCGGCGGTTCGATCCCGTCATCACCCACCACTTCTTGAGAGTTTTGTCTTCGGGCAAGACGCAACGTTAAAGGTTGCACCGACGCGCAGCGGTAGTTCAGTCGGTTAGAATACCGGCCTGTCACGCCGGGGGTCGCGGGTTCGAGTCCCGTCCGCTGCGCCATATTTTCCAGGTTCGATTCGTCGGGCTTGAGATTGAACAGCCAAGGCTGGTCGATCAGATGTTTCAAGACGGTTGTGGGGTTTACCCGTAGCTGGTCAAGCGATACGCAGCGGTAGTTCAGTCGGTTAGAATACCGGCCTGTCACGCCGGGGGTCGCGGGTTCGAGTCCCGTCCGCTGCGCCATATCTGCCTCAAGGCCCACTGAACGCCTTGAAGCACAAAGAAAGCCTCTGGCTACTTTGATCCGATAGCAAAGACCCTGGTCGAAAGACCGGGGTTTTTTGTGTCTGCGATTTATGAATTGTACGAGCCCGCTCATGGGCAATGGCGAACTTACGGACGCCATCGCCCGCGAGCGGGCTCCTACAGGTTTTGCCTCAAAAGCCTAGTTTGTCGCGCAAGCCGTAGTACCAGGCGCCCAGTGCGGCAAACGGCGTGCGCAACAGTTGGCCGCCCGGGAATGGGTAGTGGGGCAGGTCGGCAAACGCATCAAAACGCTCTGCCTGGCCTCGAAGGGCTTCTGCCAGTACCTTGCCGGCCAAGTGTGTGTACGTCACGCCATGGCCGCTGCAGCCCTGCGAGTAGTAGATGTTGTCGCCCAGGCGGCCGACCTGTGGCAAGCGCGACAGGGTCAGCAGGAAATTGCCGGTCCAGGCGTAGTCGATTTTCACGTCCTTGAGCTGCGGGAAGGCCTTGAGCATCTTCGGACGGATAATCGCCTCGATGTTCGCCGGGTCACGCGCGCCATACACCACGCCGCCGCCGAAGATCAGGCGCTTGTCGCTGGTGAGGCGGTAGTAGTCGAGCAGGTAGTTGCAGTCTTCGACGCAGTAATCCTGCGGCAGCAGCGACTTGGCCAGTTCGTCACCCAGCGGTGCAGTGGTGATGACTTGCGTGCCGCAAGGCATCGACTTGGCTGCCAGCTCCGGCACCAGGTTGCCCAGGTAGGCATTGCCCGCGACGATGATGAACTTGGCCCTGACCTTGCCCTCGGCGGTGTGCACTACGGGATTGGCGCCGCGCTCGATGCGCACTGCCGCGGACTGCTCGTAGATGCTGCCGCCCAGGGATTCCACCGCCGCTGCTTCGCCCAGCGCCAGGTTGAGGGGATGGATGTGCCCGCCGCTCATGTCGAGCAGGCCGCCGACATAGTTCTCACACGCCACGACCTCACGGATGCGACGTTCGTCCAGCAACTCCAGCTGGGTATGGCCGTAACGCTCCCACAGGCGCTTCTGCGACTCCAGGTGGCCCATGTGCTTGCTGTTGAGTGCAGCGAACACGCCGCCGTCCTTCAGGTCGCACTGGATCTGGTACTTCGCCACCCGCTCGCGAATGATCTTGCCGCCCTCGAACGCCATCTGCCCGAGCAACTGTGCCTGCTTGGGGCCGACGCTGCGCTCGATCACGTCGATGTCACGGCTATAACTGTTGACGATCTGCCCGCCATTGCGACCAGAGGCACCAAAGCCGACCTTGGCGGCTTCCAGCACTGTCACGCGAAAACCGTTCTCCAGCAGGAACAGCGCGCTGGAAAGGCCGGTGTAGCCAGCACCGATCACGCACACGTCGGTTTCGACCTCGCCTTGCAGGCTTGGGCGTGGCGGTACGGCATTCGCGGAAGCGGCGTAATACGACTGGGGGTAGGGGGTGTTCGCCATCCTGGAACCTCTGTTTTATATTTTTTACGAGTACCCCGATCCTACCTGAGTTGAAAATTGCCTGCCAGCCACCGAAAAAATACCGATGTGCCGGCCGCAAATAAAAAATTCGCATATTCATAGGGTTAGCTGCAAAAAAGATGTTGACACCCCTCCGGAATTCCGTAGAATGCCGCCTCACAGCAGGCACGTAGCTCAGTTGGTTAGAGCACCACCTTGACATGGTGGGGGTCGTTGGTTCGAGTCCAATCGCGCCTACCAAACAAAATCCGCTCTGCTGGGCGGTCTAGAAGGGCTCACCGAAAGGTGGGCCCTTTTTTGTTGCTTCGGATTTAATCCTGACGCCGCCCTCAATTAATCGACCGACACGCCGATGCAGTCGGTAAGCCTTCATCATCGGACATTTGGCATGCTCATCAACATTAGCAATCCTCCTGCCGTAGCCAGCAGTCAAAGCGTTGCAACCTCGACGGTTCCCCAGGCAACCGAGAGCACCAACCGTACCGGCGGCCTGACCGTCAATATGAACGCTGGCACGCAAGCGACTGCGGGTGCTGGCGGCGGTGGCCAGGCGTCTTCCAGCTCGACGGAGTCGGACACGGTCAAGGAGTTGAAGAAGCAGATCGAGCAGTTGCAAAAGCAGCTTCAAGAGCAGCAACAAGCCATGCAGCAGGCACAGTCCAGCAACCAGAGCGAGGCGGCCAAGGCTGCTGCGGTTGCGGCGGCGCAAGCGCAGATTGCAACCACTGCCGCTGCGTTGCAGACAGCGACTGCCGCGCTGTTGCAGGCTGTCACCGCTGAGGGCGGCAGTGCGACGGGATCAATCGTCAGCACCACCGCCTAATTCGACGAGGCGGCGTTCAACCGCGTTTCAACACACTTTCTCCCGCGTGCGCTGGCAGTCGATAGACGTCTACCAGCGCGAGCGCTCCCAGCAATGCCACCCCGATGAACGCCACCCGGAAGTCACCCACTTGTGCGTGAATCTCATGCCCCTGCACGCTCATCGACGCGCGCAACAACAGCGCCGCTGCCGTCACGCCCATCCCCATGGCCAGCTGGAACGACATGCTGAACAACGCCGATGCCTCGCTCATGCGTGGCTTGGGCACGTCTGCAAAGCCAATCGAGTTGTAGCAGGTGAACTGCATCGAGCGTGACAACCCGCCCACAAACAGCACCACTGCGATGACCGCGAGCGGGGTCTGCGCGGTGAAAAGGGCGCACGCCGCAATCGACGCCACCCCGATCACGCCATTCACCAGCAGCACCTGGCGAAAGCCGAAGCGCTGCATGATGGCCGTGGTCAAGGGTTTCATCGCCAGGTTGCCGGCAAAAACCGCCAGCACCAACAGGCCCGCGTCCACCGGGGATAAGCCAAAGGCCACCTGAAACAACAGCGGCAGCAGGAACGGCAGCGCGCTGATGGCCAGGCGAAACAGCGACCCACCATAGATACTCACGCGAAAGGTATTGATCGCCAGGGTCTGCAGCGGCAACAACGGGTCAGTATGGTGCTGACAGTGGTGCACGGCCCACACCGCCAACGCGATGCCCGCTGCGACCAGCACCACGCCTGGGATGAGCATTTCGCCGGCCTCGCTGCCCAGCCATTCCAGCCCGCCCAACAAGGCGACACAAGCGCCTGCGAGCAGTACGAACCCCTTCGCATCAAACTTGCGCACGCTGGCTTCGCGACCTTCCGGCACCAGCCACAGTGCGGCGGCCAACGCCAATACGCCCAGCGGCAGGTTCACGTAGAAGATCCAGGGCCAGGAGGCATGGGTGACGATCAGTCCGCCGGCCACTGGCCCCAGGATCGGCGCCACCAGGCCGGGCCAGGTGATGATCGCGATCATTTTGACCAGGTCTTTTTTATCCGTATTGCGCAGCACCGCTAGCCGCCCCACGGGCACCATCAGTGCGCCACCGATGCCCTGCAGGATGCGCGCAAAGACGAACATTTCAAGGCTCTGGCTCAGCCCGCACAGCAGCGAGGCGAGGGTGAAGACGATGATCGCGCCGGCAAAGACCCGGCGCGCACCCAATCGGTCGGCGATCCAGCTGGGCAACGGTATGAAGATCGCCACGGCGAGGATGTAGGCGGTGATGCCGATGTTCATGTCGACCGGCGTGACCCCGAACGCTGTGGCCATGGTCGGCAATGCCGTGGCGATCACCGTGGCATCGAGGTTTTCCATGAAGAAAGTCACGGCGACCACCAGGGCGATCAGGCGGGTCTGGATGCTGAGGCCATTCTCGGCGGTGGGTGTGGCGGAAGAAGTCACCGGTGCTGCCTCTTGTTCATTGACGTTCGTTCTGGGTTGACGATACCGGGTCGGGCTTGAGTACACACTCACCGGTATGCAGTTACTTCAAAAAAGTCGGAGTGATGTCTAAATGATATCGCGCATGTACAATCGTCGCCGGCCGATATCCGGCCATGCCAATGATGGCGATAAGGAGCGGTAGTCATGAGCGTTCGGTTAGTGGTGGGGATTGCGGCACTGATGGTTCTGGCGGGATGCGCCACGAGTCGCTCGGAAGTGGATGTCAATGTTGCGCCGCTCAGCACAAGCCAGGCCGCAGCAACAAGCAATGGCAAGAAAGTCCTGATCAGCACCGTGGATGATCGCGTTTTCCAGATCGCTCCACGAAGCCCGGATACGCCATCGCTGAAAAATAACGAGGTCAATGACAAGTCGATTACCGAGCGCGCCATTGCCCGTAAGCGCAACGGTTACGGCAAAGGGTTGGGCGACGTGTTGCTGCCCTCTGGCCGCACCGTTTCCCAACTGGTGAATGAGTCGGTAGCCGCGGCTTACAAGCAGGCCGGTTACCAGGTCGTCACCGAGCCAGGCACTCCGGATGCCGCGCCAGTGAACGTGCATATTGTCGAATTCTGGTCCTGGTTTACCCCAGGCTTCTTCTCTGTCGACGTGAGTAACAAAGCCCACCTGCGTATCGAAACCCCGGGCGCCACTGCGCTGAATGTGGTGACGCGCAAGAATGAAAGCATGCAGGCGGTGACGGAGAGTGATTGGAAGAAAATCACCGAGGCGGGTCTGCAAGAAGTGTCGCGTGAGACCCTCAAGCAACTCTGAAGCAAGCCAGGCGGAATTGCAGTATCAGGGCCAACCCGGCGGTTGGCCCTTTTTGCAGGCGCGGTGGCTTACTGGGCCTTGGCGCTCTTGATGTCGCTGATCATCTGCTTGGCGATTGCCTGGACCTGCTTCTGCGTCATTGCCGAAGCCACGCCTTCCCAGGCCGAGGATGACGTGTCGTAGGTGCGTGAGCCAATGGGCGCGCCGGATTTCAAGTCGGAGTAGTCGGCGCGGGAGAACACCCAGGCATTACCCACCAGCGCACCGGCGACATACCGCGAACCCGGTTCGATGTAGCGAAACTTGCTCACGTTGATGCTGATGCCCACGCCGTCTTCACCATTGGCCGCGACTTTAGGGCTTTCGGTGACCGTGAAGCCGGCCTGGCGTGCTTCGACCTGGAGCGCGTTATTCCAGTCGCGCTTGAGCAGGTTCCAGTCAGGGTTTTGCTCCACCTGTTTTTCGCCCTGGATGCTCACCACCAGGTTCTGCTTGGCCGCTTCCGGGATGGCCAGTGCTGCGCTGCCGCCACTTTTAACTTTCGCTGCACAACCGCCCAGCAGGGACAGGGCAACGGCGCACGAGAGGGCGATCAGGACCTTTTGGGTTTTCATCGAATTTCCATATCCACAACAATAGTGAGAGAGGCGTGCGCCGGTACCCGGTGCCGCACCCGATCAACGGGCGGCGCTAAGATGCGTGACTCGCGGGTTACCTGTCCACATCTTGTTACGTGTGCGCAGCAAACCCCGACAAAATTTATTGGTTTGCAGCAACAATTTTTCTTGTTGGACACCTCCCGCCCCCAGGCAGCAAAGTTGCCGCCACTGACGCTCGACCTTCCGGGTCAACAATAAAAAACCGAGCCGACTGCACGCCACTTCCTGCTGTGAACCCTTTGTTCACATCCTGCTGTAACGGCGCCGCAGCGCGCATTAAAGGACCTCACCGCCATGCAAACTGTTGTGAACTTATGGCCGTTGATCGGCGTACTTGTGATCGTGGTTGGCTTTGTCTTGCGCTTCAATCCGCTGTTGGTGGTGACCGCCGCCGCCATCGCCACCGGGCTTGCCGCCCACTTCCCGCTGGAAAAAATCCTCGCGACCATGGGCGACGGTTTCCTTCAGACCCGTGCCCTGCAATTGATTCTGTTATTGCCCCTGGCGGTCATCGGCCTGCTGGAGCGCCATGGGTTGCGCCTGCACGCGCAGAACTGGATCGCGCGGTTCGAGCGCGCCACGGTAGGGCGCCTGTTGATCATCTACCTGTTTGTGCGTGAATCCACGGCCGCCATGGGCTTGACCAGCCTCGGCGGACACCCGCAGATGGTGCGCCCACTGCTGGCGCCGATGGCCGAGGGGGCAGCGGAAAAGCGCTACGGCAAGTTGCCGGACAAGCTGCGCCACAAGGTGCTGGCCATGTGCGCTGCGACGGACAACGTCGGTCTGTTTTTCGGTGAGGACATCTTCGTCGCCTTTGGTGCGATTGCGCTGATGCACACCTTCCTGCTGGGCTCGGGGATTGATGTCGAGCCGCTGCACATCGCGGTGTGGGGCATCCCGACGGCGATCTGCGCGTTTATCATTCACGCGATTCGCCTGCATCGGTTCGACCGGCGGCTGACCCGTGAGATGACGCCTGTCGCCACTGCCGTGGAGGCCGCGCAATGATCATCTCGATTCAATACCTGTACTGGCTCGCCGGAGTGCTGCTGCTGATCACTGCGGGCATGATCCTGATGGACCGGACCCACCCCAAGCGCTGGTCCAGCGCCTTGTTCTGGTTGCTGTTCGCGGTTCCGTTCCTGGTGGGCGAGCGCCTGCCCTCGGTGGTCATTGGTGTGGGCGTGGTGGTCATGGCGTTGATTGCCGGGCTGGGCGGCGTCGGCCGTGGCACGCACGCCGAGCTGCATGACAAGGCGTCCCGCGCCAGCGCCGGTCGCCTGGGGCACAAACTGTTTATCCCGGCGTTGGCGATTCCCCTGACGACGGTGATCGGCTCGGTATTGCTCAAGCACACCGAGATCGGCGGCGTACCGCTGCTGGACCCGAAAAACACCACCTTCGTTTCCCTCGGCATCGGGTGCCTGATCGCCCTCGGCCTGGCGTGCTGGCTGACCCGCGATACCCCGGTGCAGGCCTTGCGTGAATCGCGGCGCCTGACCGAAGCCCTGGGCTGGGCCATGGTGCTGCCGCAAATGCTGGCGATGCTGGGGCTGTTGTTCAATGAAGCCGGGGTCGGTACGGCCGTCGCGCATGTCACCACCACCTACATCAACCTGGATTTCAAGCTGGTGGCAGTCATGGTGTATGTGCTGGGCATGGCACTGTTCACGGTGATCATGGGGAACGGCTTCGCGGCATTCCCGGTGATGACCGGCGGCGTCGGCGTGCCGGTGCTGGTGGGGATCTACGGCGGCAACCCCGCAGTGATGGCCGCGATTGGCATGTTCTCGGGTTACTGCGGTACGTTGATGACACCGATGGCGGCCAACTTCAATATCGTGCCGGCAGCACTGCTGGAGTTGCCCGACAAAAACGCGGTGATCAAGGCTCAACTACCGACCGCGCTGATGATGCTGGTGGTCAATATTGTCCTGCTTTACCTGTTGATGTGAGGCCACGATGCAGACTCTATTGTTGACGGGTTTCGAGCCCTTTGATCAAGATCCGATAAACCCGTCCTGGGAAGTGGTACGCCTGCTGGATGGCTGGCAACTGGGCGCCGATGTGCAGGTTGTTGCGCGTCGGCTGCCGTGTGCGTTTGCCACGGCGGGTGAGTGCCTGATCCAGTTGATCGACCAATTGCAGCCGGCGATGGTGATCGCCACGGGGCTGGGGCCGGGGCGCAGTGCTATTTCCATGGAGCGGGTGGCGATCAACCTGAATGACGCGCGTATTCCCGACAACCTCGGCGAGCAGCCGATTGATGCCGCCGTGGTGGCTGACGGCCCCGCAGCCTACTTCACCACGCTGCCGATCAAGGCGATGGTCAAGGCGGTGCGCGAAGCGGAGATTGCGGCGACGGTGTCGCACACGGCCGGTACCTTCGTGTGTAACCAGGTGTTTTACCTATTGCAGCATGCACTGGCTGCTAGCGCCGTGCGCAGTGGGTTTATCCACGTGCCATATCTGCCCGAACAAGTGCTGGCTTCGGGCGCGGCGTCAATGGCACTGGAGACGCAGGTCGAGGGACTCCGGGTGGCGTTGCTGGCCGCTTGGCATACATCAGTGGATGTGACGGAAACGGGCGGGCAGGTCAGCTGACCTGCGCGGGTCATCGTCAGGTAGCAAACAGGCGGGTGAGCCCGAAGGTGATGGCGCACGCCAGGCCTGTCATTGCGAAGGCGGTGGCCACGTACCATTTGATGAGATTCACCTCGGTGGTCGTAAGGTCCGCCTTGGTCGCGAAGTGCTTTTCCAGGGAGTCTGCCCTGCTCGAAACGGTGATCAGCCTTTCTTTCATTTCAGCCAGCCCCTTTTCCAGTAGACCCAATCGTTTTTCCATGCCTGAACCTCCGTCGTTACCGCCACCACCTCTGCCTTGAGGTGGGGTGTTCAGCGAGTTTGTCCCGCCGAATCGATAGTGTTTCCTTTCCACTGCACTTCACCTGTTTCCAATACTGAGCGCGCGCTTTGGGGAAAGAATAGTGGGAACTCCGGCCAGGGGTGACAGCCAAATTTTTGCAAAATAACACCAGGCGCCTGGGGCGCGCGATTCAGTCGTCCCGCCTCGGAAAAAACAACTCAAAACACGTCAGTCCTGCCTCGCTGCTCACGCTGTATCGACCGTTATGCAACTGCATGATGGTCGCCACAATCGACAGGCCCAGGCCATTGGACTGGGCCGAGCGCTCGCGCGATTCATCCACCCGGTAAAAGCGCTCAAATAGCCGTGGCAGGTGCTCGGCAGCAATGGTTTCACCCTGGTTGCTGACCCTCAGGGTGATGCCTTCGGCCTGTGGCACCGCCTGGATCAGCAGCTCGGAACGCGGCGCGCCATATTTGATCGCGTTGGCGCACAGGTTCGCCAGGGCCCGGCGCAGTAGCATCGGTTCAGCCCAGATCACGCCTTCACCTTCGGCACGAATGCTGACCTCCACGTCACTGGCCAGGCCTTCGAAGTAATCGGCGATACGTTCCACTTCATCCGCTGCACTGAGTTCCTGGCGTTGGCGCAGGGCGCTGGCCGGATCAGTGCGGGCGAGGAACAGCATGTTGTCGAGCATCCGCGCCAGGCGTTCAAGCTCTTCGACGTTGGACGCCAGCAACTGTTGATAACTCTCGACGCTGCGACTCTGTTGCAGCGCGACCTGGGTTTCGCCCAGCAGGTTGTTGATCGGCGTGCGCAGTTCGTGGGCCATGTCTGTGGACACCTGGCCCAGTTGCACAAACCCTCTGGCCAGGCGTTCGAGCATGGTGTTGAACGCGTCGATCATCGGCAGCAACTCTTTTGGCGCGCCGTGGCTGTCGAGGCGCTCGGCCAGGTTGCCGACGCCAATGCCCTGGGCATGCCGGGCCAGGCGTCGCAACGGCAGCAGGCCACGGTGCACCAGCAAGTACCCGACCAGGGCAAGGATGATCGCGGCAATGCTTGCCAGGATAAACACGCTCAGGCGATAGCTGGCGAGCATGGCGGTGCGTTCGGTCATCAAGCGTCCGGTGGTGACTTGCAGGCTGCCCAGGTCCCCGGAATCGATCGACGCCGCCACGGCGGCGAAGGGGACATTGTTGACCCCAGGCAAATGGTGCACATCGGCAAGGCCCAGCGCGTGGTCTTTGGCAACGGCCGGCACCACCGGCATCTCAATATTGCCCGGGTTGACCAGCAGCAAGGGCTTCTGCCCCGGCGCCGCGATGCTCAGCACTGACTCGCTGTTGCCCAGCATGTTCTGGAACAGCTCCGGCTTGGTCCTGATCAGATCCAGCGTATTGCTGTCGTTGAGCAGGTTGCGTAACTGATCGGTGCGATAGATCAGCGCAGCGTCGTCGCGCTTGATCAACTCACGCTCCAGTTCGCGGTACAGCGCAACGCCCAGCGTGGCCAGCAGCGCGAAGGCCAGCAAGGCGAAAATCACCGCCAGGCGCAGGGTCAGTGAATAATGGCGACGGTGGGTCATGGCTGGGTATCGAAGCGGTAGCCGATGCCCCGCACGCTGTGGATCAACTTGAGCTGGAACGGGTCGTCGATTTTCAGGCGCAGGCGCCGCACGGCCACGTCCACCACGTTGGTGTCGCTGTCGAAGTTCATGTCCCACACTCGCGAGGCAATCAGCGAGCGCGACAACACCTGATCCTGGTGAGTGGCAAACAAATGCAGCAGGGCAAACTCTTTGTTGGTCAGGGTGATGCGTGTGCCGGCGCGGGTCACGCGGCGTTTCAGCACATCGATCTGCAGGTCGGCGACCTGCAGTTGTTCTTCTTCCCGGCTCGGGCCACGGCGGGTCAGGGTGCGCAGGCGCGCCACCAGTTCGGCGAAGGAGAAGGGCTTGATCAGGTAATCATCGGCGCCGAGTTCCAGGCCCTTGATGCGGTCGGCGATATCATCGCGGGCCGTCAGAAAAAGCACCGGCGTATCGGCTTCCTTGCGCAAGCGGCGCAGGACTTCCCAGCCGTCCATCTTCGGCATCATCACATCCAGCACGATCACGTCGAACGAGGTTTCCAGGGCCTGGTGCAAACCGTCCACGCCGTCGCGGGCGAGGCTGACGGAGTAGCCCAGCTCCTGCAGGCCGTTAAGCAGGTAATTGCCGGCCTTGGGTTCGTCTTCGACTACAAGAATGTTCATGGGAAGTGCCCTGCTTCTGTGCGTTGCGCAAGTGTAGTCCGATCAATTGTCACTCGGGCAACCGATCGCCTGTACCTGGTAGTCCAGCACGTGTTCGCGGCCCTGGTGGTCCAGGTAGTCGAGACGCGCGGGAACGATGCCGCATTGGCCGTAGGTATCGGTACTCGACAAGACTTTGTCGACATCCAGGTGCACGAAAAAGCCGGTCTTGTCGTGGATGACGGGTTCGGCAGCGAACACGGTGCCAGTGGCAAACAAAGCGGCAAAGCCGAGGATAAACAGTTTCATGGCGATCTCTCTCTTAATAGGTTGGCTGCCAGAGCGTGGCAGTGGGTTCACGGTAACCAAGCGCTCCGAACAGCCAACCAACAGGTTCATGACAAGTTTGTAATGCAAGGGCTCAAGGCTGGCGGCCGGAGGCTTCGAGGATCAGGTCGGTGATTTCCTTGGCGTGGGACACCAGCGACAAGTGGCTCGAGGGCAGCTCGATCGTGCTGGCGTTCATGCGCTTGGCGAGGAACCGTTCCAGGTCCGGGTTGATGGTCTGGTCCTGGGTCGACACCGCGTACCAGGACGGCTTGGTGTGCCAGGCGGCGTTCATGGTGCGGCCGCTGAACAGGCTCTTGGTGATGGGTTGCTGCACGGCGTACAGCTCCATGGCCTTGGCGTGCGGCACGTCGGCGGCGAAGTACTTGAGAAACGCGTCCTGGCTCAGCGTGAGGTAGCCATCGTGATCTTCCACACCGGCCCGCACCGGCATGGTCGGGTACTTGGCGGAAAGCGCGACAAAGTCTTCATTGGCATCCGGGGCGCGGGCCGCCACGTACACCAGGGCGCTGACGTTGGGGTTCACCCCGGCATCGCTTACCACGGTGCCGGCGTAGGAATGGCCGACCAGCACGGTAGGACCGTCCTGTTGATTCAGTACGCGGTTGGTGGCGGCGACATCGTCGGCCACCGATGTCAGTGGGTTTTGCACGGCGGTGACGTGCAGGCCGGCGGCCTGGAGGCGGGTGATCACTTCGGACCAGCTCGAGCCATCTGCCCAGGAACCGTGCACCAGCACCACGTTGTTGGCTTTGACCGGTGCGACGGTGCCGGCCAGGGCGGTGCCGGTACCCAGCATCAGCAGGCTGGCGGCGATCAGGCAGAGTTTGCTTGCAGGTTTCATGGGGTGACCCTTTTCATCAGTGGGAAGGTGGCGTCAACCGGTGTGGGTGACTGACGCCGCCACTGTATGAAGTGAGGGTGCTGACAAGACTTACAGCTTGATTACAAAGCTGTAATGCGATCGAGGGGTTGGCGGCGTTTACAAGCACCGAGGTGATCCGTAGATTGCATCGGGCCGATTATTTGTTACCGCCCACGAGGAAGCCACGCAGTGTCCATCCGAGGTTCAGCCGTATTTGCCCGCCGTTACCGCGCCTTTCTGTTCGATATGGACGGCACCCTGCTCAACTCCATCGCCGCCGCCGAGCGGGTGTGGAGCACCTGGGCCGAACGCCACGGCCTGGACGTGGCGGCGTTCCTGACCACCATTCACGGCGCCCGCGCGATCGATACCATCACCCGCCAGGCGTTGCCGGGGGTTGATCCCGAAGTTGAGGCGCAGTGGATTACCGAAGCGGAAATCAATGATGTCGAAGGCATTGTCGCGATCCCCGGCGCGGTCGCGTTTCTGAACCACCTGCCGGGCGATCAATGGGCGCTGGTCACCTCAGCGCCTCGTGAGCTGGCGTTGCGTCGGCTGCGAGCGGCCGGGATTGCGCCGCCGGCGGTGCTGGTCACGGCCGAAGACGTCGCCATTGGCAAGCCCGACCCGGCCTGTTACCTATTGGGGGCACAGCGCCTGGGCGTGCCGGTGCAGGACTGCCTGGTGTTTGAAGATGCGTCGGTGGGGATTCGTGCGGGAGAAGCGGCAGGGGCGGACGTGATGGTCGTAACGTCGACGCACCTCAAGCCCATGGTGACCGAACACGCCAGGATTGACGGCTATGCCCACCTGCGCGTGCAGCGCGGTGCTGATGGCTTGTTGTCCTTGCAGAATGAAGTGGGCTGATACAAAAAGGCCGAAACCCGTTACCGGTCTCGGCCTTGTTCGCAGCCAGGTGAAGCAGAGGGAGGCTGCATCCGGTCATTCCTCATCGCCTGGCGGGACAGCACCATTTCCCTGAGAATTTCATTCGCCAGCCGGGCAATGGCTTCCGCCCCACGATAGTGCGCGCGCACGATTCCGGTAATTGCGAAATGGTCGGTTTCCGGGCCGCTGAGCACCGCCGAAAGGGTGCCGTCGGCGTGCAATGTGCAGGTGATGGTGTAGCTCGGCAGACGGGCAGCCAGTGCAGACTCGATTTGCGATTTGCTCAAAGTGTCCATCGGTTTCAGCACCTTTCAGTGAGCGTGCAGAGCAAAGCATAGGTCGTGCTGCGTCGCTGTAAATACCGGCGATCTGATAGCGAAGCGCTGCGCATCAACGTGCATTTTTCTGAGCGGTTTGTTGACACAATTTAAGCTGTACGGCCCTCTGGATGGGCTTGAGGCAGAACATGAAGAGGTAGCCACCCAGCACCAGTGTGAGGTCTAGCCAGGACGGCGGATCGGCGGGGTCGGTGCCTGCGATTTCAAGCCTCAAGCCATATTCCAGCCCCACGAATGCCAGCCCTATCAGGAGGGCGATGATCCAGGCTCGTAGAGCGAATGGTTGCGCAGGGGTTAACCTCATCGACGTGCTCCTTCGCGCACACGGATGGCAGGGTATTAGTAGAAGATTCGGCTATGGATGACACGACAAGTTCAAAGCGTGAAGACAGTTTCATCTTGGCGCGAAGATGAATGCATTGGAGGCGTCAGTCACGCAATAGACACTAGAGCGGTTCGAAGGGGTTTTCGCCAGCCGTTACAGTGAACGAAAGGGCTGGCTACTGAAGGTTCTTCAAGGCGTCTGGTTTTTGTCCGGGGCACTCAGGCCGGCCTGGATGCGCTGGTAGATCTCCTCGCGATGCACGGCAACATCCTTGGGTGCGTTGATGCCGATTCGTACTTGCTGGCCGCTGACGCCCAGGATGGTGATCGTGATGTCATCACCGATGTTTATGCTTTCACCGACTTTGCGGGTGAGTATAAGCATGGACTTCTCCTTGATTACTTTTAAGGACACGTGTTTCAGACAGGGCAGATGTCAGATGTGTGTAGCTTACTGCTAAGCGCTTCCCTGTGGCTGCCTCTTTTAGGACGCATAGAGGCGGCATTAATTCCCATGCCGGCATCATACAGGTCTGCGATACATCATTCGCATTGTTTAAGCCAACGTTTATGACGGCCAGAATAGACAGTGAATGATAAAGTCGCCTCTTTAATCCTTTAAGGAGCAGGGCAGTGCGTAAAGTAGCGATGGCAATTGCGGTGTTGGCATTGGCCGGTTGCGGTGAAGGCAAAAGCGTCGATGCGCCCAAGGCCAAGCCTGCCGTGACTGAAAGCCAGCCACAAACCGGCGCGATTGCCGCTCAGGAGTGGGATGTATGGGTCGGGCCACCCGACCACAAATTACAGGCGCTCACCGACCTCACGGCCTGGTTGCTGGAACATGGTTTCAATTTTTACATCGTGAAGGTCGACGGCAAGGACGAAGTGCTGCTGGGGCCGTTCGCCACCAAGGCTGAAGCCGAGGCCAAGCAGGTGCAACTCACTGAAAAGCTGGCACGCGCCAAGAAAACCGATACCGAATCGCAAGTCATCGAGCACGCGGCTGCGCAATAACCGGCTGGATGGGCGGGAGTACCGCCCAGTTTCAACCGCAGGCCTTCAGGTTCACCGGGCCGACGAACTCATTGCCACGTCCCATCACACACGCCACGGTCTGGTTGCGCTGGCGCTCCCAAGCCTGCACCGGGTAGGTCTTGTTCCAGGCTTCATAGAGCTGGCGATCCTGTTTAGACAGGCGCAAGCCGTACTGCTTGCTCATATAGAAATAGGTGCGCGCGATCATTCCGCGGATGGACGGGCGGGGCATGACCTTCTTGGCCTTGAAGTCGACCTGGGTCAGGCATGAGCCGTACTGCCCGCTTTGCACCGGCAGCCAGCCAAAACTGAAGTTGTTACGGTCACCGTTGACCTCGCCGATACTCGGCACCAGGTTGTGCAGGTCTGCCTCGGCGCGCTTGAACACGTCATCGTGGCGCGTGCAGTTCTTGCGCCCGCCGTTCTGCCAGCACTGGCGCTGGTGCCCGATCTGCCAGGCCGGAACAATGTGCTCCCACTCGATGCGGGCGGCGCGGTTGGCGTTTTTGCGCGGGATGTAGCCGCAGGCTTTCAGGTCTATGCGGTTGCCGGTGTATTTGCAGCCGCAGTAGAACTCGGTGGATTGGGGGGCATAGAGTTTCCAGGCGACTTTCTTGGCTTCGCTGAAGGTGCGGGGTGCCTGGGCCTGGGCACCGACAGCAAAGAACAGGCAGCACACAGCGATAAAACGGACACTCATTGAATCAATCTTCCTTCGGTACAACCCAGAAAATCTGCACGCCACCGTCGTCCCGATAGGCGAGGGTGACGTTGTCGTTCTCCGCAATTTCTTCCAGCAACCGCTCCCACTCATCCTCCGGCTCGTCCGGCAGGCGGAAGATCAAGGCTGCCTTGGCTTTTTGGGCGTTGGTCGAGTTGATGATCTTTTGCACACGAATGGCCAGGCGTTCGTAGGCATCAGGCGAGGTTGGCGCTGCGGAAGAGGACTTTGCCACGGAGTATTCCTTAATAAGCTGTACGCACATACAGTATTTAACTGTGGGCGATTTCGCAACTGCTTAAATTTCAAGAAGTTCGTCTGACAGCTGTTCAGGTAGTTTTGCGTAAGGCGGGGGAGTGTAATGTGTAGGAGCGCGCCTGGAGAGGCGAGCTCCTACAAGGTATGGCCAGGAATCAATATTCCCAGAACATCCGTTGCAGCTCTTTGCTGTCCTGGGTCTTGGTCAGGGCGACCATGGCCAGGATGCGGGCTTTTTGCGGGTTCAGGTCATGTGCGGCGACCCAGTCGTACTTGTCGTCAGGTTGTTCAGCATTACGCAGAACGAAACCGCCGGCATTCACGTGGGAGGAGCGGATGATCTGCACGCCTTGCTTGCGCAGTTCCTGCAGGGCAGGGACCACCTTGGAGGACACCGAACCATTGCCGGTGCCGGCATGGATGATGGCTTTGGCGCCAGCCTGGGCCAGGGCCTTGACCGCTGTGTCGCTCACGTTGCCATAGCCATAGGCGATTTCCACGTCCGGCAGGCTCTTGATGGTCTTGATGTCGAATTCCGAATCCATGGTGTGGCGCTTGGCAGGCAGGCGGAACCAGTAGGATTTGCCTTCAACCACCATGCCCAGCGGGCCCCATGGGCTCTTGAACGCCTCGGTCTTGATGTTGATCATCTTGCTGACGTCACGACCCGACTGGATCTCGTCGTTCATGGTCACCAGCACGCCTTTACCGCGCGCGTCTTTGCTGCCGGCCACGGCCACGGCGTTGTACAGGTTGAGCATGCCGTCCGCCGACATGGCGGTGCCTGGGCGCATGGAGCCGACCACGACGATTGGCTTGTCGGTTTTTTCCACCAGGTTCAGGAAGTAGGCGGTCTCTTCCAGGGTGTCGGTACCGTGGGTGATCACGATGCCATCCACGTCCTTGCTGTCGGCCAGTTCGGCGACGCGACGGCCCAGTTGCAGCAGGTTTTCGTTATTGATGCTTTCGGACGCAATTTGCATCACTTGTTCGCCGCGTACATTGGCGATCTGGCTAAGCTCAGGAACACCAGCGATCAATTGCTCGATACCGACTTTCGCCGCCTGGTAGGTGGCACTGTTGGCCGCGCTGGCGCCAGCGCCGGCAATGGTGCCGCCGGTGGCGAGAATCACCACGTTGGACAGCTTGGTCTTGGTTTCGGCTTCCTTTGCCTGGGCGGCAACAGGGAACAGCAGCAGGAGGGCTAATGCGCCCGGGACAATGTTCTTCAGTGCAGATTTCATTATTTTTCTCTCTGGTTTTTGATGAGTGCTGTAGCAGGTTCATCTAGAACACCCGGGCGGTTCTGAATGCCACGAGGTGCAGGATGAGAGCAGGATCTGTACCAGGCTGATTGTATTCGCGGATATAAATTAAGCTGTTGATTTAAAACAACTTATTTTTTGTTTTTGAGTGCGTTCGAACCCCCTTCGTCCGGCTTTCCGAACATTGGCCGCGATTGTGTTCGGTTGTCCGAAAAGGCGCACTGGTTCCATGAGGGCGGTGGCGAATGTTCCGGCAAAGCCTGTCGTTTTAGAGAACGAAGGGCAGGTCGCGATGTTTAATCTCGCGCCTTGCACACTGCGAGGCCAGGCGCTAGAGGGCTTGGATGAAAGACGGGTTTCTACCGTTGACAAATCTCGACAAGGTTCTCATAGTTTGATTAACGCAAACGTTTGCGAGATGTTTCACGGCGCACTCCTGGAGTAACGTGACAGCTCGTATCAGCCACCCCGGGTGGGAGGGCTGCCGAAGCACTCTTCGGTGCAAGCGTTGCTCACAATAATCATAAGATCGGAGTGAACCCATGAAGCTGCCATTCGCTGGACGTCTTCTTGCTGTCGCTGTGCTTGCTGCCGCATCCGCCGTTTTACCTCTTTCCTCTGCTTTCGCCGATGACGCCGCCAAACCCAAGGTTGGCCTGGTGATGAAATCCCTCGCCAACGAATTCTTCGTGACCATGCAGGACGGCGCCAAGGCTTATCAGAAAGACCACGCCGCCGATTTCGACATGATCACCAACGGTATCAAGAACGAAACCGATACCAGCGCGCAGATCGATATCGTCAACCAGATGATCCTCGCCAAGGTCAACGCCATCGTCATCGCGCCCGCCGATTCCAAGGCACTCGTGACGGTGTTGAAGAAAGCCTCCGATGCCGGCATCAAGGTGGTCAACATCGACAACCGCCTGGACCCAGACGTGCTGAAAAGTAAAAACCTCGACATCCCGTTCGTAGGCCCGGACAACCGCAAAGGTTCCAAGCTGGTCGGCGACTACCTGGCCAAGCAACTGGCCGCGGGTGACAAGGTCGGCATCATCGAAGGCGTACCGACTACCACTAACGCCCAGCAGCGCACCGCAGGCTACAAGGATGCGATGGACGCTGCCGGCATGAAGATCGTCTCGACCCAATCCGGCAACTGGGAAATTGACCAGGGTCAGAAAGTGGCCTCGGCCATGCTGAGCGAATACCCGGATCTCAAGGCCCTGTTGGCCGGTAACGACAACATGGCGCTGGGCGCGGTTTCCGCCGTGCGTGCGGCCGGCAAGGCTGGCAAGGTGCTGGTAGTTGGCTACGACAACATCGAAGCCATCAAGCCCATGCTGCAGGACGGCCGCGTCCTGGCGACCGCTGACCAGGCCGCTGCCCAGCAAGCTGTGTTCGGTATCCAGAACGCGCTCAAGCTGGTCAAGGGCGAGAAGGTCGATGCCAAAGATGGCGTGATCGAAACCCCGGTCGAACTCGTCCTCAAGAAGTAATCCTGGCAGCACCCAACAGCGCCCGCTCGTCCTGAGCGGGCGCCTGGAGATTTTCCTATGTCATCTTCCGCCCCGAACGCTGTCCTCTCGGTCAGCGGTATCGGCAAGACCTATGCCCAACCGGTTCTGTCCGACATCACCCTAACGCTCAATCGTGGGGAAGTGCTGGCGCTGACCGGTGAGAACGGCGCCGGTAAAAGCACGTTGTCGAAAATCATCGGCGGGCTGGTCACGCCGACGACCGGGCATATGCAGTTCAACGGCCAGGATTACCGTCCCGGCAGCCGCACCCAGGCTGAAGAACTGGGCGTGCGCATGGTCATGCAGGAGCTCAACCTGCTGCCGACGCTGACCGTGGCCGAAAACCTGTTCCTGGATAATCTGCCCAGCCACTGTGGCTGGATCAGTCGCAAGCAGTTGCGCAAAGCCGCCATCGAAGCCATGGCCCAGGTCGGCCTGGACGCCATCGACCCGGACACCCTGGTCGGCAGCCTCGGTATCGGCCACCAGCAAATGGTCGAGATCGCCCGCAACCTGATCGGCGACTGCCATGTACTGATCCTCGACGAACCCACGGCCATGTTGACTGCCCGTGAAGTCGAGATGCTGTTTGAACAAATCACCCGCCTGCAGGCCCGGGGCGTGGCGATCATCTACATTTCACACCGGCTTGAAGAACTCGCCCGTGTCGCCCAACGCATTGCGGTCCTGCGTGACGGCAAGTTGGTGTGCGTCGAGCCGATGGCCAACTACAACAGCGAGCAACTGGTCACCTTGATGGTCGGTCGCGAGCTGGGCGAGCACATTGACCTGGGCCCGCGCAGCATCGGCGGCCCGGCCTTGACGGTTAAAGGCCTGACCCGCGCGGACAAGGTCCGCGATGTCTCCTTTGAAGTGCGTGCAGGCGAGATCTATGGCATCTCCGGCCTGATCGGCGCCGGTCGCACCGAGTTGCTGCGCCTGATTTTCGGCGCCGACCTGGCCGACAGCGGTACTGTGGCCCTGGGTTCACCGGCCCAAGTGGTGAGCATTCGTTCGCCGGTGGACGCGGTCGGCCATGGCATTGCGCTGATCACCGAGGATCGCAAGGGCGAAGGCCTGCTGTTGACCCAGTCCATCAGCGCCAATATCGCCTTGGGCAACATGCCGGAAATCTCCGGCGGCGGCGTGGTCAACAGCCGCGACGAAACCGCCTTGGCCAAGCGCCAGATCGACGCCATGCGTATCCGCAGTTCCAGCCCGGCGCAGTTGGTGTCGGAGCTGTCGGGCGGCAACCAGCAGAAAGTCGTGATTGGCCGCTGGCTGGAGCGCGACTGCTCGGTGATGCTGTTCGACGAGCCCACGCGTGGCATCGACGTGGGTGCCAAGTTCGACATTTATGCCTTGCTCGGCGAATTGACCCGCCAGGGCAAAGCGCTGGTGGTGGTGTCCAGTGACCTGCGCGAACTCATGCTGATCTGCGACCGCATCGGCGTGCTGTCTGCCGGCCGCCTGATCGAGACCTTCGAGCGCGACAGCTGGACCCAGGACGAATTGCTCGCCGCCGCCTTTGCCGGCTATCAGAAACGTGATGCGCTGCTCAATGACGCAGTGCTTAGGGATACCCCATGAAAACAACAACTTCCCCCGGTAAAACTGGTGGCAACTTCTACGGCCTGGGCACCTACCTGGGGCTGGCGGGCGCGTTGCTGGCGATGATTGCGCTGTTCTCGGTGCTCAGCGACCACTTCCTGTCCTATGACACCTTCAGCACCCTGGCCAACCAGATTCCAGACCTGATGGTGCTGGCGGTCGGCATGACCTTCATCCTGATCATCGGTGGCATCGATCTGTCAGTGGGCTCGGTGCTGGCACTGGCGGCGTCGGCCGTCAGCGTGGCGATTCTCGGCTGGGGCTGGAGCGTCTTGCCGGCGGCCGTGCTCGGCATGGGCTGCGCAGCATTGGCCGGCACTATCACCGGTTCGATCACCGTGGCCTGGCGGATCCCCTCGTTTATCGTGTCCCTGGGCGTGCTGGAAATGGCCCGTGGCGTGGCGTACCAGATGACCGGTTCGCGCACCGCCTACATCGGCGACTCGTTTGCCTGGCTGTCCAACCCGATTGCCTTTGGGATTTCGCCGTCGTTCATCATCGCCTTGCTGGTGATCATAGCGGCCCAGCTGGTGTTGACCCGCACTGTCTTCGGGCGTTACCTGATCGGCATCGGCACCAACGAAGAGGCCGTGCGCCTGGCGGGGATCAACCCCAAGCCGTATAAAATCCTGGTGTTCAGCCTCATGGGCCTGTTGGCCGGTGTGGCGGCCCTGTTCCAGATTTCACGCCTGGAAGCGGCGGATCCGAATGCTGGCTCCGGCCTGGAGCTGCAAGTGATTGCAGCGGTGGTGATCGGCGGCACCAGCCTGATGGGCGGACGCGGTTCGGTGATCAGCACCTTCTTCGGCGTGTTGATCATTTCGGTATTGGCCGCCGGCCTGGCGCAGATCGGTGCCACGGAACCGACCAAACGCATCATCACCGGGGCCGTGATCGTGATTGCCGTGGTGCTCGACACCTACCGCAGCCAGCGCGCCAGTCGTCGAGGCTGAACCATGGCAACGATCAAGGATGTGGCAGCGCTTGCAGGCATTTCCTACACCACGGTGTCCCACGTGGTGAACAAGACGCGCCCGGTCAGCGAGCCGGTACGGATCAAAGTCGAAGCGGCGATCAAGCAGCTCGACTACGTGCCCAGCGCCGTCGCGCGTTCGCTCAAGGCCAAGACCACGGCAACCATTGGCTTGTTGGTGCCCAACAGCCTCAACCCATACTTTGCCGAACTGGCGCGCGGCATCGAAGATTATTGCGAGCGTAATGGCTACTGCGTGATCCTTTGCAACTCCGATGACAACGCCGAAAAGCAGCGCAGCTATTTGCGCGTGTTGCTGGAGAAGCGCGTCGACGGGTTGATCGTGACCTCGGTGGGCGGCGATGACAGTGGCCTCGCCGCCGGCTTGAGCGCGGTGCGCACGCCGATGGTGATCGTCGACCGGGCGCTGGACGGCATTGATGTCGACCTGGTGCGCATCGACCATGAGCAGGGCGCGTACCTGGCCACCCGGCATTTGCTCGAACTGGGCCACCGGGACATCGCCTGCATCGGCGGCCCGGGCCATACCCGTGTCGCGCAGATGCGCCTGGCGGGGTATCACCGTGCGCTGCGCGAGGCGGGCGTCGAGATGGCGGCTGATCGCGCGCAGGAAAGTGATTTCACCAGCACCGGCGGGTATGCCGCGGCGGTGAAGCTGCTGGCGGAAAACCCGCCCAGTGCGATTTTCGCCAGCAACGACATGATCGGTTTCGGTGTATTGCGCGCCGCTGCCGAGCGTAATATCCGTGTACCCGGCGAGCTGTCGGTGATCGGGTTCGATGACATTCAAATGGGTCGCTATGTCTACCCGGCGTTGACCACGGTCGGGCAGTCGATCGTGCAACTGGGCGAGACCGCTGCCGAGCTTTTATTGCGACGAATTGCAACACCCCAACTGCCGATCGATCAACGGATCGTGACGCCGAGCATCGTGTTGCGCGAGTCGACGGCGCCTATCGCCGGTACGTTTGCGCAATACCGCTGAACCGAATTGATGAGTACTGATGTATGCCAGCAAAAGTAGTGGTAGTAGGCAGCTTGAACATGGACCTGGTCACCCGTGCCAGCCGGCTGCCGCGTGCCGGTGAAACCTTGGTTGGCCAGACGTTTTCCACCGTGCCCGGCGGTAAGGGGGCGAACCAGGCTGTGGCGTCGGCGCGGCTCGGGGCGGAGGTCGCGATGGTCGGCTGCGTCGGCAGCGATGCGTATGGCACTCAGCTGCGTGACGCGTTGCAGGTGGAAGGCATCGATTGCCAGGCCGTCAGCATCGTAGATGGCTCCAGCGGCGTGGCGTTGATTGTGGTCGATGACAACAGCCAGAACGCCATCGTGATCGTTGCCGGCAGCAATGGTCAGCTGACGCCTGCTTCGTTGCAGGCGTTTGATGCCGTGCTGCAGGCGGCCGACGTGATCGTCTGCCAGCTGGAAGTGCCGATGGAGACCGTGGGTTATGCCCTCAAGCGCGGTCGCGAACTGGGCAAGACGGTGATCCTCAACCCGGCCCCGGCCAGCGCGCCCTTGCCGGCCGAATGGTACGCCTCGATCGACTACCTGATCCCCAACGAAAGCGAAGCCAGTGCGCTGAGCGGCGTGACGGTTGATTCCCTCGACAGCGCCAAGGTCGCTGCGACGCAGTTGATCAAGGCGGGCGCCGGTAAGGTCATCATCACCCTGGGGGCCCAGGGCGCGCTGTTTACTGACGGCCAAGTGTTCGAGCATTTGCCGGCACCCAAGGTCAAGGCAGTGGACACCACTGCGGCCGGCGATACGTTTGTCGGTGGCTTCGCAGCAGCACTGGCCAATGGCAAGCGCGAAGCCGAGGCGATTCGTTTTGGCCAGGTCGCGGCAGCGCTGTCGGTCACTCGTGCCGGTGCGCAACCCTCCATTCCCACGCTGCACGACGTACAAGGTTTTGTGCCCTCATGAAAAAGACCCCTCTGCTCAATATCGCCCTGTCGCGCGTGATCGCCTCCCTGGGTCACGGCGACATCCTGGTGATCGGCGATGCCGGCTTGCCGGTACCGCCCGGCGTCGAGTTGATCGACCTGGCGTTGACCCAGGGCATCCCGGATTTCATCAGCACCTTGCGCATCGTGCTCAGTGAGATGCAGGTGGAAAGCCATGTGCTGGCCGAAGAGATCCTGCTCAAGCAGCCGCCGGCGCTGGCCGAGCTCAATACGCTCACCGAACAGGCGGCCCTGGGTGAGCGGCGGCTGGTCAACCATGACGAATTCAAACAACTCAGCCGCAAGGCGCGCGCCGTGGTGCGCACCGGCGAATGCCAGCCTTACTGCAATATCGCGCTGGTGTCCGGCGTAACCTTCTAGAGTTCCCAACGACAAGGAGTGTTTTATGCAACGTGGTCTCCCAACCCTGAAAAATCTGTTTCGGAGTGTTCTGCTTTTGTCCGCGCTCACTGCTGCAAGCGCCCAAGCGGCGGAAAAAATCGACCTGATCATCGACACCGATCCTGGCGCCGATGATGTGGTGGCGTTGCTGTTCGCCATGGCCTCGCCGGATGAGTTGAACATTCGTGCGCTGACCACCGTCGCCGGCAACGTGCGCCTGGACAAGACCTCTCGCAACGCACGCCTGGCGCGCGAGTGGGCGGGGCGCGAGGACATTCCGGTGTACGCCGGTGCGCCACAGCCACTGCTGCGCACGCCGATCTACGCCGAGAACATCCATGGCAAGGAGGGGATTTCCGGGGTCACCGTGCATGAACCGAAAAAGGGCCTGGCTGACGGCAATGCCGTCGACTACCTGATCAAGACCCTGAGCACCGCCAAGCCCCACAGCATCACTATCGCCATGCTCGGTCCGCAGACCAACCTCGCACTGGCGCTGACCCAGGCGCCTGGAATCACCCAAGGCATCAAGGAAGTGGTGGTGATGGGCGGTGCGCACTTCAATGGCGGCAATATCACGCCTGTGGCCGAGTTCAACCTGTTCGCGGACCCGATAGCGGCCGAGATCGTGCTCAAGAGCGGGGTGAAGCTGACTTACCTGCCGCTGGACGTGACCCACAAGGTCCTGACCAGTGAAGCGCGCCTGAAACAGATCGCCGATATCAAGAACAACGCGAGCAAGATCGTCGGCGATATCCTGAATGAATACGTCAAGGGCGACATGGAGCACTACGGCATCCCCGGCGGCCCGGTGCATGACGCTACCGTGGTTGCCTACCTGCTCAAGCCTTCGCTGTTCAGCGGCCGTGAGGTCAATGTGGTGGTGGACAGCCGTGAAGGCCCGACCTTCGGCCAGACCATCGTCGATTGGTACGACGGCCTGAAACAACCGAAGAACGCGTTCTGGGTTGAAAACGGCGACGCCCAGGGCTTCTTCGACCTGCTGACCGAGCGCCTCGCGCGTCTGAAGTAATGCTGTTGCCGGTCGGCGCTCGCCGGCCGGTTCTTATTCGCGCTCGGGGTCGTGTGCGCCCATGTGGTCGGCCGGGTATTTCTCGAATATCTGGCCGATGAAGGCTTGCGCCGCCTGGGTGCCGAGTTCCTTGACCAGCAGGTCGATACCGATGATCGCCAATTCCTCCGGGCTTCCGGGGCTGTAGGAGCTCTGTCCTTGGGGCCACTTGGCTTTGATGTCGGCTTGGAGGGTTACGGTGGTCATGGAAATCTCACGGGGCTGAAAGTACTGGGCAATGCGCTGGAACGCGGTTCTCACGGGCGCAGTTAACCATTTTGCGCGGCGTTTGGCACTGCTACTTAGGCATCAAGCGCTTCGGCAGATGCCCAGCCCTGTGCGACACTGTCCGCCTGTCCAATTGCCGGGGAACACCGCGTGCAGATCGATTTGAACAACCCCGAGAACCTGACCCTGGCTGCCGTGCGTCAACTGATCGCCAGCGCCAGCGACGACGAACATACCCAGTTGCGGGTGACCAAGGGCGGCATTGCCTACATCTCTTCCGGGAAGGCTGTGGGCGGCGTGGACATCGATGGGCTGCTGTTTCGCCTGGAAACCTGGGCCAAAGGCTCTGGATACGTAGGCAATGTGGCGGCAAGCGATGAGGTATGGGTCACGCAGATTTTCAATGCGTTGAAGCAGAACTGGCCGAAGCCGCCGTTTGACTACATCGATATCTACTGATTGTTTTCATATCTGGTCACGATTGACCGGGCGAATGCCGGTGCAGAGTCAGGCAGACTTGCCCGGCGGCGGTTTACGTCTTGAAACCAATCCGCGCGACTGCTGTCGCACGATCTCTGTCCATTTTTTATCATAGGAGGCTTCATGCCTTGGAAGCTCGCATCATTCGGTACTTTGTTGGCAGCACTCGCGTTGGCGGGTTGCAGCACCCAGGGTGCCTCTGAGCCAGCCAAAGACGCCGCCGTGGCCGATGCCGGTCATAGCCGCTGTGAGTCGAAGGCCGCCGAATTCACGATCGGCCAGAAAGCTTCGCCCCAGTTGCTGGAGCAGGCCCGTACCCGTGCCGGTGCGCAGAACGCGCGCATCCTCAAGCCCAACGATATGATCACCCTGGAATACCGCTCCGACCGCTTGAACCTCAACACCGACGATAACCTGGTGATCACGCGGGTCAATTGCGGCTGATAGCCTGCCGGCTTTTGCAGCGCGCATAAAAAACCCCGTCACATGGACGGGGTTTTTTTTAGCTCAGCGGAGAATTACTCGCCGCGAACCTGTGCAGCTTGCATACCCTTTTGGCCTTTCTCAGCCACGAAGGAAACGGTTTGGCCTTCTTTCAGGCTTTTGAAACCGTCGCTTTCGATAGCTTTGAAGTGTACGAACAGGTCGTCACCGCCACCTTGAGGAGTGATGAAGCCGAAGCCTTTTTCATCGTTGAACCATTTAACGGTGCCGGTTTGGCGATTAGACATGGTGTATCTCCAAGAAACATATATTTTCAGTAGTGCTGTGCTGCTCAGGCCAACTGGGCACACTGGGCTATCATAGTCGAAATGTTCGACTTGGGAGCCCCCCCAAGGCATTGTTTGCTAATCAATAGCGTTGCGTTTAGTGCTGTTCTTGGCTGAAAGCCCCGATCTACGGGGCTTTAGCACGAAATATCAGCTGTTAAAAAAAGCCGTAAAAGCTGCGTAATTTGTGCGAAATGGCAGTTTTCAGGCCTTTTTTTCAGCAAAACGACCGTCTGATTTCGGGTCGTAGTTACTTTTTCTTCACGACTTTGCACGACGTAATCGCCGCGACTGCCTTGTTCTTGAGCGCAGGATCCGCGTTCTGATTGGTCATCAGCTCCTTGATCTCGGCAGTGCTCAATTCTGCGTTGATCTTGTCGGCGCCACATTCGCAATGGTCTTTGGCAGTTTTGGCGTCCACGTTCTGTTGGGCGGCTGCACTGCAGTCTTTAACGAAGCTGTCACGGGCACCGGCTGGCCAGTTGGATGGGGCTGCAGCCTGCGCGCCGAGGGAAAGGAGGCTCAGGGTAGCGGCGAGAGCGAGGGTAGAGGTGAAACGCATCATGGGATGCTCCTTTGGGTCGAGGACGAACGGCGATTCTCAGTGGGTTTGAGGCATGGCGTACAGCTCAAGTTCACTTTTGCAGCTATAAAGGCCGGAATTTGCGTTTACGCAGGATGCCGTCGGCGCGATGACCGTTCATCTGTGCTAGCATCTTGCGCTTGGCGAATTCCGGGCGTGCCAATTGCCGCCTTGCCATGTTTCTTTTTAGCTCACTCCAGTCACTCTGGTTCGATTATCGGTTGGCCGAAAGGCTCCTGCCGCTGTAAGGCAGGCGTTCATCACTGAACGGCCTGGTGTTGGATCTTGTACTGGCTCATCCCAACCCACGTGACCTTTGGTAGGGGTCACCACTAGGAGAGGAGGCGCCATGCCAACTATTACTCTTCCCGACGGCAGTCAACGTTCATTCGATCATTCGGTTTCCGTAGCCGAGGTCGCCGCATCCATTGGTGCAGGCCTGGCCAAGGCCACCGTGGCCGGCAAGGTCGACGGCAAGCTGGTGGATGCCAGCGACCTGATCACTCGTGACGCCAGCCTGCAAATCATCACGCCCAAGGATCAAGAGGGGCTGGAGATCATTCGCCACTCTTGCGCGCACTTGATTGGCCATGCGGTCAAGCAGCTGTACCCGACCGCGAAGATGGTCATCGGCCCGGTCATCGAAGAAGGCTTCTATTACGATATCGCCTACGAGCGTCCTTTCACCCCGGACGACCTGGCGGCTATCGAGCAGCGCATGCACGCGCTGATCGAAAAAGATTACGACGTGATCAAGAAGGTCACGCCGCGCGCCGAAGTGATCGACGTGTTCACCGCCCGTGGCGAAGACTACAAGCTGCGTCTGGTGGAAGACATGCCGGACGAGCAGGCCATGGGCCTGTATTACCACGAAGAATATGTCGACATGTGCCGTGGCCCGCACGTGCCGAATACACGCTTCCTCAAGTCGTTCAAGCTGACCAAGCTCTCCGGTGCCTACTGGCGCGGCGACGCGAAGAACGAGCAGCTGCAGCGGATCTACGGCACTGCCTGGGCTGACAAGAAGCAGCTGGCGGCCTACATCCAGCGCATCGAAGAAGCTGAAAAACGCGATCACCGCAAGATCGGCAAGCGCCTGAACCTGTTCCACCTCCAGGAAGAAGCGCCGGGCATGGTGTTCTGGCACCCGAACGGCTGGACCCTGTACCAGGTGCTCGAGCAATACATGCGCAAGGTTCAGCGCGAAAACGGCTACCTGGAGATCAAGACTCCACAAGTCGTTGACCGCAGCCTGTGGGAGAAATCCGGGCACTGGGCCAACTACGCCGACAACATGTTCACCACTCAGTCGGAAAACCGCGACTACGCCATCAAGCCGATGAACTGCCCGTGCCACGTGCAGGTGTTCAACCAGGGCCTGAAGAGCTACCGCGAGTTGCCGATGCGCCTGGCCGAGTTCGGTGCCTGCCACCGTAACGAGCCCTCGGGTGCGCTGCACGGCATCATGCGTGTGCGCGGCTTCACCCAGGACGACGCCCACATCTTCTGCACCGAAGAGCAGATGCAGGCCGAATCCGCCGCGTTCATCAAGCTGACCATGGATGTCTATCGCGATTTCGGCTTTACCGAAGTCGAAATGAAGCTGTCCACTCGTCCGGAAAAACGCGTCGGTTCCGACGAGCTGTGGGATCGCGCCGAAGCTGCCCTGGCCGCAGCGCTAGACAGTGCGGGCCTTGCGTACGACCTGCAGCCGGGCGAGGGGGCCTTCTACGGGCCGAAGATCGAGTTCTCGCTGAAAGATTGCCTTGGCCGTGTCTGGCAATGTGGTACCTTGCAGCTCGATTTTAACCTGCCGATCCGTCTGGGAGCCGAATACGTCTCTGAAGACAACAGCCGTAAACACCCGGTTATGCTGCACCGGGCGATCCTCGGCTCGTTCGAACGGTTCGTCGGGATCCTGATCGAGCACTACGAGGGTGCATTCCCTGCGTGGCTGGCTCCGACCCAGGCAGTGATCATGAATATCACTGATAAACAGGCAGATTTTGCCGCTGAAGTTGAAAAAACTCTCAACGAAAGCGGATTTCGTGCCAAGTCCGACTTGAGAAATGAAAAGATCGGCTTTAAAATCCGCGAGCATACTTTGCTCAAGGTTCCCTATCTTTTGGTTATCGGAGATCGGGAAGTCGAGATGCAGACTGTCGCTGTGCGTACTCGTGAAGGTGCTGACCTGGGCTCGATGCCCGTCGCCCAGTTCGCTGAGTTCCTCGCGCAAGCGGTTTCCCGGCGTGGTCGCCCAGATTCGGAGTAATTATTATTAAGCGTGAAATGAGACAAGATAAACGAGCTGCACCGAAAGCCCCGATCAACGAGAATATCTCGGCACGCGAGGTTCGGTTAATTGGCGCTGACGGCGAGCAGATTGGCATCGTCTCGATTGATGAAGCGCTTCGTATCGCTGAAGAGTCCAAATTGGACCTGGTGGAAATCTCCGCCGACGCAGTCCCGCCTGTTTGCCGGGTGATGGACTACGGCAAGTCGATCTTCGAGAAGAAGAAGCAGATTGCTGCGGCGAAGAAAAACCAGAAGCAGATTCAAGTAAAAGAAATCAAGTTTCGTCCAGGGACGGAGGAAGGGGATTACCAGGTAAAACTGCGCAACCTGGTACGTTTCCTGAGTGATGGGGACAGGGCCAAGGTATCCTTGCGATTCCGCGGCCGTGAGATGGCCCACCAGGAGCTGGGGATGGAACTCCTCAAGCGGGTTGAAGCTGACCTGCTCGAGTACGGTTCGGTCGAACAGCATCCTAAGATGGAAGGACGCCAGCTGATCATGGTCATCGCCCCGAAAAAGAAGAAGTAATCAACAGGGCACGGCAGGCCTTCTGATTATGTTTATCAACTGAATGCGGAGTATCCGAACATGCCAAAGATGAAGACTAAAAGTGGTGCTGCTAAGCGGTTTCTGAAAACTGCTAACGGTATCAAGCACAAGCACGCTTTCAAGAGCCACATCCTGACCAAAATGTCGACCAAGCGTAAGCGTCAACTGCGCGGTAGCAGCTTGCTGCATCCGTCTGACGTGGCAAAAGTCGAGCGCATGCTGCGCCTTCGTTAATTTTTGGATCAAGAATAGAGGAAGTAACTCATGGCTCGTGTAAAGCGTGGCGTCATTGCCCGTAAACGTCACAAAAAAATTCTGAAACTTGCTAAAGGCTACTACGGCGCACGCTCACGCGTATTCCGTGTTGCCAAGCAAGCGGTAATCAAGGCAGGCCAATACGCCTACCGTGACCGTCGTCAGAAAAAACGTCAGTTCCGCGCTCTGTGGATCGCTCGTATCAACGCTGGTGCTCGTGTTAACGGTCTGTCCTACAGCCGTTTCATCGCTGGCCTGAAAAAAGCGTCCATCGAGATCGACCGTAAGGTTCTGGCTGATCTGGCAGTGAACGAAAAAGCGGCGTTTGCTGCGATTGTCGAGAAAGCTAAAGCCACCTTGGCTTAAGTACCCCCGACAGTCACCCTGGGTCACTCCTGTGGCCCAAGGTGTTAAACGTCATAAATAGGGGAAGAGCCTTCAAGCTCTTCCCCTATTTTGTATCTGGAGTCTGTACATGGAAAACCTGGACGCGCTCGTCGCTCAAGCTCTTGAGGCTGTGCAAAGCGCTGAAGATATCAATGCCCTGGAGCAAATCCGGGTTCACTACCTTGGCAAAAAGGGCGAATTGACTCAGGTGATGAAGACCCTGGGGAATTTGCCGGCTGAAGAGCGTCCGCAAGTCGGTGCGCTGATCAACGTTGCCAAGGAGCGTGTCACAGAGGTGCTCAATGCGCGCAAGGCGTCGCTCGAGGAGGCCGATCTAGCGGCCAAGCTCGCCGCCGAGTCGATTGACGTGACCTTGCCTGGCCGTGGCCAGGCCTCGGGCGGTCTGCATCCGATCACCCGGACTCTGGAACGAATCGAGCAGTTCTTCACCCACATCGGCTACGGCATTGCCGAAGGCCCTGAGGTCGAGGACGACTATCACAACTTCGAGGCGCTCAACATCCCAGGCCATCACCCGGCCCGGTCGATGCACGACACCTTCTATTTCAACGCGAACATGCTGTTGCGCACCCATACCTCGCCGGTACAGGTCCGCACCATGGAAGCGAACAAGCCGCCGATCCGCATCGTCTGCCCAGGCCGTGTGTACCGTAGCGACTCCGATATCACCCACTCGCCGATGTTCCACCAGGTCGAAGGCCTGCTGGTTGATCGCGACATCAACTTTGCCGATCTCAAGGGCACCATCGAAGAGTTCCTGCGGGTGTTCTTCGAGAAAGAGCTGGCGGTGCGCTTCCGTCCTTCGTTCTTCCCGTTCACCGAGCCGTCCGCCGAAGTCGACATGGAATGCGTGATGTGCAGCGGTAAAGGCTGCCGCGTCTGCAAGCAGACCGGCTGGCTGGAAGTGATGGGCTGCGGCATGGTTCACCCCAACGTGCTGCGCATGTCCGGGATCGACCCGGAAGAGTTCTCGGGCTTTGCCTTCGGCATGGGCGTCGAGCGTCTGGCCATGCTGCGTTACGGCGTGAATGACTTGCGTCTGTTCTTCGACAACGACTTGCGGTTCCTCGCGCAATTTCGCTAGTCGTAACGAATCTTTAGGAGAGCAGGATGAAATTCAGTGAACAATGGCTGCGTGGCTGGGTAAGCCCGCAGGTGGGTCGCGACGAGCTGGTTGCTCGTCTGTCGATGGCCGGCCTCGAGGTCGATAGCGTGACGCCGGCCGCCGGTGTTTTCAGTGGCGTGGTGGTGGGCGAGGTGCTGAGCACCGAGCAACATCCAGACGCCGACAAATTGCGTGTGTGCCAGGTCAGTAATGGCGCGCAGACCTTCCAGGTCGTGTGCGGAGCGCCTAACGTGCGCCCGGGCCTGAAGATCCCGTTCGCCATGATCGGTGCCGAGCTGCCAGGCGACTTCAAGATCAAGAAGGCCAAGCTGCGTGGCGTCGAGTCCAACGGCATGCTGTGCTCCCAGGCCGAGCTGCAGGTGGGCGAGGGCAACGACGGCTTGATGGAGCTGCCGGCCGACGCGCCGGTTGGCCAGGACATTCGTGTCTACCTGGAACTGGAAGACGCCAGCATCGAGGTCGACCTGACCCCGAACCGTGGCGACTGCCTGTCCCTGGCCGGCCTGGCCCGTGAAGTGGGCGCGCTGTACAACGCCCCCGTGACCCGCCCCGTGGTCGCTCCTGTAGCGGCAGTGCACGATGAAGTGCGCTCGATCGAAGTGCTGGCACCCAACGCCTGCCCACGTTACCTGGGTCGGGTAATCCGTAACGTCGACCTGTCCAAGCCTACTCCGCTGTGGATGGTCGAGCGTCTGCGTCGCGCTGACGTGCGCAGCATCGATGCCGCTGTCGACATCACCAACTACGTGATGTTGGAATTGGGCCAACCGCTGCACGCGTTCGATCTCGCCGAAATCAACGGTGGCATCCGCGTACGCATGGCCGAAGAAGGCGAGAAGCTGGTGCTGCTCGATGGCCAGGAAGTCAGCCTGCGTGCCGATACCCTGGTAATCGCCGACCATTCCCGCGCCCTGGCCATTGCCGGTGTGATGGGTGGCGAGCACAGCGGTGTATCCGCGACTACCCGCGATATCTTCCTGGAGAGCGCGTTTTTCGACCAGATCGCCATCGCTGGAAAGGCGCGTTCCTACGGCCTGCACACCGATGCCTCGCACCGCTACGAGCGTGGTGTGGACTGGAAACTCGCCCGTGAAGCCATGGAGCGCGCCACGGGCCTGCTGCTGGAAATCACCGGTGGTGAAGCGGGTCCGATCACTGAAACCGTCAGTGAGCAGTACCTGCCGTCCATTGCGCCGATTACCCTGCGTGCCAAAAGCGTCGAGCAGATGCTCGGCCTGGTGATCGCGCCGGCTGAAATCGAGCAACTGTTGTCCGCTCTCGGCCTGGGTATTACCGCCGGTGGGGAAGGGCAGTGGCACGTTGAAGTGCCAAGCCATCGCTTCGATATCAGCCTGGAAGTCGACCTGATCGAAGAACTGGCGCGTCTATACGGTTACAACCGTCTGCCGGTTCGCTACCCGCAAGCCCGCCTGGCACCACAACCCAAGGCCGAGGCGCGTGCGCACTTGCCTGAGTTGCGCCGTCTGCTGGTTGCCCGTGGCTACCAGGAAGCGGTGACCTACAGCTTCATCGACCCGAAGCAGTTCGAACTGTTCAACCCGGGCGTCGAGCCGCTGCTGTTGGCCAATCCGATCTCCAATGACATGGCTGCCATGCGTTCGTCGCTGTGGCCTGGCTTGGTGAAGGCGCTTTCCCACAACCTGAACCGTCAGCAAGACCGCGTGCGCATGTTCGAAAGCGGCCTGCGTTTCGTCGGTCAACTCGACGGCCTCAAGCAAGAGCCAATGCTGGCGGGTGTGGTCTGTGGCAGCCGTCTGCCGGAAGGCTGGGCGCAGGGCCGCGATGGCGTGGACTTCTTCGACGTCAAGGCCGACGTGGAAGCGGTACTGGGCTTTGCCGGTGCGCTGGATGACTTCACTTTTGTACCGGGTCAGCATCCGGCACTGCATCCGGGCCAGACTGCACGCATTGAGCGCGAAGGTCGCCTGGTGGGTTTCGTGGGGGCTATTCACCCTGAACTGTCGAAAACCCTGGGGCTGGACCGCCCAGTCTTCGTTTTCGAGCTGGTCCTGGCTGAAGTCGCCGCGGGCAAGATGCCTAAATTCAGCGAGTTGTCGCGCTTCCCTGAAGTGCGTCGCGACCTGGCGCTGATCGCTGACCGTGAAGTGGCCGCCACTGCCGTTCTGGATGTAATCCGTGAAAATGCAGGGGAATGGCTGACAGACCTCAGGCTATTTGACGTCTATCAGGGTAAAGGCATTGATCCGCATAGAAAAAGCCTTGCAGTTGGCTTGACCTGGCAGCATCCATCGCGCACTCTTAATGACGATGAGGTGAATACCACGACACAAAATATCCTCACCTCGCTCGAACAAAGGTTGAACGCCACGTTAAGGAAGTGACGTATGGGGGCTTTGACGAAAGCTGAGATGGCGGAACGTCTGTACGAAGAGTTGGGTCTGAACAAACGCGAGGCCAAGGAATTGGTCGAGCTGTTTTTTGAAGAGATCAGGCACGCTCTGGAAGACAATGAGCAGGTCAAATTGTCCGGTTTCGGCAATTTTGACCTGCGGGACAAACGCCAGCGGCCTGGCCGCAATCCAAAAACGGGAGAAGAAATCCCGATCACGGCTCGCCGTGTGGTCACCTTTCGTCCAGGGCAGAAGTTGAAGGCCCGAGTTGAGGCTTATGCTGGAACCAAGTCATAACGACGAGCTACCCGTCATCCCAGGCAAACGCTACTTCACCATTGGTGAAGTCAGCGAGCTATGCGCGGTAAAGCCGCACGTGCTGCGCTATTGGGAGCAGGAGTTTCCTCAACTCAACCCCGTCAAACGCACCGGGAACCGTCGGTATTATCAGCGCCAGGATGTGCTGATGATCCGACAGATCCGTGCGTTGCTGTACGACCAGGGGTTCACCATCAGTGGTGCGCGCCAGCGCATGTCCGGTGATGAAGCCAAAGACGACACCACCCAATACAAGCAACTGATCCGCCAGATGATCTCCGAACTCGAAGATGTGCTGGTGGTTTTGAAGAAATAAATCCGGCTTTTAAAATACTTCCACATTTCAAAAGCTTGCGGTATATTCCTGATCGCTTCGTTGCGAAGCAAACCCAGTAACACGCCTAGTCGGGGCGTAGCGCAGTCCGGTAGCGCACTAGCATGGGGTGCTAGGGGTCGAGTGTTCGAATCACTCCGTCCCGACCATATAATTCAAGGGGTTGCGAGATTTTATCTCGTGACCCCTTTTTATTTTTGGTCGTTTTTACCCCTACAAAATGACTGGCTCTGGGTGGAATCTTAGGTCGCGCGTAGATTCTGGAAAGGTTGAACAAGGGGGGCGGGAAATTCCACTCGAGGCTCACCCAAGGTCCGAACGTGTGTGCTGTAAATCGATCAGGCACTCAAAGTACAGGTGGCCGACGCACTGAATAGCACCTCGTATAAGATATGTCTGCGAAACTCATAGCTCACCGAACTGCGGCGAGGAGGGTAAGTAACTCTGGGTTCACGTCTATCGAGCTTTTGGATAGTGGTTTTTCAGTTTGCCCTAGGTGCCACCCTCTAACTTTTTACGTCTTCATCGCCGTCGACTGACAACAGGCAATTATGCCGCAACACCCGGTAGCTGCTTTGGGTTGATATGGTATGGCCCCGTCGTTATTCTCCATTCATCCAGCTGAGACATGAAGGAGCATGCCCGGATGCCAATCGCTACCCACCAAATCAGTCCCTGTCGCCTGGACAGTGTCTAGCGTGTCAGCAATCTTCGCTCACTTGGAGAGGATCCAAGCCGCCAAGCCGACTAACTTCGAAACGCTGAGAATCGCGCTTTTGGATAAGGGCTTCTCCCTTGCCCAGATCAGCAGGGTTTTCGCCGTAACCAAGCTTGGGAAAAGCAGGTATCAGGTCGAGGTCATAGATCAGGCCGAGTTCGCAGATATGCTCGTACAGTTCAGGCCAACCTCTGTGTCAGGGAGAACCGGGGCTGCGCTCGACGGGAACAGTCATGCCGCTGGCGTAACTACTTCTATGCTGGTGATCCGCAACCTTCAGGAGCCGCACCCGGTGGTTATCCTAATCGACGAGTTGGGAGCCCGTACTCCACGTCCAGTGTGCCCCACAGCTGTGGTCGTTGAAAATCAAGAGAACTTCCTGCGCCTGTTGGAGACCGCGGCACTAGTTGCCAGCTTGATTGATGTTCCACCCGACCAGATTGAGTTCATCTATGGCTCAGGGAATCAAGTGACCAACCGGCTAAATTCGCAATTTCTTTCGACTTTTGTCCAAATCTATTGCCTGTTTGACGTTGATCTGGGCGGAATCCGGATGTTCGCCTCATTGCACTCCTTGCTTGGTAGGAAGCCAGTATTCCTATACCCAGGCGACATCGAATCCAGACTAGAGCGTTCCAAGTACCCCATGAGCAACGCGCAGCGTCAGGACCTGGCTGCCTTCGAGAACCTCTCAGAGGCTACCAACACGGTTATAGGTCTGATGCGTAAGGCATGGCGCATGCTCGAACAAGAAACCTACCTCGCACCCGACCTGGGATCGCCCAAACCATGACCGTCCCTTCGATGTTTTATGAGGCCTTCCGTATCAAGCAGCTGGTGTTGGTGAACTGTGCAGCCTACTGCTACACGAAAATCCGCCTCGATCAGCACACAGCCCTATTAGGTACAAACAACCAGGGTAAAACCTCAATGCTCAATGCCCTGAAGTTCTTCTTCCTACCGGAGGAAAACTTGAATGGCTGCGAGGATAAGTTCGGTTTCCGCAACTCCAAAGGTCTCTACGATAAGTCGGCCAGCTATGACTGGTACTTTCCAGAGTCCAGTTCGTTCATGATCTTGGAAGCGGAAAATCCCCATGGGCCTTTCTGCATTGTGCTGAATCGCAGCAATCGGCCGTTCGGTTACGAGCGCCAAGGAGTGCCAGTTACCTACGACCAGATCGAGCACTTGTTCTGGGATAAGACCTCCTCTGTGAACAGTGGAATGGGGGCTCCCGTGGACCACCTTTCTCCGTTAAATGTGACTCCCAGTCTTAAGAAGCTGGGCGCGGTGTTGATGCGTGACGTAGCCACGATCAAGGAACGGATATACAAGCACCAATCAATCAAGACTGTGGAAGGTCGATTTTGCCTTCTTCCGTTGAAGGGTGGTGGTGCACAGCCGCGGGAGATTGAGGCATGGAAGAGTCTCATTCGTCTGGCCTTCGATATCGGAGCCAAGGATCAGCGAACGCTGCCTAACACGATCGCTACGATCATCGAGGGCAACAAAGATCGGCCGGAGGCGGAGCTGAAGATTCGTTTTCGCGACATTTTGGATCGCTATGACGTGCTGCGTGTAGAAAACGACAGACTGCTGACTGTCCAAAATGCTACGCCGAAGTGGACCCAGTTCGACGCTGGGTACCGGAGCCTCGTTGCGTCTATCCAAGGGTTAATTGGCACGCTAGTGGGGGCCGATCGATCCATTGAGGAAGAACGAGCATCAATTCAGCGGCAGCGGGACACAGCTGCTGCTGCATTCACCGAGGCCAACCGCACTTTCATTGGTGTTCGCGAAGAGGAGCGATCCAAGAACCGTGATCGGGAACAACTAACTGGGCAAATCATCGAGCAAACCAAGGAACACAACGTTGCTCAGCAAGATAGCTTTCGGTTATCTGAGCTGCGTCGTGAATATAGTGGCATGGAACTGGATGAGGCCGTACTGATACTCGAGGAATTCATTGAACAGCGACAGGCCCGTATTGATAGTCTTCAAGATGCAGTCACTAAGGCCGAAACATTTGCAAATGCACAGCGACAGGATCGCATAGACAGCGCTCGAGAAGATCAGATACGTGCGTCGCTTGAGCAGAGCTTGCATAGCGTCCTTGAGCAGCTCGATGGCTTCAGTGCCGATATTCTATATACCCTGAACAGCAGAGCATTCACGGCAGTATCTGGGCCATTGAGCAGTGAACACCATCGAGTGATCCGCGAGTTTACAGGATTATTCTCCTCCAGGGATGGAGCTTTGGTCTTTCTGGACCAGCAAATACCCGTGGAGCTCCTGCCCTTCGATGCGCTTCAAGCTCGCCAAAATTTGGAATCAGATCTTCAAGACCTTCGCCGGAGGCGTGAAGGCAATCGCCGATTGATGAAGGATCTTGCCGAATACTCCTCCAAGTCCAAGGAGCAGGTGGAGTCGTCGGTAAAGGAGTTGCACGCCGAGATTGCGCAGACTAGAGATGATATTGACCTGTTGCGCAGGCGGGAGCATGTCGAGCGGACTTATGAGGAAAAGACTAGGCGACTGAATGAGTCGAAGGCCTTGTTCGAAGAGTTCGAAGAAGCTCTTCGCGGGTTTAGGGATAAAGTACAGACCCTAGAAAATACCCGGGATGGGTTTCAGTCCGATATCGACCGGCTAAAGCACCGAGATTTGCAGATTGCCTCATGGCAGCGAAGTGTGAAAGACTCCCTTCAGTTGGACCTGGCTTATCTGCGTCCAGACAATTTTAAGTTTGAGTCACAGTATCTAGAGGTGAACGACGAAACAATAAAGGCCATTCACTGCCGAAAGCGTCAGTTGAATGATAGTTTTGACAAGGTAAGAGAGCCGCTGGTTTATCTCCTAGAGCAGCAATTGCTCACTGGTGATGACTCGGAGGCTGCCCATTTCGCGACCATTAACATCGATTCCATGGCGCGCTTTCATGAGTTGTTCTCAGTAATATTTGGCCGTTTGGAAACGGAGCAGGAAAATCATCGAAATAGTGTTCAATCCCACAATCACGATACCTCCATCCAGATTAAATCGATACAGCATGCGAAAACGCTGATTACGAACTTCATCTCGAAGTTAGAAGATCATCTGTGTGATATTCAGGTTTCCAACTTGGAAGCCGTTAAGATCGATTGCAAAATGCATCCTCAGTTTGAAGAATTGCTGATCTCATTCGATCAGATCAACCTGATGTCGAGCGGCCTGCACTCCCATGTGTTGTACGAGAGAATCGGGAGCTTCTGCGGTCAATTTTTTGAGAAGGATGCTCGGCGGGATTCTGTTCTTAACATGGAGCGACTCATTGAGAACATCGATTATATGGTGAAAAAGAAAGGAGACGACCGCTTCACGCAGATCGCTCAGTCGACAGGAACATCAGTAATGATCAACTGCCGACTTCTCGCGTTCCTGTTGAAGGGGCTTCTGCAGCCGGACACCAAGATCAATCTCCCGCTGTTTATTGATGAGTTGTCCAATCTCGATGATCAGAATCTCAAAACGGCTAGGGAAATTGCCGACTCAGATGGTTTCTTCGTATTCGGCGCTACGCCGACCCTCACAGGAGCAATCAGCAAGGTGTTGGGGAACTATGTGAATCTGAGCTATTTCACCGCCTTTGAAGAATCTTATAACTCGAAGCGACCTGGACTTTTCACTGGCCTCAACGAGTTCCTTCTGTCTAAAGGGAGAAATGAGACTCTGCCAGCCAACTTGGTTGAGGGTGATTAATGATTGTTGCTACTGACGTCACGATCACCACTATGATTGAGCACAAGAAAATTTACCTGGACTTGATCGATCATATGGATCAGTCCGGAGTAGGGGATGAGGTGAGCGTCCGACTTTATGAGCACAAGCTTCGTGGCTTGCTAGATGCAGTCGCCCCCCTCCAGCGAGGGCGAGGCGGGGTGGAGAAAGTTGACGCTGTTCGCCGAAAGCTCGAAGCCACGCTCGATATCGCAAACCTTCAACGCGCCGGGTTGATCCTGCAGATCGATCGTTCTAGGGGGGTGATGGCGTTTGCGCCATTTCTGATCGAGATGTTCAGGCACTTTGATCTCGCTCGTTTAAGGCACCTGAACAGCGCCGACTTTGAAGCGATCAGGCGATCTTTCAATGAATTGCAGAAGGTGTTCCTGTCGATGCCTTCTTACAGTGCCAATGATGATGAGTTCGTTGGGCAAATAGGTGTGTTGCGACGGGAGGTCCGCTTCGCTCAAACGAAAATGAAAGAAAGCGTTGAGAGCCTTCATGGGCAGTCGCGACGTCTGGCTGACATCGTTGATACCATGCGTGCAGAGGTGATTAGTGAGTCTCAGCAGGCACAAGAGGCGCTCCGCGAGATCAATCATATCTACATTCGAAGCATCATTCCGTCTCTTGAGTTTCTCAACCAGCATACCGATTTGAAAAATGGCGTTGCCGCCCTAACTGCCCTGACTGAGATCGGCGACCACCTCTTCAATATGGGGAATAAGGTTTTGGGTAGTCAGATCCACTACGCAGTGGAGACCATTCGTTCATACCGACACGATATTGAGATCATTCGCTCGTCGTTGATGCGATATGTGCAACAAAGCAGGATACAGCGATATTCATATGACTGCATCGAGCGAGCCTGGAACTCAATCCATTCAGCCTCAAAAGTCCTGCAGGACGGTAGTCTGAAGGGTAATAAGCTGCAATTGGATCACGAGGTATTTCAAGTCAACCGGACGTTTCACGGGCTCAAAACAAGGCAGTACGAGGCGAAGATTGAATGGTCTTCTCAGAACCATCGTATTCTCCTCCAAGAGCATCTTCGGACGACGCTGCCTAGGGTCAAGGAAACTAAAGTCAGTATTCACCGGATAGGGGGGGTATCTGATGAGAAGGGTAAAAATCTATTGCGTCTCGATATGCGGATGGCGGCGATTGGCGCCCTGACTGAGCAATGGCTGGCAGAGGACACTGACGACGTGCATGTCGCGATGTTTCGACTTCTTCATTCTCAGCTTCAGGATTTTGATCTCTCCGACGTTCTTACGTCTCTTACATTCCTAATGCACCGAGAGGGCCTCACTATCAGCCCGGTATTTCAGATGGGGTTGATCGAGACTGAGGCGCAGTCGATGCGATATTACAAACACGAATTAAAGGTAGCTCATGCTTAATCAGGGGATAATTAATGAGGGGATCGCTGGCCTCACGAACAAGCGGTTGAGCGTTGAAATCTACGAACAGCTCATGAATGGGAAGGCCATCAACAGAAGCATTTTCAGCGATGGTGAGCTTCGACCCAACCAGTGCTTTGAAGAGCTGCTCAATCATTTTGATCATTATCGTAACCTTTACAGCCAGATCGGCTATGAGTTGGTAATGCAGGAAGGGTTCGCATTCATTCGAACTCCGGGATGGGGGGATCAGGTGGAAGACGCCGTGCGCCGCATTCAGGCGCTGCTGCTGGTACTTTTTCGTGGTGCGATGGAGCTTGGATTCACCATGGATGTCCTGACCAAGGATAATGCGGGACTGAGCAATGCTTATCTCGAAGTGATCGGCAGCGGTGAGGACAAGCAGGAGGTTCTGCACGCCTGCGGCATGAAAGGTGACACGCTACTCTCTTATGTGAAGACGCTGGAGAGCCGAGCGATTGCTTACAGGAACGCGAAAGGGAATTTGGTTCTGACTGATGCCGGCGTCGCGTTCTACAAGGAGTTACTTGGGGAGGGAGACATTCACGCCTGATGACTTTCCTAATCTGATAGAGCTGCACCTATCTCAAACCACATTGTCCTACGATTCGTTCAGTTTTGTATGGGGTGGGACCATACAGCAATTCCTTTCAATGAATGCTTCATCGCTTCCGTCCTCGGATAACGCATCAATAGGCTTTTCAAGCTGGATCAGGACGTTATCCGATTGGTGCAGTGTTAAATCTCCGTTATTCCCTAACCACCGCGACTCTCTCGCTGGTCAAATTTTCAATGCTTTTGAGGAAGTCCTGGCGGTCTGAGTGAAGGCGCCGCGGCCTAGATCATTGAACGCGAAATCCCGGTGGTGCTGATGAAACACTCAGATTTATCGTCAGTCACACCCTTACCAATCCCCTTAAACCTGCACGCATCATCCGTGAAAGATGGCGTTCAATCCTATTAGCAAAAAACGTCAGCATCCGGTAGTGTGAATGATGGAGTGACAACGGCCTCCACTCAGATGCCCTAGATGTTAGGACAGTGTCTGGATGGGGCCTTTTCACATGCTGTTAAATGACTTGTATTAAGTCGGGTTGGGATCTGGAACAACTCAAAGGAATGCGCATGGGTACTATAACTCAAAGCAGTAATGCAGGGCCGAATAGCGGTACGAGCCAGAATGAGCTTCGACGGATGTTCATAGCAATGTTGTTCGCGTTAGTTGCAGCTACTATCGCGCAGCAAATAGCGGAACTTCTATTTGTTATAACTGGTGGCTGGGATTTGGCTTCGAGCCCTACCAAAATGTGGAATAATTTACTCTCTGGAAATGGGCTTTTATTTGCGTCACTAAGTCACTCATTTCTAGCGCTTTTACTGGTTTCAATGAGCTGGGTTATGTGGTCAAAGTCTCAGGCAGCTGGACATAAGACCGAAATAAAGAGTATTTTTTCAAAAGAATTTGTACTTTTATTGATAGAGGTTTTTCTAGTAGTTTTATATTTTGCTATTGCAAAAACAATGGAGCAAGATTTTTCGGCATATTCAAAAAATAAGGAGATAGCTACATATGTAGGAGTTACATCTGCTAGGCCGGAAGCTCTTCAGATGATGTGGGTGTTTTCAGTGTTTTTTATCTGGGATGTGATCGTAGATGTTATATATAGTCCCCGGGCTCCTCACCCAACTCGTAAGCGCGATAGAGTTTATACTTTCTTGCAAGGGATCTTGTGTTATTGTTCGATTTCTTTCCTCTGTGCATTTGCGGCATGGCTGATAAGCAGAGTCGCGCCTTCTGCAGGTAATGCCTATGAAGCTTTGTGGGGTGACATCGCATTGGTAGCTCTTTTGCTTTTCTTTGCATTAGGTAAGCAATTAGAATTTTACTTGATTAATTTTTTTCCAGGTGAAGAGAGTAGAGACAATACTAAGAGAAACCATCCTCCTTCGACTAGAGCATCAGTCGGTATGATGTTCCTAACTTTGGTGTACATTTATTCTTATATGGTGTTGATATGGCCTCCGAGCTTCCTTCAATAATTGGAATAGTCGGCCCAATTCGGGCGGGTAAGACTACAGTTACGAAGTACTTAGTAGAAAAGTACGGGTATATCTCAGCGTCTAATTCGGATATTTTAAGGGGGGTTTTAAAAGGGATGGGAATCGAGCCTGATAGAAAGAGCTTAGGGGCTCTAGGGGACTCTATTTTCAAGGTTTTGGGAAATGACATTATTGCTAGATATCGTTTGGGCAATCTCCACATGGGGCGGATTGTAGTTGATGGAATTCGATATCCTGACGAGTTAGCACGCTATGCTGAAGTGTCTGATTTTAGGTTGTTAGCCGTTACGGCAGACCCAGATCTTCGATTTCAGCGGGCGGTTGGGGAGTCTAAGGAGTTTAAAGATGTCGGAATCTCCCGTGAAGCTTTCGACAGCTTTGTACACTCGAGAAGTGAACTTGATGTTCCTTCTCTCATATTGAGAGCAGATAAGATTATCAATAATGAAGGTGGGCTTCAGAGTCTAAAACAAAAAGTAGATAAGACCCTGAAGGAATGGCGATCATAGTCAGGGCTGCCGATCTATTAATTCTTTTAGTGTGATTGCGCAGTTTTCAAGCTGCGCGTCACTTTTTCCGAGAATCCAGTATTCATGATCGCGGCATAGATTGGCGCTGTCGATGATTTTTTTAATTTTAAATCCGGCCTCTATCATTTCGGAAGTTAGTTTTTCCCTAGCTTCATTGCTACGGCGATAGACATTCGCTACGATAACACCAGATGAGCTTAGACGTTTATACAGTTCAATGAGTTGTTTTTTGTGAAATGGAAAGTGCAGTACAAATACGGCAATTACCATTTTAAAATAATCTGTCTTAGAGGGCAGGTTGCAAATTTCCCCAGAGAAGGCATAGCACTCTGAGTTTCTCTCAGAATGGAACACTACAACTTCGCTATCTGCATCAGATAGTACGTAGTGCATTTCTGCAGGCACTTCATCTTCAAATACGGGATTCCTACCTGCTCCTATTTCTAAAAGAGTCTCTGGGCCGACCTTTTTAGCTAGCGCTTTAAAAAGGGAGCGTACTTCTACGTTAGTCTTGCTTATTAATAGCGGGTATTTTGCACGAGCACGACAAAGGCTGCTGACACCTTCTGGTGTTAGCTCATCTAGATGCTTTGTTTGAGTATAAAAGTAGTCCATGAAGCGATAATAATTCACTTTGAAATATACAATTGCTTCTGGCCCTTTTTTTGTGTGGTCAACGATTTTCAGTACGCCATCTTCGACAATTTCAAACATAGCCTCGTTCATGCTCCATTCCCTCGGAATTTAATTTTTAACAAATATCAGGATATCTTCGCACTTGACTTTCGCCATCAAGCGTCTACGGCTTATTTTTATGTTTCTTTCTTTTCTCAACGCGAGGGAGAAGCCACGCTCAACTGCAGCGGTAATAAGGTCTTCCGTCGTTGATGCTCTAGCTTGAGATTCTCCAACTACTAAAGCCATTGAAGAACCTTTCTTCAATATGCGGAAGCTTTGTTCGAAAAAGTTAGTAATGAAGTTCATATAACGTTCATGACTATCTTTTCTAAAACGATTGGATCGGGCGCCGGATTCAATTGCTCTAAGTTTTTCGAAATCTCTGAAGCCCAGCCTTTCTGCTGCAAGCTCGTCCTTATCGAACCATAAGTAGCTAAGCCGCTGAGATTTCACATAGTCGGCAACACCATAATATGGAGGCGATGTCATGATAAAATCAACATGTTCGCTTTTAATGGCTTTCATATTAGCTACGCAATCGCCAGCTAATAATTTGTAGCGAGAGCGCGTTTGTGCTCTCGTCTCGCCTTCAATGTGAACTTGAACTGCCTTGTGTGATAGCTCTGTGATTTTTAGATATTCATTGCAAGCATTTCTGAATATTAACAGAGCATCTTTAGACACGATTTCGAAGGGTTTTGGCTTGACGTTATCGCAAACCCAACCCCAGTGCCGTCCTTGCGAGGACGTGTTTTTTAGTATTCCTGAAAATATAGCGAGCAGACATTTTTTTAGTTGAGGGTTTGGGGTCTCAAGGATGGATGCTAAAAGGCGATTTAATGTAAATAAAGTATCCGGGTGATACCAGGCTCTGAGCTCTTCTTCATGAGGATGTGATTCTGGATGCAGTGTCCCAAATAAATCTTCCGACTGATTTATAATTTTATCGATTCGCTTGCGCAAACTTTTTGGGTCGGGGAAGAAAAGCTTAGCCTCGCTCATAAGTAAGGCAATTGGGTTGGTGTCGATTCCAATAAAATTTCTACCGAGCCTTATTGCCTCGACACCAGTAGTCCCAGATCCATTGAACGGGTCTAGAACGATGTCGTTCTTTTGAGTGAACGCAGGGATCAGAGTACCCGGAATTGCAGCTATGTATGTTGCTGGATACCAATGAAGAGAGTGTATCCCCGAATTGCTTTGATTTGGGAATGACCAGTCAATACTTTCTAAATGTTCAGTTGAGTTCAAAGTGCAGCTCGTCCGTTTCTGCGAAGAAGCTTCCTTTATATGTTTCCGGGAATTCAGCTTCGAAAGTATCAACTTCAAAAAGATTGAGGAAAGATTTTGTTACGCCCTCTCTCCAATCGCTTATATCTTTTTTTAGTAGTTTTGCTTTGCCCTGTGTCTTTTTAATGAGTGCGATCATGCAACTCGTGGAATTTTCTCCCAGGGTTTTTATTTCGGAATCATTATCGATAGTTATTTTTATTTCTCGACAGACTAAACTTTTTTCATTCCATACAAAATAGCCGGAGTCATTGAAAGAAACTTTCACCTTTTCAGAAATGAATTCGGCGATTTCAGCATTTCTTAATTTCTTAGAAGTATTGAAATTCTTGAACCACACATAGTCAACAAGGTGGTACTCGCACCCAGATATTAACTGCTGCGCAAGAAGCTTTGTATTTTTGTGCTGTCGCAGTCTTTCTTCGAATTCCGGCTCTGTCATATACCAGTTTTTAGGTGTAATTATTTCGCTATCAACTGCAAGGCGGACAAGGTCGGTTTGAAGTGCGTTATATGGGATGCACTCTGGATGCGCTATTATCATAGTGTAAATGCGCTGTCTGAAATCCAACCATTGTTCAAGCGGTTTTATGGCCTCTCGGCTGAAAGAGAGACCTGATTTTTCATTAAGTCGCATGTGTTTACGTATTTCAGCTATGTTTTCTTTGGCGTTATCCCAGCCAAGCATTGCTGCCATGCGGTGAACATTGTCAATGTTGTCAATATCAATATCAGCAGATACAGCACTGTGAGTGCCTTTTTTTGGGCAAACTAAACTGATCACAGCGCTTTGATCAATATTATGATTTCGTAAAATTTTCGCGAGCTGCAGCTGTTTTCCAGGTACTATTTCTTCATAGTCATTACCTTCACCAATCACTCCACGAATTAGCTGTGATAGAGTTTCTTCATGGTTGAAGTTAGGTGCGACCCGCTTAAGCTCTGATTCTACCAAGTGACCATAAGGTGGGATGGCGGCGTCATGAAGAATTGCTGCTGCTAACAGAGCTTTTGTCGCATCAGGGCTAAGGTTGCTATTGTGTGCAAGTTCAACCGCTAAGTATGTAACTCCGATGGAATGCGGCAGGCGTCGGGATCTGCCAAGTTCTTGGATTAGGGGGACATCAAAATTCATTTGACGCATATTGCGCAGCCGATGGATCTCCGGGCTATCGATAAGATCAGCGAGCAAAGAGGTTAGGTTTTCATCCGAAAACCGTATGATCCCATGCAAAATGTCGTGGAATTCCATAAGGCCCTTCATTTCAAGCGTATCGGTGGGTGCTACCCAAATTTTTCAATTGTACACGCTAAAGACTCGTGGATCATACGTATAGCCCATGTCTTTCCAAGCTGTAGCCGTTCTTTTGGAGTGATCTGACACAAGATTTACAGTCGTGTCTAGCGTCATCACGTTTGGATCAAGGGCTTTGCCAGCTATGCTCGCGCGTTCCCTTGTCGAGTGCGTGTGCTAGGTTCTGTATGAAATCATTTGAAACCAATGTCGCCACATTTGAGTCTCGGTATTCGGTAGCGTTCGCGCCCATCGAAGGCAGGAGGCCACGATGGTTAAGCGGCACAAAAAAACCGATGCACCCTGGGAGCTGATTGCTGATCTTTTTGGACAGCCTCGGCGTATCGGTCGACCGAGAGTCGATGACCATTTGATGCTCAATGGCGTGTTCTTGGTGCTTTGCTCAGGCGCTGCGTGGCGCGACATACACGAACGTTTTGGGCTTTAGTCAACGGTCTACCGACGGGTTCTAGTTTGGCGCAATGAGAGAGCGTTCGACCTGATGCTCAAGTGGCTGCACATCAAGCTAAACGAAAAAGGACTGATTGATCTAGAAACTTGGATGATCGATTTCAACGCGGGTTATGCAGCCCGAGCCTAATCTGGCGCCGGGAAAAAGGAGGGCTGATGAACTCTCAGCGTCATGCGCCAGGCCGTAGTCTCGGAGGCCTGACCACCAAGGCGCGCTTGCCTGCGTATTCGAGATAGCCGTCCTTGACCTTCGACGTTTTTGTGCTCTTTAGCCATTGACTCACTATCGCGTGAGGCTCCGTTAATTGATGGGGGGCTTCAATATTCCGCCGGAGTCTAGGTGAGTTCAAATCAGTGCCAATCCTGGCGAGCGAGTTGTCACGGTCGAGCACTTGGAATCTGATATTGCCTTCGACCTGAGGAGGGTTTGCAGTGTCGCTGCTTTTCCGATTTGTTCCAGTGGCCACGCCCAGGGAGAGGGGGGCCGGCGTTGCGACAAGCTTTGGCGACCGCGACGTCGCAAACACCAATGTCGTGGGCCAGTTTGACCCTGGGTGTTTACGATACTTTTTCGAACAGTTCCACGACGGTGAAGCTCACGAATGTGTACATGTAGTCTGTCACCTTTGCTCATCGCGAATTTAAGGTCATAACACGGGGGCGCGGATGTTAAATTTCTGGAAACTCTGAGTGCAACCGCTTATGAGGGTACTCGTGTCTCTGGCACCGCGTTCGCTGGAAAAGACAACATCGACTCGTTTGGCGTGTGCTCGTAGGTCGAGGACAGCACCGCATTGAGTCGATCGCCCAGCAGGTTCCAGGCGTTTTTCTTCTCGTCGGCATAATCGTGATGTAGGTAATGGCGTCTCACCCGAGAGCCGGCCAGTACATGATTTTGGCAGCGATCGATGACGTCCAGGCTGATCCCTAAAGCCTGCATCATGGTCGCGCCGGTGCGGCGCAGGTCATGCGGCGTCCATTCGCCGTTTTGGCCGTCGGCAAGGACCAGGGTATCGTCGTGACGCCGTCTGGAGAGGGCTTTGCGGTTTTTGAAGCGAGCCTGGCGATCGCCGACCTGTTTGCTCACCACTTTCACGTCCACATGCCCATCATTCAGTTTGTTCGGAAAGCACCATTGCGAGTCGCCCGTCAGGGTTTTGAGTTCCTGAAAGAAATGCACGGCGAAGGGCGAGAGGAAGACATGGTGGTCCTGCTTCTTGCCGCGGGTGCCTTTGACGTTTTCGCTGGGGAGGAACCAGGTTTGCGCGTCCAGATCGACATTCTTCCATTCGGCCTGCAGCAATTCACCAATCCGGCACAGCGTGCCCAGGCTGATCCAGAGCGCGAGCTGCGTTTCCTTCTTTAGCGGACGAATGCCGTCGTATTTTTTGCCCGCGGGGAGGGCGTCGTAATCGGCAGTCATTTGCTGGAAGCGGTTGTGCAGTTCCAACAGCTCAGCCGGTGAGAGGATGCGGCTTCTTTCTGCCTCGTAGTCGGCTGGGATCAAGGGGGAGATGTCGACCAGCTCAGTCGGATCACCCTCGATCAATAAGGCCCGCCAAGGCTGACGCTTTCTAGCCCAGCTGAACATCTGGGTGAGGTCGGCGAAGAAGCTGATGGCTTGCCGGTGAGCGCCGCGATTGATCACGGTGCGAATCAGCGCCCGAACATCGTGTTCGGAGACATTGTTCACCGCGGTCCTGCCAAGTGCCGGGAATAGGTCCTTGTTAAAACGGCGCTGCAACTCGGCATTGCCGTCTTTTCGCGCCACGCCATCCAGCAGCCAGGCCTTGGCCAGATCCTGGACGGCCAGCGTTTGCACCTTCGTCGTTTTTACTAGTTCAGCCTCTACGTTAGCAGCGGCGTATGCTTGTGCCTTGGCGGTTTTCTTCTGCTCGTTGGGATTGATCTGCTCATCGATGAGCGCACGGGCCTGGTTGCGGGCCTTGCGGATGTCCGTCAGGGATTTGCGCGGCCAGGTTCCGCAGGCGTACTCTTTGTTCTGGTCGCCCCAGCGATAACGATAGAAAAAACTGACCGACACACCGTCCTTGCGGACTGAGATTCGACCGGCCAGATTGCCATCCTCTCGGAGGATTCGGCCGGCATCGTTGGGAGTCAGCGACTCGAGTTCTTTGATGGTGATTTTGGCCAAGAAACGGACTCCCCCTACTTTTACCCTCACAAAAACGTCGGCTCTTGATGGACGTTACTGGACTCTCGTAGAGCAGAACACCGCTGGAGCTCACGTAAATACTCGCTTTGAAAAATCCACAGTAAAATTTTGGAGTCTTTCAAGAAGTATGAAAAAGGAGATGGGGTGCTAGGTTCGAGTGTTCGAATCACTCCGTCCCGACCATATTTTCAATGACTTAGCCCAATCTGAAACGATTGGGCTTTTCATGCCCGCAAAAAATAATCGCGCCTCGCACGCTGACCGCGAAGGTCGGTGAAGTCCCCACTTTGTTAACGCTGCAGCCTATCTGAAGACCCGCCATCCCCCCTGAAAAATCAGAAAACTCGATCATCATCATCGGCATTTTACGGTTTTTCGATAACGCCCATTGACGATAATCCAAGCTTCTAAAAAAAAGAGGGCTATCCGAATGTCGAAGGCAGAAAGCTATACGGCCACCGCGAAGTGGTTGCACTGGGGCATGGCGCTGATCTGGGTGGTGGCTTGGTTTGTCGGGATTGTGGCGGTGCATTGGCGCGATGAGCTTAACCCTCAGCACCAGCTCACCTTTGTCCATAAGGCGATGGCCAGCGTTCTGCTCTTGCTTATCGTGCTGCGTGTTGGCTGGCGTCTTACACATGCGGCCCCGGCGATGCCTGCGACGATGAGCCCGCTGATGCAGCGGGGCGCGTTCGTCGGTCATCTGCTGTTGTACGGCGTCGCGCTTGTGGGGTTGCCGATGTCTGGCTGGTACTGGAGTTCGGTTGCAGACAAACCCATCCTGCTCGCCGGGTTGTTGCTGTTGCCGCCGCTGGTGGAGCCCGATCAAAGTCTCTATGACTTGGCGAAGGCCATCCACACCTACACTGCCTGGTTATGCGGGGTACTTGTGGGTGGGCATGCATTGGTGGCGCTGAAGCATCACTTCATTGACAAGGACAACGTGCTCGCAGGCATGCTGCCCGGCCGCGGCGATTGAAGGGGGAGCGTGATCGGCGCGCTCCAGGGCTTGGGCCCTGGAAGTGCGCGTAAGCTTACTGGAGCATCGCCTGGACTTCCCCCAGCGTCACGCGGGGTATGACGCTCTCGGGGATCCGCGAGCAGTCGGAGAAGTTGTACACCATGAAGTCATCACCCATGACCTTCCTGGACATCAGCTCGAGCGAGGGAAGGATGCGGGTTTCGTAGTGCTCATCGAGCCCGCAGGGCGACTTGACCGAGTCTTGGGTCTCGTAGAATCGTCCCGAATTTTCATGCAGGTCGACGCCGACCAGAAAGACCTTGGTGAAGCCTGCGTGGTAGGCCAACTGGATGGCCAGGTAGGCCACGGTTCGTGCGTCGAAAAAGCCCTTGCTCATATCCTTGCTGAAGCCTACCGGCCTTTTGCGCATTGCGAGCAGGGAGTGGTCGGCCACCAGGGCAGCGTGTCTGCCCATGGCCGCATCGAGCCAGGAGGGTCTTTTCGCCTTGGTCAGCCGATAGAGCTGCCCGGTCGGACGCGCACGGGACGATTGCGCATGGTCCTCCCACAGCGCCACGCGTTTGCTGGTTGCCATGGCGTATTTGAATAAATCCGGCTGTTGCTTGGAGAAGCTTCTGTCGGTGCAGGCGTAAAAAAACGGTTGGATGTCTGTGTTCAGAAACATCGAGACAGCGCCATTCATCGTGATCATTGGCACGTGCGCAAACGTTTCGAACGGGAACGACTTGGCTGACAGGCCGGAGGCAATAATGAATACGGCGCCTGATTCGATATTCCGACAGCTATCAAAGTCGTGCACAGCCTGCTGGCTTGCGTTAGCGTGCCTGGGGCCTGAGAGGCGGGCATACAGAGCGTCCTTGGCGGCGCCAGCATGCTCGGTCTCGACGAAGGACATCTGTTTCATCCGACCCATCCGTGTAGTGAAATGAAAATAGGTACATCAGCCGACCCGGAAGCTTCGTGGGAGTTCCTTTATAAAAAAGACTACATAAACGCACGCTTCGAAAAATCCGAAATTCTTGTGGCTGTTTTCCCCATTTTTCAGGGAGGTGGCGTCGCCATTTCCCTGCGATGTTGAAGAAAGTTGGCCGAAGCCTGTCCCCTTTTTTCGCCTCGCCTGTCATTCCAGGCAAGTGAACAAAATCGAGAGCTTCCTCCAATGCCCGCAGTTCTACCTTTGCGCTTGCGCCCGTTGCTGAAACTGAGCCTGATGCTGAGCCTCAGCGCCAGCCCGTTGTTCGTCCCCGTCAGCTATGCCGAAGACACTGCCGCCCGGCGCAGTTACCAGGTGCCGGCCGGTAGCCTGAGCGCGGCGCTGACCCGGTTTGCCGGGTTGTCGGGCGTCAACCTGTCCGTCGACCCGGCGCTGGTCAGCGGCCGCAGCAGCAGTGGCTTGTCCGGTGAATATGGGGTGGAGGAGGGCTTTGCCCGCTTGCTGCAAGGGTCGGGCCTGCAATTGCAACCGATGGGCGACCGCGATTACATGCTGGTGCCGATACCGGATGGCAGCAGCCTGGAGCTGGCGCCGACCTCGATTCTCGGCACCACCGGCCTCTACGACGGCGACACCTACGCCGGTGGCCAGGTGGCGCGGCGTGGCTCGCAGGGCCTGCTGGGCACGCGGGATTTCATGGAAACCCCGTTCAGCATGACCACCTACACCCAGGATGCGGTGAAGAATCAGCAGGCGCGCACGCTCGGTGACCTGATTGCCAGCGACCCGTCGGTACGCGCCACCAACCCGGCCGGTGGGCGCTATGAACAGTTCACCATCCGCGGCTTCAGCCTGTTCAACAGCGATGTGGCCTACAACGGCCTCTACGGCGTGTTGCCGACCTACACCATCGACATGGAAATGGCCGACCGCGTCGACATCTTCAAAGGCCCGACCCAGTTGATCAACGGCATCTCGCCGCGTGGCAGCGTGGGCGGCGGGATCAACGTGGTGCCCAAGCGCGCCACCGACAAGGACATCAACTCGTTTACCGGCAACTGGGCCTCCGACAGCCAGGCCGGCGGCGCCGTGGATGTAGGGCGGCGCTTTGGCGAGGACAACAAGTTCGGTATCCGCTTCAACGGCGTCAAGCAGTCCGGCGACACCGAGTGGGACCACCAGAGTGTCGACCGTGAAATGGCCGTGCTCGGCCTGGATTTTCGTGGCGAGCGCCTGCGTCTTTCCACGGATATCGGTCACACCGAGCGCGACACCGATGCCCCGCAGGAGCGGGTGCAGGTGGCAGCCAATGCGCCGGTGCCGAGCGCCAACGATGTGCGTCGCAATTACGCGCAGTCCTGGAGCAAGGCCAGCACCAACGACACCTTCGGGACGGTCAACGCCGAGTACGATCTCAGCGATAACGTGATGCTGTACGGCGGTATGGGCGCGCGCAAAAGTAACCACGACTTCCTGCGCCATGCAGTGTCCGTGACCAACGCCACCGGCGACTTCCTGGTGCTGCCGCGCGATTTCACCCGCGATGAAAACGTGCGCACCTACACCGCCGGCGTGCGCAACTGGTTCCAGACCGGCTCGGTGAGCCATGAGGTCAACCTGGCCGCCAGCTACTTCTATATGGATTTCGAAAACGGCGGCGCACGGTATGCGCAGGGTCGCAGCAACCTCTACAACCCGGTGCAGATACCGACACCCTCGGTGCAAACCCGCCCCGATCCGAAGGTCTACACCGAGAACCGCTTCAGCGGCGTGGCGTTGTCCGACACCCTGGGCTTCTTCGACGACCGCCTGCTGTTGACCCTCGGCGCGCGCTGGCAGCGGGTCAAGGTGGATGACTGGAACAACGGGGTCAAAGGCCGCACCGCCTACGACGAGGAAAAGGTTTCGCCGTCCGGTGGCCTGTTGTTCAAGGCCACCGACAAACTGTCGCTGTATGCCAACTACATGGAAGGCCTGAGCCAGGGCAAGGTCGCGCCGTCGACCTCGGCCAACGACGATGAAATCTTCCCGCCGTTCATCAGCCGCCAGGTGGAAGTCGGCGCCAAATACGACGCCGGCGCCTTTGCGGTGACCGCTGCGGTGTTCCGTATCAAGCAGCCTGCCTACGAAACCAATGCCATCACGACGGTGTTCGGTCCCAACGGCAAGCGCCAGAACACCGGTGCGGAGCTGAGCATGTTCGGCGAGCCGCTCAAGGGCGTGCGCCTGCTCGGCGGGGTGATGTACATCGACAGCAAGCTGCAGGACACCACCAACGGCGCCACCAACGGCAACCGCGCGCCGGCCACGCCCAAGTACAACGTCAACCTCGGCGCCGAATGGGATGTGCCGGGCCTCGAAGGTTTGACCCTGACCAGCCGTGGCATCTACTCCAGCTCGCAGTACCTGGACACCTCCAACGTCAAGGAGATCGACGCTTGGAACCGTGTCGACGTCGGCGCGCGCTATGCGTTCAAGGTGGATGACAAGCACATTACCTTGCGCGCGAACGTGGAAAACGTCGCCGATAAACGCTACTGGAGTTCGGCGGGAGCGTCGGATGACAGCGAGCCGGGGCTGACCCTGTCGACACCGCGTACGTATTTGCTGTCGGCTACTGTCGATTTCTGATCGCTGTGACGGGTATGCCTGGGTGGGGGGGCTTTCTATGGTGAGCAGGCTTTCTAAGGTGAGCCTGCAGGGCGGGGTGCACAGGATCTTTTGTGGCGAGCGGGCTTGCCCCGCGTTGGGCTGCGCAGCAGCCCCTTTCAAGCAAAATGCGGTGTGCCAGGTATTCCATGCTGATCTGTTTTGGGGCTGCTGCGCAGCCCAACGCGGGGCAAGCCCGCTCGCCACAGGCGCGTGCTCACCACAATAAATTTGCTGACTCCAACAAACCTGCTCACCCTAACAAGTTTGCTGACCCCAACAGGCTTGCTCAGCACAGCAAGCCCGTTGCCAGGGTGGAAATGAGAATGTTTTTTGATCACGCCGCGCCGATATGGAATAGTACCCGCCGTTTTCCCCAGCCTGTCTAGCCGGGGTGTTTTAACGCCGAGGTACTTGTCATGCGAATGCTGCGCTCCATCCCGACCCTTGCCGCCTGCCTCCTGGCGTTTTCTTCAAGCGTATTAAGCGCTGCGCCCATCGACCTCAATGACGGCCAGCACGCCGTGCATCTGCCCGATGCGCCCAAGCGCGTGGTGGTGCTGGAGTTCTCCTTTCTCGACAGCCTGGCCGCCGTCGACGTCACACCCGTTGGCGCCGCCGACGATGGCGACGCCAACCGCGTGCTGCCCAGGGTGCGCCAAGCCATCGGCCAGTGGCAGTCCGTGGGCCTGCGTTCGCAGCCGAGCATCGAGGAAATCGCCCGGCTCAAGCCGGACCTGATCGTTGCCGACCTTAACCGTCATCAGGCGCTGTACAGCGACTTGGCAAGCATTGCGCCGACCCTGTTGCTGCCCTCGCGCGGCGAGGATTACCAGGGTAGCCTCAAGTCCGCCGAACTGATCGGCAAGGCCCTCGGCAAAGGCCCGCAGATGCAAGCGCGTATCGCGCAGAACCGCGACAACCTGAAAAAAATCGCCGCGCAGATCCCTGCCGGTACCAACGTATTGTTTGGTGTCGCGCGGGAAGACAGCTTCTCGGTGCACGGCCCGGACTCCTACGCGGGCAGCGTGCTGCAGGCGATCGGCCTGAAGGTGCCAGCGGTACGCGCGAATGCGGCGCCGACCGAGTTCGTCAGCCTGGAGCAACTCCTCGCCCTCGACCCGGGTTGGTTGCTGGTCGGCCATTACCGCCGCCCGAGCATCGTCGACAGCTGGAGCAAGCAGCCGCTGTGGCAAGTGCTCGGCGCCGTACGTCACCAGCAGGTGGCCGAAGTGGATGGCGACAGCTGGGCGCGTAACCGTGGGGTGCTGGCGTCGGAGCAGATCGCCGAAGACGCTTTGGCGATTCTCAAGGGCGGTAAAGCCGTACTGAGCCAATAAGCATGGCGCGCAGTGTGGCGGCAGCCGGCATTCTGCTGCTCGGCGCCGGGTTGTTCTGGCTGTCGTTGTACAGCTGGTCACCGTTCACCCTGACGGCGGCGGATGCCTGGAACGGCCTGGTTCATCAGGGCCGTGTCGGCGGCAACATGGCCTATATCGTGGCTCAGTTGCGTGTGCCGCGAGCGGTGTGCGCGGCGTTGGTGGGGGCTTGCCTGGGCCTGGCCGGGGCGCTGATGCAAGGCATCACCCGCAACCGCCTGGCATCGCCTTCGTTGTTCGGCGTGACGGCGGGGGCGGCGTTGGGGCTTGCGTTGTTTTCCACCGGGTTGGTCGCGTTGCCGTTCGCCGGCGGCGCCTTGCTGATGACCTGCCTGGGCGGCGCACTGGCCTGGATCACGGTGTTCAGCCTCGGCGGTGCCTGGTCGCCGACCACGGCCCAGGGGCGCCTGGTATTGGCGGGCGTTGCCGTCGCAGCCCTGTGTGCTGCCTTGACCCGCCTCACTGTGATCCTGGTCGAGGCCCAGGCGCAAAGCGTGTTGAACTGGCTGGCCGGTTCCCTGGCCAACGTCGGTGCGGCGCAGGTGCAATTGCTTTGGCCGTGCACCTTGATCGGCGGCCTGTGGGCGCTGTGGTGCGCGCCGCGCTTGAACCTGATCAACCTCGGCGAAGACGCCGCGCGCTCGTTGGGCGTGGGCATCGCCAGCCTGCGCCTGCAGGTGTTTGTCGCCAGCCTGTTGCTGGTGGGCGCTAGCGTTTGCGCGGTGGGGCCGATTGGTTTTGTCGGGCTGATCGCGCCGAATATCCTGCGCCAGTTTCTCGGCAACGATTACCGCTGGCTGATCCCGCTGAGCGCGGCGTTGGGTGCGGTGATCGTGCTGGGCGCCGATCTGCTCAGCCGCGCCGTGGCCTTCCCGGTGGAAACCCCGGCCGGGGTGGTCACCGCGTTGATTGGTGCACCGTTCTTCCTCTTTCTCGCCAGGCGTGCCCTATGACCCAGCCACGATTGCGCCTCTGGCTGTTGCTCGGCCTGTTGCTGCTGGCGGCCTTTGTCAGCCTCAGCGCGGGCACCGTTTGGCTCGCGCCGGAGACCGTGCTGGACCGCCTGCTGGCCCATGACGCGCTCGACTTTGAAGTGTGGAACCACCGCCTGCCACGCAGCCTGATCGCGATCCTCGCAGGCTGCGCATTCGGCCTGGCCGGGGCGATTGTGCAGGGGGTGATTCGCAACCCGCTGGCCTCGCCGGAAATTCTCGGCGTGACCCAAGGCGCGGGATTGGCGCTGACCGTGGCGATCATCGGCTGGCCGCACCTGCCGATCGCCTGGCTGCCGCTGGTGGCGTGCCTGGGCGGTGCCGGCGGCGCGTTGCTGCTGGCGCTGTACAACACCGGCGTGAGTTTTTCCGGGGTGCGCTTTGCGCTGTCCGGGGTGGCGATTGCGGTGACCCTGTCCAGCGTCACCGAGTTTCTGATCCTGTCCCATCCGCTGGATATCAACACCGCCTTGCTCGCGCTGACCGGCAGTCTGTGGAGCCGCAACTGGCACCATGTGGCGCTGGTGCTGCCGTTCCTGGTGCTGATCCCGCTGGGATTGTGCCTGGCCAAGCCGCTGAACCTGATCGCCCTGGGCGATGAAGCCGCCCACAGCCTGGGCACCGCGCTCGGCCGCACGCGCTGGCTGGCAATGGTTTGCGCGGTGCTGCTCACCAGCCTGGGGGTGGGCGTGATCGGCCCGATCGGGTTTATCGGCCTGGTCGCACCGCACATGGCGCGGCGCCTGGTGGGCGGGCATCACCACTATTTGCTGCCGGCGGCGATGCTGATCGGCGCGCTGCTGCTGGTGCTCGCCGACACCCTCGGGCGCAGCTTGATTGCGCCCAGCGAAATCCCTGCGGGGGTGCTCACGGCGGTGATTGGCGCGCCGTATTTTCTTTGGTTGCTGGCACGGTTCAAGGGCTGATCACATGAGTATTCTCCACGCACGACAGCTCGATATCGGTTACGGCGCGACGCGCATCGTGCAGGGCCTGTCGTTCGCGCCGCCGGTGGGCAAGGTCACCGCGTTGATCGGCCCCAACGGCTGCGGCAAGTCCACCTTGCTCAAGGCATTTGCGCGCATTCTCAAGCCGACCCAGGGTGAGTTGACCTTGGATGGCCAGGCCTATGCGAGCCTGTCTGCCCGCCAACTGGCCCGACAGGTCGCGTTTCTGCCTCAGGTGTTGCCGGTGCCGGAGGGCGTCAGCGTGCGCCAGTTGATCGCCTACGGTCGCAGCCCGCACAACTCACTGTGGGGGCGCCTGAGCGGCAACGACCAGTCTCATGTGACCCAGGCCATGCAGCGCCTGGAACTGGATAACCTGGCCGACCGTGCCCTGGCCGACCTGTCCGGCGGCCAGCGCCAACGTGCCTGGCTGGCCATGGTGCTGGCGCAGAACGCGCCCGTGGTGCTGCTCGACGAACCCACCACCTACCTCGACATCAGCCACCAGGTCGAACTGCTCGACCTGATGGGCGAACTCGCCGCCGAAGGCAAGACGGTGATCACCGTGCTCCACGACATCAACCAGGCCTGCCGCTACGCCGATCACCTGGCGGTGATGCACGGCGGCAAGCTGGTGGCCGATGGCGCGCCGGAGCAAGTGATCAGTGCCGAATTGATGCGCCAGGTGTTTGAAGTGCAAGTGCAGATCATGCAGGAGCCGGTGGCGGGCACGCCCATGTGCCTGGTCGAGAAGAGCACCCGGCTCGGTTAGAAAATGGGGAGTGGGTTTGCTCGCGAAGGCGGTGTGTCAGTCACCTCATGCAGTGGCTGACCGACCGCTATCGCAGGCAAGCCAGCTCCCACATTTGGGTTGTATTTCAAGTTCGAACCGGGTCGTACATCGGC